>JBBDRR010000047.1:0-9717 GCA_040905395.1 Gemmatimonadota bacterium
GTGCCGGCGCTGCTTTCATCTCCCGGGCGCACCCGGCGCAGCCTACCCGTCAGCCGAGAGCGAACCGCTGCGTCACGTCCTGGCGTCCGGGTCCGGCGAGGAGGCGGAACTCGTCCTGCTGCATCAGGGGATCATCCCGCAGGTTGAGCTTCATCCGGCTTTCCTTCTCCAGGTTCCTCATGAAGCCAGGCTCGTCCTCGAGGATGTAGAGGGCGATCTCGGGATGCACCCTGATCTCGAGTGACTTCTCGCGGCCCTCGGTCGTGGCGCGGCGCACGGAGCGCTGGATCCGGCGCACGACGGTCTCCGGTGTGAAGATCCGGCCAGATCCGGAGCAGCAGGGGCAGGTGCGCGTCTGTGACTGGTACAGCGAAGGCCGGACACGCTGCCGGGTCATCTCGATCAAGCCGAGATCGGACACCTGGAACGCCTTCGTGCGCGCGCGGTCCCTCGCGAGATAGGTCCGCAGCTCCTGCAGGACCTTCTCCCGGTTCTGCTTGGACTCCATGTCGATGAAGTCGCAGACGATGATCCCGCCGATGTCGCGGAGCCGGAGCTGTCGAGCGATCTCTTTGGCGGCGTCCATATTGGTGCGCAGGATCGTCTTCTCGGGGTCCTTCTTCCCCGTATAGCGTCCGGTGTTCACGTCGATCGAGACCAGGGCCTCAGTCGGCTCGATGATGATGTACCCACCGGAAGAGAGCGGCACCTTCCGCTGAAAGGCTTCGTGGATCTCGGCCTCGATCTCGAAGTGATCGAAGAGTGGGACCGGCTCCTCGAAGAGCTTGACTCGCTCGATGAGAGAGGGATCGACCTGATCCAGGTAGTTCCTAACCTCTTCGAAGACCGGTGCGCTGTCGATCGTGAGGGAGTCGACCTTGCCGGAGAAGAGGTCGCGAATGATGCCCTTCGTGAGCTTGGCCTCACGATGGATCGAAGCCGGGGCGCGGGCGCGACCCGAGCGCCGCTGTATCTGCTTCCAGGTGGAGAGAAGCGACTTCAGCTCACGCTCGAAGGTTTCTCTCGTGAGCTCCTCGCCCACCGTCCGAACGATCACCCCGCCTGCGTTCTTCGGAAGGATCTCCTTCGCGAGACTTCGCAAGCGCGCTCGCTCCTCGCGGTCCTCGATCTTCCGGGAGACGCCGACGTGGTCTGACTGCGGCATGTATACGAGGAATCGGCCCGGCAGGGAAATGTGAGCCGTGACGCGTGGCCCCTTCGTTCCGATCGGCTCCTTCGATACCTGAACGAGCAGGGTCTCGCCCTTCTGGACGAGGTCCTGAATGGGTGGGTACCGACGAGCGCGGCGACCGCCACCGCCGTTGTCGCCAGCGTCCGATGCATCGTCTTCGTCGTCGTCGTCGGAGGCGTCGTCCTCGAGGGCCACGTCGGAGACGTGGAGGAAGGCGGCCTTGTCGGTGCCTATATCGACGAACGCCGCCTGGATGCCGGGTAGAACCGCCTCGACCCGGCCCAGATAGATGTCACCGACGAGCCGGTTCGAATCGGGACGCTCGACCATCAGCTCGACCAGGTCGTCATCCTCGAGAATGGCGACCCGTGTCTCGTTGGCCGTGGTGTTCATCAGGATCTCGCGCTTCACCGCCGCACCCCCGGCGATGTAGGGCGGTCCGATCCGGTCCCGGTCACCTCACGTTCAGAAATTCCGTTCCACACCAAGTTCGTCACCCCTGCGCCCCGTCGAAGCGGCGGAGCAGGTCGCGGGCGATCACCAGGCGCTGAATCTCGCTGGTGCCTTCGCCGATTTCACAGATCTTCGCGTCCCTCATCATCCGCTCGACAGGGTACTCTTTCGTGTATCCGTATCCGCCGTGGATCTGCACGGCCGTAGTCGTCGTACGCATCGCCAGCTCCGATGCGAAGAGCTTCGCCATGGAAGCTTCGCGCGAGAAGGGCTGGTCGTTTTCCTTCAGCCACGCCGCGTGGTAAACGAGGTGCGTTGCCGCTTCGATGCCCGTCGCCATGTCGGCAAGCATGAACTGGATGCCCTGGAACTCGCTGATCCGCTGTCCGAACTGCCGGCGCTCGTTCGCATAAGCAACCGCCTGCTCGTAGGCACCCTCGGCGATTCCCAAGGAAAGCGCGGCGACACCGATCCGGCCGGAGTCCAGGGTCTTCAGGAAGTTTCCTAGGCCGGCACCGAGTTCGCCGAGAACGTTCTCATCGGGTACGAACGCGTCCTCCATGATGAGCTCGCGCGTATCCGACGCGCGCCAGCCCATCTTGTCCTCCTTCTTGCCCGCCCTGACGCCGTCGATGAAGTCGAGCTCGTCCGAGTGTCCGATGCCGATCTCTCTCGCGGTGTCGAGATCGGACGTCGGCTTGGTAACGATGAACGCGGTGATGCCGCGCGATCCCTTCTCTCGATCCGTCATCGCGGTGACGACGAAAACCTCGCCGACTCCGCCGTGAGTGATGAAGACCTTGCTGCCATTCAGGATCCAGCCGCCGTCGGAGCGGACGGCAGTGGTCTGCGTGGCGGCGGCGTCCGAGCCGGCGCCGGCTTCGGTGAGCCCGAAACCGCCGAGAACACGACCCGTCGCGAGGAGCGGCACGTAGCGTCGTCGCTGCTCCTCGGTTCCGAAGACGACGATGGGGGAAGTCCCGAGCGTCGTGTGCGCGGACACCGTGATCGCGTGCGATGCATCGACCTTCGCGAGCTCGTGGATGGTGATCATATAGCTGATCGTGTCCATCCCGGCGCCGCCAAGCTCCTCGTTCCAGGGAACGCCGAGGAGCCCCAGCTCCCCCATCTTCTTCACGTTATCCCACGGAAAGTCACCGGTCCGATCCAGCTCTCTCGCGACGGGGGCGATCTCGTTGCGAGCGAATTCGCGAACCATGTCGCGAATCATCCGGTGATTTTCGTCGAAATACCGCTGCATAGCCGCGTCCGCGAGAAGGGAGTGGGGACAATCGGCCCCCGGCTCCTGCATAAAACTTACCGCGGCGGGTGCAGAGCGGAAAGGGAAGACGGGGGTTCAGCCGGCGGCACGGTGCTCACGGAGCAGGTCGAGAAAGGCGGATCCATACTTCTGGAATTTGGCCGGGCCGACGCCTTTGACGTCGAGCATCTCGGACTCCGATGTGGGCGATGAGGAAGCCATCTCCCCCAACGTCGCGTCGTTGAAAACGCAGTAAGAGGGGAGTTTGGCGTCTCTGGCGAGCCGGGAGCGGAGGCGCTTCAGCTCGTCCAGGAGAGCCGGATCGGCGGATTTGGCGAAGCTCGAGGTGGACCTGGCGGTGACGGCGCCGCGGGTGCGGCGAGAGCGTTGGCGTTCGGAGGAAGGCGGCGGAGTCACCGCCTCGCCGGTGCACGTGTCGCACGCACCGCATTCGCCGCTCACTCCCTCCTCTCCGAAGTAGCGGAGCACGAAGGCCCTGCGACAGCCCTTGGTGTAAACGTAACCCTGCATTTCCTGCAGCTTACGTGTGTCGTTCTTACGACGGCGTTCCAACGCGCGCCAGTCGATTGGAAGGCGGGCGATGGGGGTATGGCGATCGAGAAGCATCAGGCCGTCGGCGAGCCGCTCGTCCCACTCGAGGTATCCTTCACGGGCGAGCCTGCCGATGATCTCGTGCGCGCGGACACGCCCGCCTCCAGCCCGGTACACCTCGCGCGGAGGCAGGCTCACGCCTCGGTGGATCACTTCCCCGCCCGCCAGCTTCCAGAGCCGCCTGAGGAAGCGCAGATCCTCGGCGCGTTCGGGATCGCTCAGCTCCTCGCGGATCCGGCCGGGCGAGGCGACGAGGCGCATAACGCCGACCATCTCGCCGGTTCCCGCTCGCGTGCCGGCGACAAAGCCCTGCTGCTCGAGGATACGCAGCGCCGAGTAGACCTGTCGGTCCCCCTTGCCCGCGGTCACCGCGCGTCCGATCTCGGCGGAGGAGCTACGAACCACGCCGTCCTCGTCCGCGCGCGAACGCAACTCACTGAGCGTTTCCTCGATGACCTTCCTCGGCGGGTGAGTCTGCTCGATGAAGAACTCGTGCGTGAACCTGTCCTTGTAGGCGTGTAGCAGCACGCACTCCGCCTGGTCTCCGTCGCGCCCCGCACGGCCCGCTTCCTGGTAGTACGCTTCCAGGCTGCCGGGCATGTCGTAATGGACGACGATCCGCACGTCGGGCTTGTCGATGCCCATGCCGAACGCATTGGTCGCCACGACGACGCGGGCCTGGCTGGACATGAATGCGTCCTGCAGCGCCTTACGCTCGGCGTCGGGAAGGCCGGCATGGTATCCGACGGCCGGGAGGCCGACGCCGCGCAGGAGCGCCGTGAGGGCGTCGACGTTTTTCCGTGTCGACGCGTAGACGATGGCGGAGCCCTCGTGCGCACGCACAAGCGTCAGCAGGTGCCTGTCCTTCTCGGAGTCGTTCTTTACCCGACGCACGCTCCAGGTGAGGTTGCGCCGATCGAAGCCGGTGACGAAGGAGCGGGGCGAGTCGAGCACGAGCTGTTTCTCGATATCGCGCCTGACCTCCGGCGTCGCCGTTGCCGTGAGCGCGGCGATCGGCGGCTTTCCGAGCACCGGACGAACCCCGCCGATCCGGAGGTATGCCGGTCGAAAATCGTGACCCCATTGCGACACGCAGTGAGCCTCGTCGACGGCGAGCAGGGAGATCTTCCAGCGCGCCGCCCGCTCGAGGAATCCGGCGTTGTCGAAGCGCTCGGGGGCGACGTAGAGGAGCTTCACCTCTCCCGCGTCCGCCGCCGCGAGGTAGTCCGAGAGCTCCGCCGCGCCGAGGCTCGAGTTGATCAGGAGCGCGGAGATGCCCACCTCCTGAAGCCGGTCGACCTGGTCCTTCATCAGGGAGATGAGTGGGGAGACGACGATCGTCATCCCGTCCAGTAGAAGTGCGGGGACCTGATAGCAGATCGACTTCCCGCCCCCCGTTGGCATGACGATAACCGTGTCGCGACCTTCCAGAATCGACGCCACCGCCTGCTCCTGCCCGGAGCGGAAGTCGGAGAACCCCCAGTGGCGCTGAAGGATCCGGCGGGCTTCGTCGAGTCGTTCGGGCATCGAGGGGGCAGCGGGTGCGGAGGTCATGCGGGGGTGTTCGGGGCGACATGGGGGTCGGGGCGGTGGCTCTCCCGCTGCCTCGGCGGTCGCGGCGCGCTGGCTGTCGCGCGCCTCACGCGCTCCGGTGATAGAGAATCGCCTTCTTCACCTCGCCGATCGCCTTGGTGATCTTGATCTCGCGGGGACAGGCTTCCGTGCAGTTGAAAATGGTGCGGCAGCGCCAGACGCCCTCCCGCTCGTTCAAGATACCGAGCCGCTCGCCCGCGGCCTTGTCGCGAGTGTCGAAGATGAAGCGGTGGGCGTTCACGATCGCCGCGGGGCCGACGAAGCCCTCGTCCGCCCAGAAGGACGGGCAGGAGGTGGTACAGGCCGCGCACAGGATGCACTTCGTCGTGTCGTCGTATCGTTCGCGGTCCTCGACGGATTGGATACGCTCGCGCTCCGGCGGCCGATCCTCGTTGATGAGGAAGGGAAGCACGGAACGGAACTGCGCGAAGAAGGGCTCCATGTCGACGACGAGGTCCTTGATCACGCTGAACCCGATCAGCGGCTCCACGGTCACCTTCGAGCCGACGTCCCGCATGAGGACCTTACAGGCGAGGCGGTTCGCGCCGTTGATCCGCATCGCATCGGAGCCGCAGACGCCGTGGGCGCAGGAGCGACGGTACGTCAGCGTCCCGTCCTGGTACCACTTCACGGAGTTGAGCGCATCCAGAACGCGGTCGGTGGGCTCGACGTCGACGGAGTATTCCCGGTAGGCCGGCTTCTCGTCGGCCTCGGGATTGAACCGCTGCACGCGCAGGGTGACGATCGGCATCAGTAAACCCTCTCCTTCGGCTGAAACTTTGTGATCGTCACCGGTTTGTAAGCGATGCGGATGGAACCGGAGTCGTCGAAGGAGGCGAGGGTATGCTTGAGCCACTCCTCGTCGTTGCGATCCGGATAGTCCTCACGTGAGTGGGCACCGCGACTCTCCTTGCGGTTGAGCGCGCTGGCGGCCGTCACCTCGGCGAGATCGAGCAGGTTCTTCAACTCCCACGCCTCGAGCAGGTCGGTGTTGAAGCGGCGGCCCTTGTCCATGACGAGGACGCTCTGATAGCGCTGCTTCAGCTCACGGACCTTCTCGAAGGCTTCCCGCATCGCCTCCTCCTCGCGGAAGACACCGACATTGTCCATCATCGTGTCCTGCAGCTCCTCGCGGAGGCGGCCGGCGGGTTCGCCTTCGGTGATCGACAGAATGCGTTCGAGCTCCGCCGCGACATCGGCGGTGGGGTCGTCGGGGACCGATCCGAGGTCGTTCTCCATGCAGAACTTCGCCATGTGCAGACCCGAGCGGCGGCCGAAGACGACGAGATCGAGCAGGGAATTCGTTCCCAGCCGATTCGCGCCGTGCACCGATACACATGCGGTCTCGCCCGCGGCGTAGAGGCCGGGCAGCACGGAATCCCTGTCGTCCATGATGACGCGGCCGTCCACGTCGGTGGGGATTCCACCCATCGCGTAGTGCGCGGTCGGCTGGATCGGCATCGGCTCCGTCACGGGATCGACGCCGAGATACGTCCGGCAGAAATCGGCGATGTCGGGCAGCTTCTTCTCTATGACGTCGGAGCCGAGGTGCGTCGCGTCCAGGTAGACGTAGCGCTTGCCATTGATTCCCCGTCCTTCGCGCATCTCGCGGTAGATGGCCCGGGCGACGACGTCCCGCGAAGCGAGATCCTTCATCGTCGGCGCATACCGCTCCATGAAGCGCTCACCGTGGTCGTTGCGCAGCACACCGCCCTCGCCCCGCACGCCCTCGGTGATGAGGATCCCCATCTTGTAGATGCCTGTGGGATGGAACTGGTAGAACTCCATGTCCTCCAGCGGAATCCCGCGCCGGAGCGCCACTGCCGGCCCGTCGCCCGTATTGGCGTGGGCGTTGGAGGTGATGGAGAAGATCCGTCCGAAGCCGCCGGTCGCGAGGTTGACGGCCTTCGCGTGGAAGATGTGCAGGTCGCCGGTCGAGACCTCGTACGCCACGCAGCCGACGCACCGCCCCTCGCTGAGCATCAGGTCGACGACCTGGAATTCGTCGAAGAATTCGACCCCGTTCTTGATGCAGTTCTGGTAGAGGGTCTGGAGGATCATGTGGCCGGTGCGATCGGCCGCGTAGCACGATCGGCGGACGGGGCCCTGCCCCTGGTGATGCGTGTGGCCACCGAACGGACGCTGCGCGATCTTGCCTTCGGGCGTCCTCGAGAAGGGGAGGCCCATGTGCTCGAGCTCGATGATGACGTCGATCGCCTCGCGGCACATCGTCTCGATCGCGTCCTGGTCGCCCAGGTAGTCCGAGCCCTTGACGGTGTCGAAGGCGTGCCACTCGGGGTGGTCCTCCTCGAGGTTCCCGAGCGCCGCGCCGATCCCGCCCTGGGCCGCACCCGTATGCGATCGCGTCGGGTAGAGCTTGGAGACGACCGCGGTCTTGATCCGGCTGTCCCGCGAGAGATAGATCGCCGACATCATGCCTGCGCCGCCGCCACCCACTACCAGGGCGTCATAGGTGTGGGTGTGGATCATCGGTTGGCGGCGAAGGTTGCCGGATCGAAGGTCAGGAGGGCGAACGCGCCGACGAGGAGCGCACCCAGCACGATGGAATAGACGATGGCTTTGACCGCCACCTGGGCACCGCGGTGCCGGATGTAGTCCTCGATGCTGTAGCGAGCACCGTTCAGGCCGTGCAGCAGGGCGAAGGTGACGAGAGCGACGTTGAAGAGGCGCCAGAGGGGGTTCTCCCAGCGCTCGATGACGACCTGCGAGTCCAGGTGCTCCACCCCGATGACGAGGTTCCACCAGACGAGGTGATAGAGTGCCAGGAAGACGAGGAGGAGCCCCGACAGGCGCATGAAGAACCAGGAGAGGACCTCGAAGCTACCGCGCCCGCCTGCCGGCTGCTCGAAGCCCCCACCGCTGCGCGCATCGCCGCGCACGTCGACCTGCACGTCGGCGCTCACTCGGACACCTCGAGACATGCCGGCGCGCTCGGCACGGCTGTACAGCGCTCGATGTGTCGCTCGACTCCGGGCTCCTCGGCGAGGCCGAGGATCGGCGCCACCATGATCCAGGTGACGGGGAGCATCGCGACGAGGACGACGACCGCGGTCGCGAGCGCGAGCTGCCGCTGCCGCTCCATCACGATCGGCCAGAAGTCCTGGACGATGATCCGCAGCCCGTTGACCGCGTGGAAGAGCACGGAGAAGAAGATGAGCAGCTCGGCGAAGCGGAACAACGGGTGCTTGTAGAGCCCGAGTGCCTCGTCGTAGAACTCGGGGCTGTAGATGATCGCGGCAGTCTCGACGACATGGATGATCAGGAAGAGGAGGACGCCGAGCCCGGTCGCCCGGTGCAGCATCCAGGTCCACATCCCTTCCCGTCCACGGTAGCGCAGGGCGGTGCCGATTCCGCGATTGCGCACCTCAGTGGTCATAGTCGACACTGCTCTCCCGGGCAATTTGCCTGACGAAGAAATGCCGTGGTCTGCTGCGCCCACGGCTTCGGCTCAGCCGGCGACAACGGCCATCGGCTCGCGCACCGCGTCGGCGGACTTCTCGAGAGCGGCGCGCTCGTCCGCGGTGAGCTCGACCTCGAGGATCTGCTCGAGGCCGTTGCGGCCGAGCTTGCACGGAACGCCCAGGAAGAGGCCGCTCATGCCGTATTCGCCTTCGAGGTACGCCGAGCAGGGGAGGATCCGCTTCTTGTCCTTGACGATCGCCTCGGCCATCTGGACCGCGGCCGCGGAAGGCGCGTAGTAGGCGGAGCCGGTCTTCAGGTGCTGGACGATCTCCGCGCCTCCCTTCCGGGCACGGTCGACGATCGCGTCGAGCCGGTCCTGCGGGACGAGCTGGGTGATCGGGATTCCCGAGACGGTCGTGTAGGAGACGAGCGGGACCATCGTGTCGCCGTGGCCGCCGAGAACCATCGCCTGGATGTCCTCGACGGAGATGTCGAGCTCGAGCGCGAGGAAGGAGCGGTAGCGCGCCGTGTCGAGCACGCCGGCCATGCCGATGACGCGCTGACGCGGGAAGCCGGACGCTTCCTTGGCGACGAAGCACATCACGTCCAGCGGGTTGCTGACGACGATGATGATCGAATCGGGAGCGACACGCTTGATGTTCTCGCTGACCTCGCGGACGATCTTCGCGTTCGTGTTCAGGAGGTCGTCACGGCTCATACCCGGCTTGCGGGCGATGCCGGCCGTGACGATGAAGATCCCGGAGCCCGCGGCCTCCTCGTAGCCGTTGGTACCGATTACACGGCTGTCGAAGCCCTCGATCGGCGCAGTCTCCCACTGGTCGAGACCCTTGCCCTGAGGAATTCCCTCGATGACGTCGATGAGCACGACCTCGCGTGCGAGCTCCTTCTCGGCAACGCGCTGCGCCGCCGTGGCGCCGACATTTCCCGCTCCTACGACCGTAATCTTATCCATGAATCCGCAGTGACGATGATTTCGTAGATCCGCGTCGAGCGCGGACCGGTATCAGCCGGGCAAAACTAGAGTTGCGACAGAGGACTGTCAACTCGCGGGAGGGGCCAGACTTCGGGGATTTCAGGCAGGCGCTCCCGAGGACATGGAGGGGGGCGGGACGCCGCATATCAGGGTGGCGACACCCGTCTCACGCAGACTCGTCGTCCCGAG
>JBBDRR010000048.1:0-9687 GCA_040905395.1 Gemmatimonadota bacterium
CCTCCTCGGTGCCGTCCTGCTCGGCGTCGACCTCGGCGGCGAGCTCCTGATCCGGCGTGGCCGCGGCCCGCAGAACGCCCGGTCCCGCCCCCTTCACCCTCCCCGAGCCCGACATCGTCGCGAGAAGCGCGGCGAATTCCCCGACCGGGTTCTCGCCCTGCCCTCCCCCTCCTGTTCTCGGCGCCAGCGTTCCCGCCAGCCGCTCCACCGCGGTCGACGCCGCACCGACGAGGGAACCGATCAATCCTGTCACTGGTTGCTCCTTTCGCCCCTGATAACCGTTTGGCTGATCACCGCCGCACGTTCGGGTGTGAGATTGCTGAGGATCGCAGCCGCCTCCCGGTTCCCGAGCTGGGTCAGGATGATCTGGACCTCGTAATCGTCCATGTGCTCCATCACTCGCGCCGCTTCACGCGCCTGCATCGATGCGAACAGCTTGGCGAGGCGCGCCGGCTCCATTGCGGCCTCCGTTCCGTTCGTCGCCGGCAGCGCCATCGTGCCACCGGCCGCTCCGGGACCGGCCGCTCCCGTCACGGCAGGAATCGAGTCGGACAGGTCGAGCGTAGGCTCGATTCCGTTGCCGATCGAATCGGGCGCCTCTTCGACCCCCACGGCCAAGCTGTCGGCGTGCGCCACGTTCATTTTGGTGTCTGTCGTGACCGCGGCGAGGCTATCGGTGAGAGACGGATCGCCCCCGCCGAAGAAACCGACGGCGACGCTGCTCCCTCCGAGACCAAGCACCGCTCCGACTGCGAACGGTATCAACAGCTTCTTCACTCTCTGCTCCCTTGCGACGGCTTGTCGGTCCGAACGAACCGCGAGAGCGCGATCGCGTCCATTGTCTTGCGGTCGAGGTCGGCCTGCTCCAGCAGGGCCGCATCCCTCTTCTTCTCCTTGAGGCGATCGAGCACCTGCCGCTCGCGAGAAGCGTCGGTGAACTCGGTCAGCCGTTCCTTCACCTGGGCGTCCGCATGGCGGTAGGCCGTGCGTGCCTCCTCGAGCTTCTGATCCAGGCGATCGATCAGGTAAGCCGCGTTCTGTAGCTGCCCGACGGCGATGAAGCCGCCGCCGACCGCTGCCCGCTTCGAGACGCCGCTCGCGCGGAGACTTTCGATCGCCTCCTCCGTCTCCTTGGCGGTTTCGGCGGCCATCCGGGCTTCGGCGAGGCGAAGCGCCGTCGTCTGTTCGCGGCGCTCCTTCAGCTCCAACACGCGCTGGAGCGAGAACTTCGGAGTCATGCGACCCTCCGTGCTGGTAAGGCCGGTACCCTGGACGTGAGCCCGAGCAGCTCCTCGCGGGTCTGTTCGAAGCTCGAGACCTCGTCCGGCCGCTGCTTGAGGAAGGAGAGCGCCCCGGGCCGCACCTCCAGCGCGACGTCCACCGAGGGATCGCTCCCCTTCTGATAGGCGCCGACGAGGATCAGGTCCTCCTTCTCCCGGTAGGCTGCCTCGGTCCGCATCAGTGCGTCGGCGGCCTCGCGGTGCTCGCTGTCGATCACCTGGTCACGGACGCGGCTCTTGCTGTCGAGCACGTCGATCGGCGGGAAGTGTCCAGCCGATGCAAGCTTTCGGGTCAGGACGAAGTGCCCGTCCAGGATCGAGCGCGCCGCATCGGCGACCGGCTCGTTGAAGTCGTCGCCGTCCACCAGAACGGTGTAGATGCCGGTGATGCCGCCAGTCGCGGAGTTGCCGGCGCGCTCCAGGAGCCGCGGCAGGTTGGCGAAGACGGAGGGCGGATAACCCTTGGTCGTCGGCGGCTCGCCCACGGCCAGCCCGATCTCCCGCCACGCCATCGCGACACGGGTCACCGAGTCGACCATCAGGCACACCTGCTTGCCCTGATCGCGGAAGTACTCGGCGATCGAGGTCGCCACGAGCGCTCCGCGAGCCCGCACCAGCGCCGCCTGGTCCCCGGTCGCCACCACCAGCACCGAGCGCGCGAGCCCCTCCGGCCCGAGCGACTGCTCGATGAAATCGCGCACCTCCCGACCTCGCTCGCCCAGCAGGGCGATGACGTTCACATCGGCAGACGCCTGCCTCGCGATCATCCCCAGGAGCGTGCTCTTGCCCACGCCGGAGCCCGAGAAGATGCCGACGCGCTGGCCCCGGCCCATGGTGAGCATCCCGTCGATCGCCCGAACGCCCGTCTCCAGCGGCTCTGTGACGAGCTGCCGATCGAGCGGATTGGGCGGTTCCGCGATCAGCGGCCGCCGCTCCTCGACCTCCACCCTGCCGAGGCCGTCGATCGGGTGGCCGAGTCCGTTCAGGATTCGCCCGAGCAGCCCGGGCCCGACGTCTACTCCGAAGGAGCGGCCGAGGGGCTGCACGCTGCTGCCGGGGTGCATCCCGTCCATCTCGCCGAGTGGCATGAGCAGGATGCCACGCTCATGGAAACCGACGACCTCGGCGAGACAGGAGCGCTCGTCGACGAGGCTGGTGATCCGGCACAGCTCGCCGAGGCCGACGTCCAGCCCGGTCGCCTCGATGACGAGGCCGACCACGCGGGTGACACGACCGAAGTGTGCGAGCCGGGGCACGGAGCCGACGTGGCGGGCGAGGGCGTCAAGCATTGGTATACGTCAGTCTGCGGTAGACCCGCTCCAGGGCGGTGTCGATCCGGCCGTCGATGATCCGTTCCCGCCCCTCGACCACGCAGCCGCCGGGAGCGATCGAGACATCGGGGAACCAGCGGGCTTCCCTGTCCTCCACCACGCGCTTCAGCGGGTCCGCCTCGATGGCATCGACGGAGGAGAGAGCGGCCAGGTCCGATGGATTGATGCGGATGCGGATCGGCTGGTCGATCGGAAATTCCAGCAGCGCCGAGCGCACCAGCTCGGCGAGGGGCTCGATATCGAGCGCCAGCTCCCGGCCGAGCACCTGGCGGGCGATCACGGCGGCCAGGGCGCAGATGTTCTCCTCGATGGTGCCGGTCCAGCGCAGCTCGCCGGCCCTCAGCTCATCGAGCGCCTCCTGGGCGGCCTGCACAGCGTTGCGAAGGCGTGCGGCCTCTCCGCGTTCGCCATCTTCCCTACCCTTCTCGTAGCCGCGCTCGTACGCTTCCTCGACCGCAGCTTCCCGCGCCGACTCCGCCTCCCGAACCAGATCGGCTTCGCGCTCGCCTGCCTGCAGTGCGGCCTCCGCCAGCGCGGCCGCGATCGCCTCCGCGGTCGACTTCCGCACCGACTCCGGCGTGGAGCCCCCCTCATGCTCGGAGCCGAGCATCTCGGGCGTCCAGCGCGCGAAATCCCCCGCGCCCTGCGACACATTCGCTCGCAGGAGGGCGCTACTGGATGACCTCATCATCGCCTCCTGCGTTGATCACGATCTCGCCCTGCTCCTCGAGTGCCCGAACCTTCCCGACGATCATCACCTGAGCGGTCTCCACGTCGCGAAGGCGGACCGGCCCGAGGAATTCCATCTCCTCCTCGAGCGCCTCGACGGCGCGCTTGGACATGGAGCCGAGGACGCTCGCCTTCAGGTCGTCGCTCGAGACCTTCAGCGCGAGCGCCAGGTCCTTCGAGTCGATCTCGCGCAGCACCCTCTGCATCGCGCGGCTATCGAGGGCGATGATGTCCTCGAAGACGAACATCAGGTTCTTCACCTGCTCGCAGAGCTCCGGATCCTCGGTCGAGAGGCTGTCGAGCAGCTCCTTCTCCATCGAGGGCGGGATCAGGTTCAGCACCGCGGCCACCGTCTGCGGTCCGCCCGCCGTGCTCAGCCCCTGGTTCAGGTTCAGTTCGGTCTCCGGTCCCAGCGCCCGCTCGATCAGCTCGAGCATCTCCGGCGAGACCTTCTCCATCGAGGCCATCCGGAAGATCACCGCCTTGCCGACTTCCGGGCCGATCTCCTTGAGGACCGCCGCCGTCTGCGAGGGGTCGAGGTGAGCCAGGATCAGCGAGATCGTCTGCGGGTGCTCGTTGCGGAGCATGCCGCCGAGCTGCTGCGGATCCACCTTCCGGAGCCGGTGCAGACCGGCGCTCTCGTTCAGCTGCGACTGCAATCGCTTGAACATGAACGAAGCACGCTGGCTCCCGAACGCCTGCTCGAGGATCTCCTTCGCGTAGTCGACGCCGCCCATCGCGATCGATCCCGCGGCACGCGCGGTCTCGAGCCACTCGTGGAGCACCGACTCCGACGTCTCCTTGTCGACCTTCTCCATCCGCGCGATCTCGTACGAGATCCCCTCGACCTCGTCGGGCGACAGCCGCTCCGTGATCTTCGCGGCGGCCTCCCGACCGAGGACCATGCACACGATCGCGGCCTTCTGCCTTCCCGAGAGGGTCGTATCCAACCTCTGCTTTACGGCGGCGGGCATCCTATTCCTCCTTCATCCAGGCGCGGATCAACTGTACGGCCACATCCGGGGACTCCTCGACGTGTGCCGCCACCAGATCCCGCGTCGTCGGACCGGGAGGTGGAAGCGCGATATCCGGCTCGCCCGCCGCCAGCTCGGCCGCGGCAGCGTTGCCGTCTCCGAGTCGGACGTCGAGGTTGCCGCCTCGTGCGCCGCCCTCCAGCGCCGCCGGCGCGGCCGTCTCCGGCTGCCGCAGCGTGCGGGTGACCCGCAGCGCGACGAAGAAGGTCAGCAGCAGCGCCAGCAATGCGATTCCAGGCCGCTGGAACGGCTGCACCTGCTCCAGGAAGGTCGGCTCGTCGATGACGAGGAAGCCGTCCTCGAAGGGGAAGCTGGTCACGTTGAGGACGTCGCCGCGGGCCACGTCGATTCCCATCGCGCTGGCCACGAGCGTCTGGATCTGCTGGATCTCCTCCGGTGTCCGTTCCTCGTACGTGACCGCCCCGTCCTCGCCCGCGACTCGGCGCTCGTTGATCAGCACCGCGGCCGTGACGCGCCTCACGTTGCCGACGGCGCCACTGTACGTCTCCATGCTGCGCGTGTTCATGTACGTCGAGGTGACGCTCGTCGAACCCGCCCCGCCCTCGGCGCCAGGAACGATCTCTGAGCGCTGCTCGCTGCTCAGGACCTGCCGTTCCGGGTCCACCGTCTCGACCGTGCGCTCCACCCGGTCGAGGTTGATCTCGGCGGAGACCTGCACGCGCACGTTGCCGGGCCCTACGATCTGTGCCACCAGGCCCTCCGCCTTCTCCGCCAGATACTGCTCGACCTCGCTCCGCATCTTCAGCTCGCGGCTCGCGAGTCCGGCGGGAGAGTCGGTGGCGTAGGGGCTCGAGAGAAGCCGGCCGGTATCGTCGATCACCATCACGCGATCCGCGTCGACGCCATCCACGCTACTCGCGACGAGATGGGCGATCCCCTGCACCATTTCCGCAGAAGGCGATGCGCCGCTGCGCAGCTTGAGCACGATGGACGCTTCGGACGGCTGACCGCTGCGTCGGAAGCCCGACGCGTCCTCCATGGCGACCGCCACCTTCACCGCCTCGACCCCGCGCATCTTCGCGATCGTCCGCTCGAGCTCGCCCTCCAGGGCCCGGCGATAGTTCACGCGCTGCGTGAAGTCGGTCATCCCCCATGCGGGCTGGTCGAAGATCTCGAGACCTGGGCGACCGGCCTGCGGCATTCCCTCGCCCGCCAGTGCCACCCGCGCCCGCGCCAGATCCGTCGAGGCGACGCGCAGCTCGGTGCCGCCGCTGGTCAGCTCGAACGGAATCGACAGCTCGTCCAGCCGCTCCGTGATCGTGCCGACGTTTTCCAGCGGGATGTCCGAGTAGACCGGCACCCACGTCGGCGCCGTCGCCCATTTCGCGACCCCGAGGATCATCAGCACCGACACGAGGCCCACACCGACGATCGCCGCGCGCCGGGGTCCGCCGATTCTGTTCAGCCACTGATTCGCGATCGGCGGCAGTTCGATTCCGTTGAGCATTGTTGAGAGCTATCGGCTATCGGCTATCGGCTATCAGCTATTCCGAGCTGACTCGGTAACTGCGACTTACCTGACTTCCCACCGGCCGATCAGCACCTGCCACCGCCAACGATTCCCGAATCCGGAAAGGTCGTCGTCCGATAGCCGATAGCTGATAGCCGATAGCGCAGTCCGTCAGGACTGCATGTTTATGATCGTCCTGTACGCGTCGGTCATCTTGTTACGCAGCTCGACCAGCATCTCGAGCGCGAGCCCGGCTTCTTCGGTGGCGGCCATGACCTCGTGCAGCTCGACGGGCTCGCCCCGGAGGAACGCCTGTATGATGTCCTGCGCGCCTTCCTGGATGCCGGAAACCTCGCCGAGCGCGTCCTTGAGCGTGTCGCCGAAGGAGGGCCCGCCCGTGGCGGCGGCGCTCGTCGTGAGCGGCGCCTGCGGCTGGCTCGCCTGCGAGAAGCGCAGCGCCGCGGTGCTGATCGGATCGATCATCCTCAGGCCCTCACGTCGATGCGGCCGCCACGCGCCAGCGGGGTCTCACCCGCCGGAGCGGAGCGTGCCTGTGAGCCGTACGTCAGCGGGCCCATCGCGGTCAGCTTCGCGAAGTACGCGCGCTCCTGGACCGTCAGCACCTGCCACAGATCCGGATCGGTCCCGGCGGGCGCCTCCGCCGGCAACGCGTCCTGCCGCGGCGCCAGCAGGCCGTTCGCCGATGGGCGGGTGACGTTCGGCGGGGGCGTCGGCGCCGGCGGGGGGGTCCGCTCGTGCTCGACCCGTGGCCGCGTCGATTCCTGTGGCCTAAGCAGCGTGGCGGGGATGCCGCCGACTCCGTTCACACTCATCTATCGTTTCCCTCAGATATCGATCGCGCGGCGAAGCATCGACTTCGCCGACTGGAAGACCGTCGCGTTCGCCTCGTAGACCCGCCGTGCATCCATCAGATCGACCAGCTCGTCCGTGATCCGCACGTTCGGATAGCGGACGTAACCGTTCTCGTCCGCGTTCGGGTGCCCCGGTTCGTAGACGAGAGGTCCCTCCGTCTGGTCGGCTTCGATCGCCGCCACGTTGACTCCGTGCATCGCATCGAGCGGATTGCCGGAGGGGAGGCGGAACTCGGCGGGCTGACCCGTGGGGCCCACCTCGTACGGCTGCCACGGATTGCCGCGCGCTTCCATCCGGGCGACCTGCCGCTGGTACGCTCCGCCGTTCGCGTCGACCTGCGTGGTCTCCGCATTCGCGATATTGCTCGCGATCACGTCGAGCCGCGTCCGCTGCGCCGAGAGCCCGCTCGCCGCGATGCCCAACGTACGGAACATCGGCCGCGATACTCCGCGGTATGGATCGGGTGGGAATCCGTTGTTCATGGTCAGCGCTCACGTATGCTGGTGCGGATCTGCTCGTACGCCTTCTGGAGCAGCCGTGCGGTCGCCTCGTAGTAGATCTGCTCATCGGCCAGGCTCACCATCTCCGACTCCAGATCGACCGGCCCCTCCTGCATCGTTCCCGGCTCGCCACCCTCTTCGGGCAACGCGAAGCCGTCTCCGTTCAGAAGCGTCGCCTTCGAAACACGGTCGGCGATGAGCCGGCTGCGCTGCGAGCTGGCGTCCAGCCCCTCCCGAAGATTACCGCTCTGCGATACGCGTCCGAAGAATCCGTAGAGCATGTCCGATGGGTTCGGTCGAATAGATGTGCCACCCGGCGGACCACTCCAGAGGCAACGCCTATTCCACCTGTGCCGTTCTGCGCTTTTAGGGAATTTTCAGACGTCGTAAAATCCCACAACACCAGTGTTCATAGCGTTATATGAGATCACGTCAAGTATCGTTATTTGTAATTGTGGGGCGCTACCAGGACCGGCACGATGTGGGCGGGACATTAGAAAACCGGCAGGATGTGCCGGTCGCGGGGGGAGAGTTTTTCCGGAAGGGCCTTCCCGGTGTAACGCATGTGCCTCATCCACTCGTCATCGCGAGCGGAGCGAGGGATCCGCACCTGCCACAACCAGCCGGGGGGACGGATCCCTCGCTTCGCTCGTGATGATGACGGGCGCTACCTACCCTTCAGCCGCCGTCAGGCGTGTTGAGCTTGTTGCGAAGGGTGCGCACGCTCATGCCGAGCAACTCGGCCGCGCGCGTCCGGTTGTTCCCCGTCTCCTGGAGGGCTTTCTCGATGAGGACGGCCTCGACCTCGGCGACGTTGAGAGTATCGAGGGTCACCATTGCGCCGGCCTGGAGCGGAGAGGCGGCCGCGGGGCCGCTCGCCGTTGCTGCGGCGGCGGAGGGGGACATCATTCCGGCGCCGGCACCCATGCCGGGGGTGAGCCCGAACCGCTGAGGGTCGAACGATGACGCCGGCAGCATCGGCTCCGGACTGAGGATGACGGCGCGTTCCACCGCGTGCTGAAGCTCGCGGACGTTGCCGGGCCATTCGTAGCTCTGAAGGAGCTGGATCCCCTCGGGGGTGATGCCGTGGATCTCCTTGCCGATGTCCTGCGCGGTACGGACCGCGAAGCGGTAGGCGAGCGCGGGGATGTCGTCCCGACGCTCACGGAGGGGCGGGATGAGGACGGGGATGGTGCTGAGGCGGAAGTAGAGGTCCTGCCGGAAGTTTCCCGCAGCCGCGTCCGTGGCGAGGTCGCGGTTGGTCGTCGCGATGATCCGGACGTCGACGCGGATCGGCAAGGTCCCACCGACGCGCTCGAACTCCTGCTCCTGCAGCACGCGCAGGAGCTTCGCCTGCAGATCGAGCCGCATCTCCGAGATCTCGTCCAGCAGGAGCGTTCCACGGTGCGCCCGCTCGAAGGCGCCCTCGACTCTCTTGATCGCTCCGGTGAACGCGCCCTTCTCGTGCCCGAAGAGAGCGCTCTCGACGAGGCCTTCAGGCAGGGCCGCGCAGTTGAGCTTGATGAAGGGGCGGTCCCGGCGCTCGCTCTGGTCGTGGATCGCACGCGCGAAGAGCTCCTTGCCCGTTCCCGACTCGCCCTGGAGGAGCACAGTCGCGCGCGTCGGCGCGGCCATCGCCACCGTCTGCTGAATCCTCCGCAACGACTGACTCTCGCCGACGATCTGCCGCTCGTTGCGGAACTCCATCACCTCGCGGCGCAGCGCCTCGTTCTCCTTCCGCAGCCGCACGAACTCCAGCGCCTGGTCGACCGCGAGCTTCAGCTGCTCCGGCCGGATCGGCTTCGTAATGTAATCGACGGCGCCCGCCTTGATCGACGCCACCGCGTGCTCGATGCTCGCGTACCCCGTGAGCATGATGAGCGGAATGTCGTATCCCTCGCGCGCGAGTAGAGAGATGAACTCCAGCCCCGTCAGCCCGGGCATCCTGTAATCCGAGATGATGAGGTCGATCTCCTCCTGCGCGAGCACCTGCAGCGCCTCCGGAACACTCTGAGAGCCGACGGCCCGATGCCCCGCCCGCTCCAGCGTATCCTGGAGGATCATGCCGATCGACGGCTCGTCATCGACGTGGAGGATCGTCGCCATGGAGGGAGATTTCCGGGAAAGAGGTGCGCCACCTGGGCGCGCGGTACGCGAAGAACCGACAACTCAAAACTCAAAACTCAAAACTCAAAACTCTCAACCAGTCGCTAAAGTCCCCTCCACCGCCAGCCGATACTCGCCTTCAAGATAATGCGCCCACACCCTGCGGCAAATCTTGCCGGGGTGGTCCACCCCCCTCACGGGCCGACTAATGCGGATCACGAACAACCTCATCCAGCAGACCTCGCTCGCAAACGTCCAGCGGAACCTGAAAGGCATCCACGCCGCCCAGGGTCGCGTCTCGAGCGGGTTGCGGATCCAGAAGGCCTCCGACGATCCCGTGGGTGCGGCGGAGAGCATGCGGGC
>JBBDRR010000049.1:0-1601 GCA_040905395.1 Gemmatimonadota bacterium
GGCCCACCTGCGCGGAGAGCGGGTTGGCGCCGTCCGTGCCGGGCTTCGCGCCGACGACCTGCGACATGGGGATGAAGGCGTTGACGCCCTCCACGTTGGCCAGCAGGCCGCCCTTGTTGTAGCCGGTGATCTCCGCCTCGAAGATGTCGCCCGCCTCGAAGCGCTCCTGGAGCGTGCGCCACCCCTGCTCGCCACGCGCGCGGTCGATCGACAGCGCGACCTGGCCCTCAGGCGTCTCCGGCTGCACCACGAAGACAAGGACGGAGTCGCCGGGGCTGAGCTTGGTCAGCGGCTCCGCGCCCATCGAGTGCATCTCCTGCACCGGCACGACGCCCTCTGACTTGAACCCGATGTCGACGAGCAGGCCATCCCGCTCGACGCTCATCACGGTACCCTCGACGACCTCGCCGCGACGGAGCTGTCGAGGCTCAGCGGCGGACGCGCTCTCCAGCAGCGCCGCCATGTCCTCGATCTCGTCGGTCACGGGAGGGGTGATCTGATTCGTCAACGCTTCGTTCGCCTCCGGAAGGATTTCTGCCGCGTCGGGAGAACCGGGCGGCGCGGCGCATCATAACGCCGTAGTTCAAACGCGGCCAGCCAGCAGGCGACAGCGCCGAGGTCTGCCTCGACATCCCAGGTGGAGATGTCCCTGCAAGACCCCTGAGCGAGCAGCAGGCCATCCCGTGTTGCGGGATGGCCTGCATGAGTCCTGGCGGTGGCCTATTTTCCGCGCCCAGTTGCCCGGGGAGTATCGTCAGCGCTACGACGTTTCACTTCCGTGTTCGGAATGGGGACGGGTGGGTCCGCCGCGCTCTAACCACCAGGAACCGCATTATCGCGCGCACTCCGCCCGACGCGCAAGTGGATGGCAGACGCGCAACGAACGTCACGGCTCCGGGCTCGAGTCCGGCGTCCGCCTGCCGTCCGAGCAACCTGGTCACTGGTCAGGCGGCAAGACGCAGTTGCCCCCATCCGCCCGCGCCCTGACAGCGCGCGACATCCTGACTCCCCCAGATCACGACCCCCGCAGTCGCCGCTCGTCCCGCCGAGCCTCCGACGACCGGCATAGGGCGGCTGACGGAGCACTGCTGACACAACTGGCAGGCCCCGGCTGGACAGACAGCAGGAGGGGCCCCTTACGGGGCCCCTCCTGGTTCGTCGCTGGTAGCGGGAGAGGGATTCGAACCCCCGACCTTCGGGTTATGAGCCCGACGAGCTACCGCTGCTCCATCCCGCGACGGTCTGCGCATCATCGCGCGCACCACGTCGGCAGTGCCGACCTCAACAGTGTACCCGACTGCCGGCAGAGCCGGCGAGGCGAGACACGTCAGAAGCGGACACCTTCACACAGAATACTGCGCGAGCCGATCAATCCTTCGTTTGCTGCGAACCGTGACGGATCGCAGTTGTGCTTGAGAGAGGGTCAAGCCCTCGACCATTAGTACCGGTTAGCTACACGCATTGCTGCGCTTCAACCTCCGGCCTATCAAACGGGTGGTCTTCCCGCGGTCTTACCCGGTTAACCCGGTGAGTGGCCTCATCTTGAAGTTGGCTTCCCGCTTAGATGCTTTCAGCGGTTATCCATTCCGGACATGGCTACC
>JBBDRR010000050.1:0-9615 GCA_040905395.1 Gemmatimonadota bacterium
CTCGGGGCGCCCTCAGATCCCGTAGAGTGGCCGCAGCTTTTCGTCCAAGTAGCTCATGAACGGCATCGCGCTGAGGGGCTCTCCGGTGACCTGCTCGCAGAGGATCGGCGCGGTGTAGCGGCGGCCGTGCTGGTGTATTTCGCGGCGGAGCCAGCCGAGCAGCTCTCCGAACTCTCCGCGGGTGAAGCTCTCGTCGAGATCGGGGAGGTCGGCCACGATTCGCCGCCAGAGCTGGGCCGCGTAGAGGTTGCCGAGCGTATAGGTAGGAAAGTAGCCGATGGCGCCCATGGACCAGTGGACGTCCTGGAGGCAGCCGCGGCGATCGTCCGGCACCTCCAGGCCGAGGTCCGCGCGGATCCGCTGATTCCAGGCTCCGGGCAGGTCAGCAACCGGCAGGTCCCCCGACAGCATCGCCCGCTCCAGGTCGAAGCGAAGCATGATGTGGAGGTTGTACGTCGCCTCGTCGCTGTCGACGCGGATCAGGCCCGGCTTCACGAGGTTCATCGCACCGTAGACCTCGTCGAGGTCGAATGGCTCCAGCGGTTCACCGAGCGTACGCCGGGCCTCTGGGAGCGCCCACTGCCAGAATTCCCGCGAACGGCCGACGAAGTTCTCCCACATCCGCGACTGGCTCTCGTGGATGCCCAGGCTGACCGCATCGCTCAGCGGCTCACCGAGATAGCGCTCCTTCGGCAGCCCCTGCTCGTAGAGCCCGTGCCCCGTCTCGTGCAGCGTCGAGCTGAGCGCGTCGAAGAACGCGTCCTCGCGATAGCGGGTCGTGAGCCGGGTATCGCCGGGGCCGACCCCCTGGCAGAACGGATGGGTCGAGGTATCGAGACGCCCCGCGCCGAAGTCGAACCCCACACGCTGCGCGACCATCGCGTTGAATGCCGTCTGCCGGGCGATCGGAATGTTGACGCCGAGTACCGTATCGGCCGGCCGGCGATCGGCCTCCGCGATCTCCTGGATCAGCGGCGTCAGCCGATCGCGCAGATCACCGAACACCGCCACGATGTCGGCTGTCCGGGCGCCGGGTTCGTAGGAATCCAGAAGCGGGTCGTACAGATCGGCGGTATCGGAGCCGGCGAGGCATTCGGCCTTGGCCCGGACGAGGGCGACGACCTTCTCGAGCCACGGTGCGAAGGCGTAGAAGTCGCTCGTCTGTCTGGCGTCACGCCACGCGTGCTGCGAGTGCGTCGTGGTCTCGGCCAGCGCTCGCACGAGCGACGTTGGCAGCTTGACGGCGTGGTCGTACTCGCGGCGCATCTCGCGCAGGTTGGCCCGCGCCAGCGGGTCGTCCTTCAGGGAGTCGTCCGACTCCGCCTCCGCGAGGAGGTCACCGAAGCGGGGGGAGGTCCGCCGCTCATGTGCGAGCTGGCTGAGCATCGCGAGCTGCTCGGCACGGAGCGGGGTTCCCTTCGGCGGCAGCATCGTCTCCTGATCCCAGGAGAGTAGGCCCGCGGTCGAGGCGAGCAGCTCCACCTCCCGAAGCTCGTTCCGAAGCTCTGCGTACGCTGTGGCGGACGGCTCTTTCCGATCAGACATGCAGCTCCGGAGTCTTCTGGTCCGCGTCGGCCTGGTGGCGCGCCAGCGCTGGGTCGACCCATTCGGCGAGGAAGCTGTCGACCTGCTGGGGGGCGCGCCCGATGTACTTTTCGGGTTGCAGCTCTTCCTCCAATTCCGCGCGCGTCACACCGAACGCCTCGTCGGCGGCGATTCGATCGAGCAGATCGTTCGCCAGGCCGTGTTTCTTGACCTGCTCGCCCGCAGCGATGGCGTGGCGTCGAACCCTCTCGTGCAGATCCTGCCGGTCGCCACCGCGCCGCACGCTCCGCATCATCAGATTCTCCGTCGCCATGAAGGGCAGCTCCTCCATCAATCGTCGGCGAATCATCTCGGGATAGACGACGAGGCCGGAGGATACGTTGTGCAGGATGAGGAGCACCGAGTCGATCGTCAGGTACGATTCCGGGACCGCAATCCGCTTGTTCGCGGAATCGTCGAGGGTGCGCTCGAACCACTGTGTCGCGGCGGTGAAAGCGGGGTCGATCACAAGCGCTATCGCGTGCCGCGCGAGCGCGGTGATCCTCTCCGACCTCATCGGGTTGCGCTTGTACGGCATCGCCGAGGAGCCGATCTGGTGCTCCTCGAAGGGCTCCTCCACCTCCTTGAGATGCGAAAGGAGCCGGATGTCGTTCGCGATCTTGGACGCCGACTGCCCGATTCCGGCGAGCGTGGAAAGACAGGCGTAGTCGACCTTGCGCGTATACGTCTGTCCGGTAACGCCGTAGACGTCCGTGAAGCCCATCCGTCGGGCGACGCGTCGATTGAGCTCTTCGACCTTCTCGTGATCGCCGTCGAACAGGTCGAGGAAGGATGCCTGCGTGCCCGTGGTGCCGCGAACGCCGCGGAAGCGGAGCGTCTCGAGGCGGAACTCGAGCTCCTCGAGGTCGAGGAGCAGGTCCTGGAGCCAGAGCGTGGCACGCTTGCCGACGGTCGTCGGCTGCGCGGGCTGGAAGTGGGTGAAGCCGAGGGTGGCAAGGGCGCGATGCTCCCGCGCGAACTCCGCCAGCGCCGAGATCACGCCGATCAGGCGCCTGCGGACGAGGAGCAGCCCCTCCCGATGCTGGATCAGGTCGGTGTTGTCGCCGACGTACGCGCTGGTCGCGCCGAGGTGGATGATGCCGCGGGCGGCGGGCGCCTGTTCGCCGAGATGGTGGACGTGGGCCATCACGTCGTGACGGAGCTCGCGCTCGAGCTCGGCGGCGCGGCCCAAGTCCACGTCGTCGAGATGCTCGCGAAGCGCCGAAATGGCCTCCTCGGAGATCTCGATCCCGAGCTCCTTCTCCGACTCGGCGAGCGCCAGCCAGAGTCGACGCCAGGTGCCGAATTTGAAACTGGCCGAGAAGAGGCGCGACATCTCCGCCGAGGCGTACCGTTCGGTCAGCGGGTTCGAATAGCGGTCAGCCGATGAATCCATGATCTGTCGAAAGGTGGGTCAGCCGTGTGTGTCCGCCGGGTATATCCCGTCGCGATAGCGTACCGAGGCGAGGAAGAGCCCTTCGGGTGGCGCTGGGGGCGACGTGGTGATCCTGGCCTCGCGATCGAGGAGCCGGGCGATGTCACCGTCCGGTCGCCGGCCGAGACCGATCTCGACGAGGGTACCGACGAGGTAGCGCACCATGTGGTGCAGGAAACGGTTCGCCGCGATATGGAATTCGAATCCGAGACCCTCCCAATCCCTCCACGAGACCTGCCGCACCATACACCTGTCGCCGCGATGCTCCTGTCCCGCCTTCGCGAAGCCGGTGAACGAGTGGTCGCCGACGATCGGCTCCGACGCCTTCCGCATCAGATCGGGATCGGGCGCCTTCAGGAGCGGCCAGCACCAGCGGCTGTGGAACGGGGATGCACTCTCCGCGGCGACGCCGACGCGGTAGAGGTATGCCCGCTCGATCGCACCATAACGCGGGTGGAAGTCGGCGGCTACTTCCGCTGCACGTGCGATCCAGATCTCGTCCGGAAGAATCGCGTTCAGCGACCTGGTCAGATCGGTCGGGGACCAACGAAGCGGCGCATCGACCACGGCGACTTGACCCAGGGAGTGCACGCCCCGGTCCGTCCGTCCCGAACCCAGCACTCGCGTCGGACGGTCGAAGATCCTGCCGAGCGCACGCTCGAGCTCGCCCTGTACGGTGCGATGGTCCCGCTGCAGCTGCCACCCGTAGTAGGGGCCGCCGTCGTACTGCACGGTGAAGGCGATGCGTCTGGTCTCCTGGACAGCCATGGCGGCGGAAGGTACATGTCGGCCATCGGGTGCGCCACAGGTCGGCGACTCGCCCGCGGAGAATCGCCGTCAGGGACGTCCGAACCCCAGTATCCGCCTCATCTTCCGCAAATTGACAGCCCTCCGGCCCGCGGCTACTTTCCAGGAAAAGCAGAACAGAACGGAAGGTGTCGCCGTTCCCGACCGCAGCTCACCGTGCTGAGGGCAGCGCTTCGTTCAGCCGAGGCCGGCGCTTCGTCGTGCCGGCGGCAACCCTCTTCGCACCGAAGGCAGCCCTCGTATCGAATGCCCCTCGACCAGCTCGTCAGATTCGCGGCCGAACGTCCTCTCGACATCGCGGAAGCCGAGGAGGCGTTCGGGCAGGTGATGCGGGGCGAAGCCACGCCCGTACAGATCGCCGCACTGCTGGTGGCGATCAAGGTGCGCGGAGCCGTCTCCGAGGAGGTTGCGGGTGGAGTGCGGGCGCTGCGCCGCGCCATGATCCCCGTCGAGGTCGGCGACGCGGTCGTGGTCGACACCTGCGGGACGGGTGGGGGAGCTCTGACGACCTTCAACATCTCCACCGCGGCGGCGCTGCTCGCCTCGGGCCTCGGCGTCCGCGTGGCGAAGCACGGGAACCGGAGCTTCACCTCGCGCTGTGGAAGTGCGGACGTTCTGGAGAGTCTCGGCGTACGGATCGAGCTGAAGCCGGATCAGCAGGCCAGGGTGCTGGACGAAGCAGGCATCGTCTTCATGTTCGCACCGAATCATCATCCTGCCATGCGGCACGTCGGCCCCGTCCGTCGCGAGCTGGGGATGTTCACGATCATGAACCTGCTGGGTCCCCTCACGAACCCGGCCGGTGCCCGTCGCCAGGTCGTCGGCGTCTCGGATCCGGCGCACCTCGAGCTCGTCGCCGGCGCACTCGCGGCCCTCGGCCACGAGCGCGCGCTCGTCGTACACGGTGAGCCCGGCCTCGACGAGCTGAGCCCGCTGGGGATCACGCACATCGTCGAGATAGACGGCGACCTGACGCGCAGCTACGATTTCGATCCGGCTGAGTCGCTCGGCTGGAAAGGGTACGACCGGACGGAGCTGGCCGGTGGGGAACCGGAGGAGAACGCGGCAGTGATCACGGCCGTCCTCAGTGGTGAACGCGGTGGGGCAGCGCGGTCGGCGGTGCTGATCAACGCCGCGGGTGCGCTCCTGGTCGCAGGGCGCGTAGCGAACCTCGAGTCAGGCGTCGCCGAAGCCGAGCGCGGGCTCGATTCGGGCGCCGGCTGGGAGCAGCTCCAGCGCCTCCGCGAGGCATCCGCCCGCTGAGCTTCGGATCAGCAGACGGTGAAGACGGCGTGCAGCTCCCACGGCCCCGGAAAGGGCGCCCGGGCCGGCTCGTTCACGAAAACGATCCGCTGCCCCTTCTTGTCGATCCGGCCCACCATGAACAGCTCGCTCTTCGACGTGTTCATCTTTCCTGTTGGTGCAGGTTGAAGTGGCCTCGTCGTGGCTGCGCACCCCCGTCGACGAGGGACGCGCTCAGGTGACGAGGGACGCATCCGGCACTGGCGTCGGCGTCCGGGTCACGAAGGGTCAGTACTTCCGGATCACCGCGACCACGATGCCCTGAATAGTGACCTCTGTCTCGTCGAAGTACATCGGCTCCATCGTCGCGTTCGCGGGCTGCAGGCGGATCCGCCCGCCACGCTCCCGGTAGAACTTCTTCACCGTCGCAGAGTCACCGTGCACGAGGGCTACGACCATCTCGCCGTTGTCGGCCGTCTGACGAGAGTTGACGACGATGAAGTCCCCGTCCCGGATCTGCTCGTCGACCATCGAATCGCCCCGGACGCGCAGGACGTAGTTGTTGCCGGAGCGGAGCATGTCGTGGGGGACCGACACCGTCTCCTGCTCCTCGATCGCCTCGATCGGCAGTCCCGCGGCAACGCTGCCGAGCAGGGGAAGATCGACGGCCAGCGTGCCTTCCGCGGGGACCAGCTCGAGAGATCGGCTCTTGTTGTAGTTCTTCCGCAGGAACCCCTTTCTCTCCAGATTGCTCAGGTGCTCGTGCACCGTGGCGAGCGAGGAGTAGCCGAAGAACCTGGCGATCTCCTCGAAGCTGGGCGAGTAGCCGTAGCTATCGAGGAAGCTTTCGACGTAGTCGAGGATCTCGCGCTGACGCTTGGTCAGGGACATGGCATGAACCGTTCGGGTGAGCGGCCGAATAGAGACCGAAGCGCAATGTACCCGAAGCGAAGCCGAAAGGCAAGGAACTCGAGAGGGTGTTGAACGAGCAGAGAATCGACGATCGTCTGGCGCGGATCGTGGAGGCGAAGGAGCGCGAGGTGGAGCGGCTTCGTGCCGATACCTCTTCCATGCGCGCGCTCGCGGAGGCGGCGGGCCCGACGCGCGGTTTGGCGGCCGCCCTGAGGCAGCCCGCCGAGGTCCGCCTGCTCGCGGAGATCAAGCGGCGTTCGCCGTCCGCGGGTGTCATCCGCGCCGATACGGACCCGGTTGACGTGGCCCGGCGGTATGCCGAAGGGGGTGCCGCGGCGCTCTCGGTGCTGACCGACGAGGAGTTCTTCGGGGGCAGCCTCGAGGCCCTTCGTCAGGTGCGGGCCAAGGTGGACCTCCCTCTGCTCAGGAAGGACTTCGTTCTGGATCCGGTGCAGGTGTGGGAGGCGCGAGCGGCGGGCGCCGACGCGATTCTTCTCATCGTCCGCATCCTGGACGACGACCGCCTCGGCGACCTCCACCGTCTGGCGACCGAGCTGGGGATGGACGTGCTGGTGGAGATCCACGATGCGCGCGAGCTGGATCGGGCGCTGTCGGTGGGGGCCGATCTCATCGGCGTGAACAACCGGGACCTCAGCACTTTTCGGACGGACCTGACGCTCTCGCTCGAGCTCGCTCCATCCGTGGATCCGGGGATCACGCTGGTGGCCGAGAGCGGGATCCGCACGGCCGAGGACGTCCAGCGGCTGGGTGCCGCCGGGGTGGACGCGATCCTGGTGGGCGAGTCGTTGATGCGGCAGACCGACGTGAGAGAGGCAGCCGCAGCCCTGAGCGGTCATCCACGGAACCCGCTGACGCGCAGGGTGACTGGATGACGCAGGTAAAGATCTGCGGCCTGACCCGCGCGGGGGATGCGGCGGCGGCGGAGGCGGCGGGTGCCGTCTACGGCGGGGTGATTCTCGCCCCCGGGAGCCCCCGCACGGTCACGCCCGGGCGGGTGCTGGAGATCTTCGACGGGTCCGGCCTGGAGCGAGTAGGGGTGTTCGTCAACGAGGCGCGCGACCGCATCGCCGACCTCGCGGCCGGCCTCGGCCTCGCCGTCGTCCAGCTCCATGGCGACGAGTCGCCGGAGTTCGCGGCGGCGATCGGAGCGGCGACGGGGGCGGAGGTGTGGAAGGCGATCCGGCCGCGCGACGCGGCCGAGTTCGTGTCCGCCGCCACGAAGTTCGAGGGGGCCGTGGCCGGTCTGCTGGTCGACGGCTGGTCGGCCGCAGCGCGCGGGGGCACCGGCGCGCGCTTCCCGTGGCGCGAGGTGGCCGCTCACCGTGCCGGGCTGGGAACCGGGACTCGCCTGATCGCCGCCGGCGGTCTCGGCCCGGACAACGTTGCAGAGGTGATCTCGATCCTGGATCCCGACGTTGTCGACGTCAGCAGTGGCGTCGAACGATCGGCGGGAGAGAAGGACGAGGTCCTGATTCGTAGATTCGCCGCAGCGGCCGGAGCCGCGGCGGCGCAGAAGAGAGCGGGTTGATGGCAGGCATGGCAGCTACACGCGGGGAGAAGGAATCCGAACGATTCGGGGAGTTCGGCGGACGTTTCGTCCCCGAGACGCTGATCGCCGCGCTCGACGAGCTCGTGGCGGTCTACGACGAGGCGGCCGCCGACGCGAGCTTCTGGGAGGAGCTGGAAGCCCTCTGGCGCGACTACGTCGGCCGGCCGACTCCGCTCTACCGGGCGCGCAGGCTGGGCGCGGCGTCCGGAGGTGTGGAGCTGTATCTGAAGCGTGAGGATCTGAACCACACCGGCGCGCACAAGATCAACAATACCCTCGGACAGGTTCTGCTCGCCCGGCGCATGGGCAAGGAGCGGATCATTGCCGAGACGGGCGCAGGGCAGCACGGAGTCGCCACGGCCACCGTCTGCGCCCTCTTCGGCCTGCGCTGTATCGTCTACATGGGTGAGGAGGACGTACGGCGGCAGGCGCTGAACGTATATCGGATGAAGCTCCTCGGCGCGGAGGTCCGGCCGGTCTCGTCGGGCACCCGCACCCTGAAGGATGCGACGAACGAGGCGATCCGCGACTGGGTCACGAACGTTTCCGATACGCACTACATCATCGGCTCCGTCGTCGGTCCCCATCCCTACCCGAGGATGGTTCGCGACTTCCAATGTGTGATCGGCAGCGAGTCGCGGGCGCAGTGCCTGGAGATCACCGGACGACTGCCGGTGGCGGTGGTGGCGTGCGTTGGCGGCGGATCGAACGCGATGGGCATCTTCCACCCATTCGTAGAGGATGCGGAGGTAGAGCTCGTCGGCGTCGAGGCCGCGGGCGAGGGCGTCGACTCGGGCCACCATGCCGCGACGCTGACGGCGGGGAAGCCGGGTGTGCTACACGGTTCTCTGTCGTATCTTCTGCAGGACGCGCACGGCCAGGTCG
The DNA here is from genome assembly GCA_040905395.1 of Gemmatimonadota bacterium. Lineage (GTDB taxonomy): Bacteria > Gemmatimonadota > Gemmatimonadetes > Longimicrobiales > Longimicrobiaceae > WHSP01. The sequence goes on from JBBDRR010000050.1 coordinate 8,436, forward strand.
CTCCCGCGCATTCGATCTCGGCGGGTCTGGATTATCCCGGCGTGGGTCCCGAGCACTCCTTCCTCAAGGAGTCGGGACGGGCGATGTATACGAGCGCGACGGACGAAGAAGCGCTGGACGGATTCCACCGTCTCGCGCGGCTGGAGGGGATCATCCCCGCGCTGGAGAGCGCCCACGCGGTGGCCTACCTTCTACGGGAGGGAAGTCGTTGGAGAGACAAGGGGCCGGTGATTCTCTGCCTGAGTGGCCGGGGCGACAAGGATGTCGCCCAGGTCGCCGAGCGAGAGGGTGCGATCTGAGCGGCCGGGCCAGATGAGCCAGCACGGAGCACCTCCCCCGGGTGTCGATCCGGAACTCGCGGGCGCCCAGGGTCCTCAGGTGGAGGAGGCGCTGCGTGCCCTGTCTTCCGCCGTCCGCAGCTATCGGCTCTACGAGGGCAACAACCCCATGCTGGACCGCTTCGTCACCACGTTCCAGCAGAAGGTCGCCGCACTCTGGGAGGACCTGCCGCTTCTCCGCCTCGGCATCGAGGAGGACCACATCGTCTGGGAGGGCCGCAACGTATTCCCGAGCGGCGACGCCGGATCCGACCTGCCATTCCTCCTCTACAAGGACGGTATTCGAGAGCTGACGCTCCTCCCGGGCTTCGAGGAGGAGGAAGCGCTGGCCGTGCTCGGCGTGCTCGCGCGTGCGCCGTCCATCCAGAAGGACGAGGACGATCTGATCACCCTCCTCTGGCAGGAGGATCTCACGAAGCTTCGCTATCACGCCGTCGAGTCCGGCTCCGAGGGCGTCGCGGTAGGGGTTGCCGGGGGCGAGTCGCCGAAGGCGATCGACCCGGGCTCGGTGCGACAGGCGGCGGCGGAGCCCGACAGCATCACGACGGAGGACTTCCAGGAGTCGCTCTACTTCCTGGACGAAGCCGAGCTGCGACGCCTGCGAGAGGAGGTGCAGCGCGAAAGCGAGCGGGACCTCTGGGCCGACGTGCTGAACGCGCTGCTGGACCGCGTCGAGGATGGTGCGGAGGACAGGCAGCTCCGCATCGTCGGGATTCTCAGCGAGTTGCTGCCGTCGGCGCTGGCCACGGCGGAGTTCGGGCGCGCGTCCTCGCTCCTGCAGCAGCTCGTCGAGCTGGCGAGCAAGCCGGGCTTGCTGGCGCCCGCGGCCATACGCGAGGTCC
>JBBDRR010000051.1:0-1590 GCA_040905395.1 Gemmatimonadota bacterium
GCCAGAGGTCGCGGGCGGCGTCGGACGTCTCTGCTTCGGCGAGGCGGGCCTCGTCGATGGCGGTGCGGTGCCAGTGGTGGCGGCCGGCGGCGGCTGGCTGGATACCCGCCACGTAGTGCGCGGCGACGGCACGCTCCCACGGGGTCGCGGCGTCCTCCCAGGCCTGTCGGAGCAACTCCCGGGCGCGGTCGAGGTTGCCCTCGACGCGTGCGGCCTCGGCCTCCATGCACAGGATCACGATCGGGTTCTCGGTGTCGAGCATCACTCGCGGCATTCTATTGAGGGCTGGCCGGATCGCGATCGCTCGATCGAATTTCTCGCCACAGGGATGCCGGGAGTAGCCGCGCCAACTCTCGCCGGAATCCGTCGCGGTAGTTCGGGGAGTCGAATCGGAGCGTTATCTGATTTCCCGCGGCTCGCCAGTCATTGTCCTTGGTCCCACCCCACGAGATTCGTCCGTTCCCGGTCTTCTGTGAGAACTGCGCCAGAGCGCGCAGGCAATTCACGACCGCTAGGTCATCGGAGTGGATGGTCACGCTGTAGTGAAAGGCGGCGTGCTGGGACATCGGTCGCTCCTATGATGCGGTACTCCGGGGTCGGGCTGTCTGTACCAGTATCGCTGATATCCTGACCGTCCCATGCTCGAACGACTGGCAGACCTTGAGGCTCGGTACACCGAGTTGGAACAGCAGTTGGCGGACCCCGAGGTCATCGCCGACCACCGGCGTGTCCAGGAACTCGCGCAGGAGCGGTCCGACCTCGAGCACGTCGTCTCGCTGTACCGCGAGTATCGCGCCGCCGCGAAGCAGCTCGAAGAGGCGCGCGTCCTCATGCGCGAGGGCAACGACGACGAGATGCGCCAGATGGCCCACGACGAGGTTGAGGAGCTCAGCGAGCAAGTCGAGCGCCTGGACCAGGAGATGAAGCTCGCGCTACTGCCGAAGGATCCGAAGGACGACCGCAACGTCATCGTCGAGATCCGGGCTGGCGCGGGCGGTGACGAGGCGGGGATCTTCGCCTCGGACCTATTCGGCATGTACCAGCGGTACGCCGAGCGCGTGGGCTGGAAGACCGAGGTCACCAACACCAGCGCGAACGAGGCCGGGGGTTACCGCGAGATCGTGTTCGAGATCCGCGGGCGCGGCGCCTACTCGCGGCTCAAGTTCGAGTCCGGCGTGCACCGCGTCCAGCGCGTGCCGCAGACCGAAGCCCAGGGCCGCATCCACACCTCGACCGCCACGGTCGCCGTCATGCCTGAGGTGGACGAGGTGGACGTGGACATCAACTGGAACGATGTCCGCATCGACATCTTCCACTCCGGCGGTGCCGGCGGTCAGAACGTGAACAAGGTGGCCACCGCCGTCCGCATGACGCACAACCCAACCGGCATCGTCGTCACGTGCCAGGACGAGCGTTCGCAGGCGAAGAACCGCATGAAGGCGGAAGCTCAGCTCCGCGCCAAGCTGTATACGCTGGAACGCGAGGCGCAGGACGCCGAGGTTTCCGCACTCCGCAAGTCGCAGGTCGGCACCGGCGACCGCGCGGAAAAGATCCGCACCTACAACTACCCACAGGACCGCATCACCGACC
>JBBDRR010000052.1:0-9560 GCA_040905395.1 Gemmatimonadota bacterium
CGACGGGCAACGATCAACACGCGGCCGGTAGTCGGTAGATCGAGTAGCCCGACTTCGGGGGTGTCCCCGTTGCCCAGGGCGGCGGCAATGTCCGACCCGCGGAACGTGTACGGCTCGCCGGTGCTCCGGGCGGATATCCTCGATACGATTAGGTCGAAGTCTTGGCGGACCGGAATCCAGTGGCGGCCCACGATCAGCCGAGTACGCGCCCTGGATTCCGGCTTTCGCCGGAATGACTAAATTTCCGCTTCCGGATCCACTCTATTACTCGCGGCCATATCTCATCCCGCGCCGGTCTTCCGATGACCAGGCCGGGATGGTCGTAGTCGACGGCGAAGCCATGCTGCCGACCGGCGACGATGAGGGTGCGGTCCTCCGAGCCGAAGCGATTCAGCAGATCGCGGACCGCATGCGGTGGTGCGAGCACCCGGTCGCCACTTCCGGCGATGGCCAGCACTGGCGAACGAAAATCCGGCAGGCTCGCGAGGTAATCGCGCCCGTCACCTCCATCCCAACGGCCCGATACATTCCAGCGCATCCAGTCACGAACCAGTCGTCCGGGTTCGCGCTCGGGCCCGAGCCCGATCCACCGGCCGGGCCAGTGGGAGTTCGGCAGGACCGCCGCGGCGCCCATCGTGAGCCAAGCACCCGCACGACGGAAGCCGCCGAGAGTGCCCGGCCCGGGCGAACCCAGGAGCACCAACCCCGCCATCCCCTCGGCGGCCGGGTGGTCACTTCCCGCGAATGCCGCGCCCACGACGCCGCCGGCGCTGTGGCCGATCCAGACGAGTCCCGCCCGTCCCGTCTCGGCGAGCACCGTCGAAACGGCCGCGGGTGCGTCGAAACGGACCCAATCGTCCATCGTCCAGCTCGCCGGCCGATCGCTCGCTCCGTGTCCGCGGTGCTCGACGACCCAGGGATCGAACCCCGCGTCGCCGAGGGAATAGCCGAATCCCTGACGGCGCGAACCGAGCCAGAAGAGGCGCGTGCTGAACGTACCCGGCGCCAGCAGGATCGGCACTCCGCCGCCGGCCTTCGGGTCCACCTGGTAGAGCGCGATCTCCACCCCGTCGGCTGTGGCCGTGCGGACCTTACGGGGTTCGGTCACGAGGTCGGCATCCGCGCCTCGCTCTTGAGCACGCGTACGGGATCCCGCCGCAGTACGCTGGAGATCGTCTCCCAGAGGCCCTTCCGCCGCAGGAGCACGACGAAGAGATCGCCGGTGATGTCCACGCCGTGTTCCGGGATCCGGACGAAGTGAGCTTCGCTGGCTTCAGCCGGGACGTCGAACCGGACCGATTTTCCCTTCACTTCCACATCCAGGACGTCGCCTGACTCCTTCGACACCGCCCGCTCCACGAAGACGTCGCCGTCCACCTCGTACGCGCCGGTCTCGATCTGCTTCCCCGACCTGTAGAAGAGGTGATCGAAGGGCTCACCGTCGCGGCGCGCGAAGTTCTGGTCCTCGGCGTAGTCCATCGCTTCGAGCGCATCTTCGGACGCGAGATGCTCGAGATGGTGTCGGACCTCGTGGGTAACGGTCTCGAACAGCTCCTCCTCCCAATCCCAGCCCTCCTTGCTACGGGCGAGCTCGAGGAAAGAGCCGTAGTAGAGGACGACGCGCGAGCGGATCTCGCCCGGGCCGCCGTAATCGGAAGGGTAGAAGTCGGAAAGACATTCGCCGAGGGTGTAGACCTCGGCGAGCGTCGGATGCGTCACGGTCTTCCGCACGACCTCCAGACCGTCGACACCCTCGCGGTAGTCCGGCGGGATGTCGTCGAAGATCTCTTCCGCGCGGCGGCGGAACGTCTCGAAGTTCATCGACAGCCGTCGAAAGTCACCGTGTGGAGGGCGCGATCGCGATTCCGGTCGCCTGCTGGGCGACCTCGACGCTGGCGACGCGGCGAAGTGCCCGGAGGTCGATCACGTCCACCTTTCCCGGTTCCGATCCCACGCCCTCCGCGGTGACGAAAGCGTACCTCGAATCGGGCGAGACGGCGATCCCGTGGACGAGCGTCGTGCTCGCCGGTATCCGAGCGGCCTGTCGGCCGTTAGTCAGATCGTAGACTTCGAGCGCCGGATCGCTCCGGTTCCGCAGGCTCACCAACAGATAGCGCCCATCCGGTGTGGTCGCGAGGTTGTACGGCGCCTCGCCCGTGTCGAAGCGGCGGACGACCCTCCATTCGTCCACGTCGATCTCGATCACCTCGGCCGCCGCATTGCACGTGACGAAGACGCTGGACCCATCGGCGCTCGGCTCTGCCCACGTCGGGTTGCAGAGCGCCGTACCCGGCTCGGTGTCGTGGGTCGTCTGCGCGATCGGTCCTCTGTCTCCGGCCGGTCCCTCCATGCCCCGCGCGACCGAGAAGCTGCGCGCGATCCCGCCGGTGCCGACATCGATCTCCACCAGCATTTGATCCATCATGCAGACGGAGTAGTGTAGTGTGCCCTGTGGATTGATCCGACTGCCGTGCGGCATCACACAAGTTTGGATGCGCGCGACCTCCGCCATCGTACCGAGGTGCACCTTCGAGATCGAGCTCGCGACCGGATCGCCGTGGAGATTGAAGTTGGAGACGAACGCGTACTCTCCATCGGGCGTGACCGAGACCGTAGCTGGGAAGAGCCCGAGGAGCGTGCGAGCGACCACCTCGCCCGTCTCGGCTTCGATCTTCCACAACGAACCGTAGGGCACTCCGTGGCCGATCGTCACGTAAATGTGTTCGCCATCCGGAGCGACCGCGACCCCGTGAGGGCCATCGATCTCCACCGGCATGCTCCCCACGTCGCGCCGCTGCACCACGCGGGCACCCTCAGGCCCGAAGCGCACCCGCGCGATCTCGTCTGCGGACTCGCTCGTCACCCAGACGTCGTAGACGACCCCAGCGGGGTCCGGCCCCCCGTCCACCGAAGCACTTCCGGCGGCGCACGCGGCGGTGAGAAGCAGTGCTGGCAGAGTGAGCGCGGTCTTCATTAGATGTACTTCGAGGTCGTCAGTACAGTCGTCGGTCGTCCCGTCGTCATCATCCCGTCGTGTCCCGTCATCCCGGGATGACGGCCATCGAACGAGCGGGTCACAAACGAAAGCGGGGAACCCCTCGTGAGATCCCCCGCTCCCCGAGCCGTCGGCGGTCAGAGAGTCACGGCCGGACGAGCCGCGCGATCCAGAGGCCCGACGTGTGATCGGACGCAAAGACGTAGCCATCGTGAACCTGCGGTCCCCATGCGAACGGGCGGTCCTCGATGAACGCGTTCTCGTCCGACGTCTCCAGCGCCGCGATCTCCCTGCCCTGTCTCGCCAGATCGCCCTCCAGTCTGCCGGAGACGTCCACCGCACGAAGCCCGGCATTGTAGTAGGCGACGTACATGACGTCGTCCTCCACCCAGATGTTGTGGGCTCCGGCGTCCGGCAACCGGTACTCGGCCACCTCGACGGGATTCTCGATGTCCGACACGTCGATGACGTGGATGTAGCCGGCAGGCGACGATCCCGGATCCTGCTGGTCGAACCCTGGCGGAAAGATCTCGTCGCCGACGAACACGTAGCGGTTCCCCGCTTCGTTCGTGTAGGGGAAGGCGACGTGCGTGTTTCCATACTGCTGCCCACCGACGTCGTATCGGTAGCGGTACTGGCTCACGAACGCCGGTTCCTCGGGGGTTCCATCGCGGATCCCGTTACCGACGTCGATGATGATCAGGCCGTCGTCCCAGTAGGAGAGGTATGCGAGGCCGTCATCGACGTACACGTCGTGCAGCACCTTGCTGAAGTGCGTCGGAACGCCCCAACGCCCGATCTGCACCGGCTCCTTCGGATCGGAGACATCGATGATGTGCAGATCGAAGGTACCGTTGTGCACGGCGTAGACGATATCGTCCTCGATGAAGACGTTGTGGACCCCGCCGGTCAGCGTCTCCCAGTACTCTGAGTGGACGGTCGGCGAGGCCGGATTCGCGAGGTCCAGGATGACGATGCCGTTCCGTCGGTTCGAGGCGCCTTCACGCGTGATGACGGCGAGGGTGCCCTCATCGTCGACCTTGACGTCGTTGACGGTCCGCGCGTCGACCATCACCGAATCGCGGAGGATCGGATTCGCCGGCTCGGTCACGTCCCAGACGTACATCCGATCGCCGAAGCAGCCGGCGCAGGCCCCCCACGTCCCGACATATGCGTAGTCGCGCCCGTCGTTGCCCTCGAACACCCAGAGATCGGAGGTGTGCGACTCGGTGATCGGACCGCGGCCGACGACCTCGAAACGCCCCGTGGGCTCGGGTAACGGGCCTGTGGGAGCGGCAGCCGTGCCGCCCGAGGAGCAGCCCGCGATTCCTACGGTTCCGATCATCGCGAGGAGCCGGGTACGATTCGTCATTATTGTGCTCCAGAGCTGAGAAGTGGCGACGGGTGGCGTCACCGAAGCGTGCTGGCGGGGGTCAGGCATCCGCAAGAGGGGAGCCGACCGATGTCGTATCGTCCTCCAGATCGCCGCCGCGGGTCCGGCGAACGAGCCAGCTATTGAGCAGGAGGAACGCTGCGAGGGCGATACCCCACTGCACGAGCAAGGTGCCGACGTTGAAGGGCGAAAAAGGCGTGAAAGTCGCCCCCAGATCGGAGAAGTCGATCGCCTGGTAGAGCCACCATCCCATCAGCACGACGGCCTGGACCATCACGAAGTAGATCACCACGTCCCACCAGCGGCCGATGCGGATATCGGACGCAGCCGTGTTGATGAACCGCTCCCGGAAGCGCGAGGCGCCGAAGCGGCTGACGGCGAAGGCGAAGAAGAATCCGGACAGCATCAGGCCGACTCCCCAGACGAAGTCCTGATTGTCGAATACCGCCATGTTGAGGGCCGAGGGCACGCCGAGGAGGAACCCGGCCCCGCCGACCGTCAGCACGGCCCGCCGTCGCGGCGTGCCCGCGTCCTCGAGCACCCGGGTGGCCAGCTCGATCATCGCGATCAAGGAGCTGATCGCGGCGAAGGCGAGCGCGAGGAAGAAGATCGAGGTCAGGAGGCGACCGAAGGGAAGCGTGCCGAAGATCTGCGGGACCCAGATGAAGGTGAGGCCGTTGTTGCCGCTCGCGAGCACCGCCTCCGCCACGTCCTGCCCCTCGAGAGCGCCCGACTCCCTCGCCACGAGGAGCCTGTTGTCGATGGAGACGGCGCTGTTGCCGAAGAACCCGACGACCTCGTCCGCCACGAGTGGAACGCCCGTCGTCGCCGACACGTTCTCCACTCCGGCATCGAGCAACCCTGCCTCGAGCCGCGCCTCGAGGCCGGGATACGCCCGGATCGCCTGCTCGAATCCCGCCGGCGTGGCGGCGATCTGTGTCGCCACGGCCGGTCCTACGGCGAAAACGGTACAGATGACCATGATGCCGGCGAGAAGCGAGACCGAGTTGTTGCCGAAGCCGAGGAGGAAGGAGTTCAGCGCCGTGTCCTCCTGGCGGCGCATGTAGATCGCGTACGAGAGCGCGAGACCCCAGCCGGCACCCGTATCCCACGCGTTCTGGGTCAGCGCCTCCAGCCAGACGGAGGCGCGGCCGAGATCGCTCCAGTTCGGGGTGAAGAGGAAGGCCAGACCGCCCTCCGCTCCCGGGAGAGTCACCGCTCGGATGGCCAGCACCACCACGAGGACGAAGAGCGAGGGGATCAGGAAGGCCGCCGCGCGCTCGATCCCACGGACCCCCCGGGCGACCACGAAGACGCCGATCGCCATTGCGATCGCGTGCGTGGCGACCGCCGACGCGCTGCCGGCGAACCCGGTCCAGAGCGCGCCGGGGATCTCTCCCTCGAGCTCCCCGGTGACGCCCGCGAAGAAGTAGCGGATCGTCCAGCCGGCGACGACCGAGTAGTAGAACATGATCGCCGTCGCCGTGAAGGCGACCCAGGCGCCCATCCAGGCGAAGCGGCCGCCGAGAAGCCTGGCGAACGCCCCGACCGTTCCCGTCCTCGTCGCCTTCCCCATCGAGAATTCGACGAGGAGCAGCGGCACCGACCAGAGGAGGAGGAAGCAGACCCACGCGACGAGGAATGCACCGCCTCCGTTCGCCGCCGCGATCCTCGGAAAGCGCCAGATGTTGCCCGTCCCGACGGCCATGCCGAGCATGGCCAGCATCATCCCCCAACGAGAGGTGAAGGTCGTCGCGCGCTCGGACATATCGGGATCCGGGATTCGGGATTCAGGGGAAGCTGATTCGGGATCGCGGTTGGGTCGGCCTCGGGCGATAGATCAGCGGATGAAACCCCTGAATCCCGAATCCTGAATCCCGAATCCTACAATGCCTCCATCAGCTGCCTCGCCAGCGTCTCGTAACTCAGCTTCTGTGATTCGAGCTGCACGGCGAGCTCGGGGGCCGAGTAGCGCCGGCCGTGGGTGAAGAGGTCACGGAGGTAACCGCCGGCCTTGGGATTCCGGAACCAGTCCTCGCCGAAGCGGTTCCTCAGGGTCTCCGCATGGATCGCGGCGAGCTGCGCAGCGCGGAGGCGGCGCGCGCTCGTGAATTCAGATTCCACGGACCACACCGCCGCCCGCGGATCGTGCCGCACGCCGGTCGCGCCCAGCATCAGCTCCGCATACGACTCCGGTTCGCCCTCCCCTTCGTAGAAGGCCAGCTCATATCCGAGGCGGCCGACGTCGGAACGCACTTCCAGAAGAGTGCACAGGGCGGAAAGACGCAGGAGATCCGTGAGCTTGTGGGCCGGAACGTCGAAATGCGCGCGGAGGAACGCGGGCGTCCGGAGCAGCGACTCGAACAGGCCGCCCGACGCCCTGGGAACGGAATCGTCACCGAGACGTCGCTGCTCGACCGGAAGATCCGGATCGGTATACGCGTGGTGCAGCGCAACGCCGTAGGCGCGCAGGAAATAGGAGAGCGCCGGCCTTCCGGAGCGTGCCGCCACCGCCATCATCACCCGCCCCGGCACCTCCGGAATCCTGCACATCGCGCCGGTAGACCCGCCCAGGTACGCCTCCCAGTCGATCCGGATTCGGCCTTCCGCGTACGGATCGAGGCCGGTCTCACGGACCAGCTCGGGGATACGGCGATTCTGTTCGCCGCCCTGAAGGAGCGAATCGTACTCCGGAGCCGCCTCCAGCCTCGCCATGTCCGCCGCCGTCGCATCGGGCACCTCCACGCCGGTGATTCTCGGGAGGTACCAGGACAACAGCTCGAAATACGCGTCGTTCGTCGCCTCGAGGAACCGCTCGCCGTCCCGCAGAGTGGCCTGGAAGTCGATGCTACCGAGAATCTGGTAGGCCTCGACCTGTGAGCGGTACCCGAGCTCGGCGATTCCCTCCTTCTGCCGTGCGATGAAATCCTCCGCCACGTAGCGGTGCTCCTCGAGGGCTCGGAGATGCGCCTCCTCGATCTCGTGGCGACGCCCCGAGTCGCTCGCCAGTCGGAGCGCCCCGAGGATCTGCCTGTGCGGGATCCGGCTCTCCGCGACCGGGACGCTACCGAACACCTCCCACTCGAGACGTTGGTCGAGCGGCGCGGCGGCGACCATCAGTGCCCGCCCGCGCGCCAGGAACTCGAACAACGAGCGGAGCTGCCGCTCCTCCGCACCCGACGACCCGGCGAGAACCCGCTGCACTTCCGTGATCCGCGCCACCGAGAAGAGATCCGCGTTCGACGCGTACAGCTCGCCGAGCACCGGCCGCCGCCGCTGCGCCAACCCGATCTCGTACCGCTCCTCCTCCGCGGCCGTCAGGAAGGAGTCGATCCAGTCGCGGAGAGGGTCGAAAGACACAGGAGAGGACAGGGCTAGTTTTAGTTTTTAGTTTTGAGTTTTGAGTTGTGAGGTTTTGATCTCGAGTCATGGTGATATCCCGGTCCAGACACCGTCCGAGCGAAGCGCCGAAACGGAGACCGCCAACTCAAAACTAAAAACTCAAAACTAAAAACTCTTCCAACGTCCTCCGTCTCAGCCGACCCTCTCCCTCACCCACTCGACGATGGCATCGGTCGAGATCCGCTCCTGCTGCATCGTGTCGCGGTCGCGGATGGTAACGGTGCCGCTCTCCATCGTCTCGCCGTCCACCGTCAGACCGAAGGGCGTGCCGGCCTCGTCCTGGCGCCGGTACCGACGTCCGATGGCGCCCGACTCGTCGTAGAAGCTGGGGATTCCCTGCCGCCGCAGCTCCTCGTGGATCGACATCGCCCGCTCGGCCATCCCGTCCTTCTTCACCAGCGGGAAGACGCCCACCTTCAGGGGGGCGAGGGACGGGTGAAGCCCGAGCACCACGCGCGTTTCCCCGTCCACCTCCTCCTCGCGATAGCCGTTCGCCAGAATCGCGAGGGTGACACGATCGGCGCCCGCCGAAGTCTCGATGATGTACGGGAGGTACCGCTTCTGGTTCGCCGGGTCGATGTACTCGAGGCGCTTGCCCGAGAACTCCTGGTGCCGGCCGAGATCGAAATCGGTGCGATTGTGGATCCCTTCGATCTCACCCCACCCGCCGTCGCCGATGGTGCCGCCGAAGAAGAACTCGATGTCGAACGCCGTCTTCGCGTAGTGCGCGAGCTTGTCCGGCGCGTGCTCGTGGAACCGGAGGCGGTCCCGAGCCAGGCCGAGGTCGCTCATCCAGCGCATTCGCGCGGCCTTCCACTTGTCGAACCAGTCGTCGTCGGTGCCCGGTTCGACGAAGAACTGCATCTCCATCTGCTCGAACTCGCGCGTTCGGAAGATGAAGTTGCCGGGTGTGATCTCGTTGCGGAACGCCTTGCCGATCTGCGCGATGCCGAACGGAACCCGCTGCCGTGCCGTCGTCTGCACGTTCAGAAAGTTGACATAGATCCCCTGCGCGGTCTCGGGCCGCAGGTAGACGACCGCCGACTCGTCCTCGACGGGGCCCATGAACGTCTTGAACATGAGGTTGAACTGCCGCGGCTCCGTCCACTGCCCGGAGACGCCGCACGAGATGCAGCGCGCCCCCTCCAGCTCCTCGGCGCCGCTCTCCGCGAGCAGGATGTCGACACGGAAGCGGCGGTGGCAGTTCTTGCATTCGACCAGCGGGTCGGTGAACTCGGCGACGTGCCCCGATGCCTCCCACACGCGCGGATGCATCAGGATCGACGCGTCCAGCCCCTCGATGTCGTCCCGCTCGTGCACCATCGACCGCCACCACGACTCCTTGACGTTCCGCTTCAGCTCGACTCCCAGCGGGCCGTAGTCCCATACCGAACCGGTCCCTCCGTAGATCTCCGAGGACTGGAAGACGTATCCCCGCCGCTTGGCCAGGGATACCAGCTTTTCCATCAGGTCGTGCTCTGCCATGCTCCGTCCTCTTTATGTTCGACTTTTCGGTATTCCGGTCGTGGCGAACCGCTCTCGTCCCGCCGCCGCATCTTCGAGACCGTCGCTGATCTCGCCGTCCGATCACATCTTCATCCCGGGGAAGGCCGGGATCCAGACGGCCTTCGACATCCGCTGGATCCCGGCGTTCGCCCAATACCGTTTACTTTATGATCACGCGCCATGGCGGGACTCTTCGAGATCGGTCGTCGCGGCGACGTACGGGAAACTTACTCTGTTTGCGGCGGACCCCTCGACGGACCGTTC
>JBBDRR010000053.1:0-2528 GCA_040905395.1 Gemmatimonadota bacterium
CGGCCGCGTCCCCCTCGATGGTGGACGCGGCCGTCGCGCGTCGACCATCCACCAGACCCGTACACGAGCTTGATCCTTGCCTTCGCCTACGTCCTCCCCGACCACCGTTCCGCACGGACTTTCCACGGAACAGCTCCTCGAGATCTATACCTTCCTGAGGCTCACCCGCTCGCTGGAGGAGCGCCTCGTGAACCTGCACCGGCAGGCGAAGGTCGTCGGGGGGCTGTTCCGTTCGCTGGGTCAGGAAGGTGAGTCGGTCGCCACGGCGTACGCCCTCGAGAGGCGAAGCGACGGCACCGGCGACATGCTCTCCCCCCTGATCCGCAACCTCGGATCGATGCTCGTCATGGGGGCACGGCCGGTCGAGGTTCTCAGACAGTACATGGCGAAGGGCGACTCGCCGACGGCCGGCAAGGAGCTGAACATCCATTTCGCGGATTATCAGCGCGGCTTCATCGGACAGATCTCGCCTCTCGGAGACCTCGTCCCCGTGATGGCCGGCGTTACTCTGACCTTTCGTCAACGGGGAGAGCCGCGGGTGGGGATGGTTTACGTGGGAGACGGCGCGACATCCACCGGAGCGTTCCACGAGGGGATCAACTTCGCCGCCGTGCAGCGCTGTCCGCTGGTGGTCGTAGTGGAGAACAACGGGTACGCCTACTCGACGCCCGTGGCGCGGCAGACGGCGGCGCGGTCCTTTGTCGAAAAGGCGGTCGGATACGGGATCGCGGGCGAACAGGTCGACGGGAACGACGTGCTCGCCGTCTACGCGGCGTCGAAGCGGGCGGTCGACCGGGCACGCGGCGGCGGCGGTGCATCGCTCATCGAGACGATGACGTATCGCCGGAAGGGCCATGCGGAGCACGATGCACAGCCCTACCAGCCTCGCGAGGAGATCGAGCGGTGGGCGAGCACGAACGACCCGCTGGACCGCTATACAGAGACACTCTTCCGGAACGGCTGGACCGATGCCGAAGGTCTTGCGCAGGTCGATGCCCGCGTGGCGAACGACCTCGACGCAGCCGTCGAGCAGGCCGAGCGGTCGCCGATGCCCGAACCCCGCTGGACCCTGGACGACGTCTACGCCGACGGCCCCGTTTCCCCACCCTGGACTCGCGGATCGCCTCCCGATCCGAGGGGAGCCTGAGCCATGGCGGATGCCGGTTCCGAGCGGACCGAGACGCAGGGGGGGAGCGGGGCGGGGGAGCCCGTCACCTTCCTGGAAGCGATCCGCGAGGCCATCGCGGAGGAGATGGAGAGGGACGAGCGCGTCTTCCTGCTCGGCGAGGACATCGGCACCTTCGGCGGCGCCTTCAAGGTCACCGAAGGTTTGCTCGAGCGCTTCGGTGACCTTCGGGTGATCGACACGCCGATCTCGGAAATCGGCTTCACCGGCGCTGCGGCGGGAGCGGCCCACATGGGAATGCGCCCGATCGTCGAGATGCAGTTCATCGACTTCGTCGCCTGCGCCTACGACATGATCACGAACTACGTCGCCACGTCGCGCTACCGCGGCACCGGACCGCAGCCGCTGGTGATCCGGGGCCCCTCCGGCGGCGGCGTTCGCGGCGGCCCGTTCCATTCGCAGAACCCGGAGGCGGCGTTTTTCCACACCCCGGGCCTCAAAATCGTCTACCCCGCCACCGCGTACGACGCCAAGGGGCTCCTCAAGGCCGCCATCCGCGACGACGACCCGGTCCTCTTCTTCGAGCACAAGTGGCTCTACAGGCGGCCGCAGCTCCGCGAGATCCTCCCCGCCGAGGACTACACCGTCCCGCTCGGCCAGGCCCGCATCCACCGCGAGGGGCGGGATGTGACGATCGTCACCTACGCAGCGATGGTCCACAAGAGCCTGGACGCCGCGCAGATCCTCGACGACGAGCACGGAATCTCCGTCGAGGTCCTCGACCTCCGGACCCTCCTGCCGCTCGACGAGGACGCGATCCTCGAAAGCGTCCGGAAGACGAACCGGCTCCTGATCGTCCACGAGGACACGCGGACCGGCGGAATCGCGGGCGAGATCGCGATGCGGGTGAACGAGAAAGCGTTCGAGTGGCTCGACGCGCCGATCCTTCGCGTCACCGCCGTCGACACCCCCGTGCCGTACTCGCCTCCCCTGGAGGACTACTTTCTGCCGCAGCCGCACGATATCATTGCGGCGACGATGTATTTGGCGAAGTTCTGACGGAAGCTATCGGCTATCGGCTATCGGCTCTTCCCACTCAACCAGCCTCGATACTCAGCTATGTCCCGCATCCAGGTACCGATGCCCCAGATGGGCGAGTCGATCGCCGAGGGGACCGTTTCTGTCTGGCTCAAGAAGGTCGGCGAGCGGGTGGAGCGGGACGAGACGATCATGGAGATCTCCACCGACAAGGTGGATGCGGAGATCCCCTCACCTGCGTCCGGCACCATCGTAGAGATCCTCGTGAGCGAGGGTGAGACCGTGGAGGTTGGCGCGATCGTCGCCTACATTGAGACGGAGGCCGGAGCCGTCGCGGAGCCGGCCGGGGATGGGCCGCCGGCCG
>JBBDRR010000053.1:2628-9541 GCA_040905395.1 Gemmatimonadota bacterium
CCGCCGCCGCACCCGCCGCCGGGAGTCAGGCCGCCGAATCCCTGCGCGCGCCGGCGCGGCCGAACGGGTCGGGCGGTGGCGCGCCGGAGACCGCCGAAGAACGCCTCCGCCGGCGCTCCACGCCTCTCGTCCGACGGATCGCCGCCGAGCATGGCGTATCGCTCGACGAGATCACGGGAACCGGGCGCGCCGGACGGGTCACGAAGGAGGACGTCCTCCTGTACGTGAAGGAGGGCGGTGAGGCCAAACCGGGCTCCTTCTCCTGGGACGAGTACTACACGCACGTCCATCACCCCGAAGTCGCGGTGCGGCCTGGCGACCGCGTCGAGCGGATGAGCCGGATGACCTCGCTCGTCGCCGAGCACATGGTGCTCTCCAGGCGCACGTCCGCCCACGTCCACTCCTACTTCGAGATAGACTATTCGAGGATCGACCAGCTGCGGGCGAAGAACAGCCGCGTCTGGGACGAGCAGGACGTGAAGGTCACCTACACCGCCTTCATCGCCAAGGCGGTCGCCCAGGCGCTTCAGGAGCACCCCAGGATCAACGCAGCCATCTCGGGCGATAAGGTGGTCTACCGCGGAGAGGTGAACATCGGCGTCGCCGTCGCCGTCGAGTGGGGCCTCATCGTCCCGGTGGTCAGGAAGGCCGACGAGTTGTCCCTGCTGGGCCTCGCGAAGTCCGTCGCTGACCTCGCCGCCCGCGCGCGGACGAAGAAGCTCTCGCCCGAAGAGGTCCAGGGTGGCACCTTCACCATCACCAACCCCGGTATCTTCGGTACCGTTCTCGGATTTCCGATCGTCAACCAGCCCCAGGTCGCCATCATGGGAGTCGGGGCCGTCGAGAAGCGGCCCGTGGTGATCACCGACGAATTCGGCATCGACGCCATCGTCGCTCGGAAGCGCGGTTTCCTCTCCCTCGGCTTCGATCACCGCCTCGTCAATGGAGCCGACGCGGACCGCTTCCTCGCCCGCGTGAAGGAGATCCTCGAGAGCTTCCCCGATCCCGGATGACCCCGCACCGATCCGCACCCCCCTCCGTCATCCCGACCGCCCGCCCCCTCGCGGTCCGGCGTCTCGGCCTACTCCCCTACGCCGAGGGGATCGAGCTGCAGGCGGACCTGGTGCGCCGACGCCGGTCGAACGAGATCGCCGACACCCTCCTCCTGCTCCAGCATCCGCACGTGATCACTCTCGGCTCCGGGTCACATCCGGAGCACATCCTCGCCGACGAGTCCGAACGCCGCCGGCTCGGGATTCAGATCTACCAGGCGGGGCGGGGCGGGGATGTGACCTACCACGGGCCGGGACAGCTCGTCGGCTATCCCATCCTCGACCTCAAGCCCGATAGATGCGACCTGCATCGCTACCTGCGGGATATCGAATCGGTGCTCATCGAGGTCCTCCACGACCTCGGAATTCAGGCGGGGCGTATCGATGGGCTGACCGGCGTTTGGGCGGGCGATCGCAAGCTCGCCGCCATCGGGGTCCGCGTTTCCTCCGGCTGGATCACTTCCCACGGCTTCGCGCTCAACGTTTCGACGGATCTCGCCTACTTCGACTCGATCGTCCCGTGCGGGATCCGGGATCAGGCCGTGGGATCGGTCTCGGGCGAGCTCGGGCGCGATGTCGAGATCCCCGACGTGGAGGAGATGGTCGTGCGTCGGTTCGCGGAGCGCTTCGGTCTCGAACCGTCGACCTGACGCAGCCCCGGACCCGGTGATGGTGCCTTACTCGGGCGCCAGCGGAAGAAAGTCGAGATAACGTCCCTTCGCCTCCTGCTCCTCGGAGATCCATTCCTCGAAGCGCGAATCCACCAGCCCACCACTGGCGGTCTGCTCCCGCGCCGCGCGAATGGCGAGTTCGTTGGCGTACTCGTTCTGCGGATGCCCCGCGTGTCCCCGCACCCACTTCCACTCCACCTGGTGGCGCCTCGCGACGGGGACCAGTTCTTTCCAGAGCTGCACGTTCTCGATCTCGCCTCCCTTCCGCGTCCATCCCCTCCGGATCCAGTTGTGTACCCACTTGCTCATGCCGTCCACCAGGTAGCGGCTGTCGCTGGTGAACACCACGCGCGACGGGCCCTTGAGCGCCTCCAGCGGCACGATCGCGCTGCGAATCGCCATACGATTGTTCGTCGTGTCCGGCTCGCTCAGCCAGAAATCCCGACGAACCCAGCCACGGTTCCGCGAGTGGTGCTCCACTACGCCCGCCGCGCCCCCAGGGCGGGCGCGATCCCGGAACTGGTTCCCCAGGCACGATTCGTCGGCGTAGATGAAGACGAGCGGTGCGGCCACGTTCCTCCCCGGGTCAAAGGCGCGCAATCTATTGCTGCCGATACGGATCGCGCCACTTGACACTCCCGCACGGTCGAATAGATTCCCGCCGGTCCAACCCCCCATCCCCCATGAACTTGACTCAGGAAGGACAGGTAGCGTGGCCGAAGCGGCAATCCTGATGCTGGAGGACGGTCGAGTATTTTGTGGAGATGCGTACGGAGCCCGCGGGACGATCTTCGGCGAGGTCGTATTCAACACCTCGATGACCGGCTACCAGGAGGTACTTACCGATCCCTCCTATACCGGTCAGATCGTCACGATGACCTACCCCCTAATCGGCAACTACGGGACGAACAGCGAGGACCGGGAGTCAGACGGCCCTCGCGTCGCCGGCTTCGCGATTCATGAAGCGCCACCCGCGCACAGCAACTGGCGCGCGGAAGAGTCTCTCGAAGCGTACCTCCAGCGGCACGGCGTGGTCGGCATTCAGGGCGTCGACCAGCGCGCGCTGACCCGGCACATACGCTCTGCCGGCGCGATGCGCGGAGCGATCGCGGCTGGAGGGACGGACGAGAAGGCGCTCCTGGACGACATCCGCGGCCAACCCGAGATGAAGGGGCTCGACCTCGCCTGCGGCGTTTCCACCGACGAGCGATACGTCGTCCCCTCCGTCGGGCCCAAGAGATTCGACGTCCTCGCGTTCGACTTCGGTGTCAAGGCACACTCGCTCAAGCTCCTCGCCGAGCGCGGGTGCGAGATCACGGTGCTGCCCGCGATGACTCCACCCGAGGAGATCGTCGAGCGCGACTTCGACGGCCTCTTCATCTCGAATGGACCGGGTGATCCCGAAGCGGTCGGACACGTCCTTCAGACGATCCGAACTCTTGCCGATAGGAACACGCCGATCTTCGGGATCTGCCTCGGTCACCAGCTCATCGGCCGCGCGTTCGGCGCGACCACCTACAAGCTGCTGTACGGGCACCGCGGCGGGAACCACCCCGTCCGCCGCCTCTCCGATGGGACGGTGGAGATCACGGCGCAGAACCACGGTTTCGCCGTGAAGGGCGACGAGACCGAGATCCCCGGAGCGCCGGAGCTCAGGCCGACGCACGTGAACCTGAACGACCGCACGATCGAGGGTTTCGAGCACCGCGACAAACCGATCTTCTCGGTTCAGTACCACCCCGAGTCCGCGCCCGGCCCGCACGACTCGCGCTATCTCTTCGACCGGATGATCGACGATATGGCGAAGCGCGAGACCGCTTCGGCACGGAACGCTTGACTTTTAGATGACCCCGATTACGTTCAGGTAAGCCACACTCCATCAACTCTTTAGACCATTTCCGGGAGGCCTCGGCATCGGCCCTCCCCCTGGGACCAGTCGCCTCCGCCCGCCCACGTACGGGAGGCCAGCGGAGTCTGGTGTCGTTTCACCCTTCTGTGCTCCCGCTCTCCCACCTCGACGGAGGATGTAAATGACCAAGGCGGATCTGGTGCAGCTTGCTTCGGAGGCGATCGGCCCCGGCATCACCAAGAAGGATTGTGCGATCGTCGTCGATTCGTTCCTGAACGCGATCAAGGACGCGATGGCGGAGCACAAGAACATCGAGATCCGTGGGTTCGGCACCTTCAAGGTGCGGGAGCGGAAGAGCCGTCTCGCTCGCAACCCACGCACGGGCGACCCCGTGGAGGTCCCTCCGCGCGCCGTCCCCGTCTTCAAGCCCTCGAAGGACCTGCGTGCCCTGGTGGAGGAGCGGCCGATCGGCGTTTGATCCGTACCGGGCGTCCTTCTTGCACTCGGCGGTGGCGTTTCAAGACACTGTCGCGATAGGTGAGGGAGGCAAGATGCTCGTACAGGAAGTCACGACCGATCTCTCCCCGGCGGAGGTGATCCGGCTCGCCAGAGAGTTCTTCGCGACACGCTTCACGCCCTACGGTGCGTTCGCCGAGGACTCGAGCGACAGCCACATCACGTTTCGTGTCGAGGCGGGTGAGCTCGTGATCGGTACGGGAACGAAGGGGGGCCGCACCGTCGTCCGCGGATCCACCTCCCGTCTCCACCACGAGCTGTCACAGTTTCTGGTGACCATCGCACCGGCTGAAGAGGTTCGTCAGAACGCCATCGGCCCGGGAGCATCCGGCGCCGGTTGAGTGGACGGCTGCACGCGCCCACACGGGTCGTTCCGATCGCGGAAACCCCTCCGCCCCTCGCGGGGTAGTGAGTACCTGACCCGACGGCACCCGCGGCGCAGCCTGAAAACATGCAGATCAAAGCCCTCTTCTTCGCTACATACAGAGATATCGCCGGCACGGACGAGCTCGAGGTCGAGCTCCCGGTCGGTGCATCCGTGGCCGACCTCGTGGTCAGCCTCAGAGAGCGGGGGGAGAGCTGGCAGACCCTCCCGACCCAACCGGCCGTCGCCGTCAATCTGACCTATTCGAATCTCCGGGCACCGCTCTCCGATGGAGACGAGGTCGCGTTCATCCCACCGGTGAGCGGCGGCTGACGGTGTCGGAGCCGATCTGCCTCGTCACTTCGGACCCGATCGACTCCTGTGCGTTGCTCGCGCAGGCGTCGGCCCGCGACGGCGCGGCTATTCTCTTCGTCGGTCTCGTGCGCAACCACAACGAGGGACGCGGCGTCGGGCACCTGGACTACCAGGCGTACCCGGAAATGGCGGAAGCGACCATCCGGGAAATCGTCGACGAAGCACGGAGCAGGTGGGAGACGGGCGCGATCTCGGTCATCCACAGGATCGGGCGCCTCGAGATCGGCGACGCGAGCGTCGCGATCGCGGTGTCCTCACCCCACCGCGGCGACGCGTACGAGGCGTCGCGCTACGTGATCGAGGAGCTGAAGAAGCGGGTGCCGATCTGGAAGAAGGAAGGCTACCTCGACGGTGACAGCGAATGGCTTCGCGGTAATACGCCGCAACCTGTGCAGGAGGGCTCGTGAGCACGAATCTGGTCCAGCTCGGTACGCCGGAGTGGCCGCGCCACGAAATTCCGGAGGAGGGGCCGATGCGCGACGGCTTCGGCCGCCGCGTCGAGTATCTGAGGATCTCGGTTACTGACAAATGTAATCTCCGCTGCGTCTACTGCATGCCGGAGGAAGGGCTGCCGTGGCTGAAGAAGGACCAGCTGCTGTCCTACGAGGAGATCACCCGCATCGTCCGCGAGATGGCCCCGCTCGGCCTGAAGAAGCTGCGCATCACCGGCGGCGAGCCGCTCGTTCGCCGTGATCTCGCCAGCCTCGTCCGCATGCTTCGCGCGGTCGACGGCATCGAGGACATCGCCCTCTCGACGAACGCGGTCCTTCTCGACGAGTTGGCACTAGAGCTCCGCGAAGCGGGGGTGAATCGACTCAACGTCTCCCTCGACTCGCTCATCCCCGAACGGATCGATTCGATCGCTCGACGCCCCGGCTCGGCCGAGAAGATCTTCGCCGGGCTCGACGCCGCGGAGCGCGCCGGATTCGCACCGATCAAGATCAACTGCGTCGTGATGCGCGGCCGCAACGACGACGAGGTCGAGGCGTTCGCGAAGATCAGCCGAGAGCGGCCCTGGCACGTCCGTTTCATCGAGGTCATGCCGACTGGCGATAACCTCGAGGTCCAGGGCGAGGAGTTCGTCTCTGCCGAGGAGCTGATCGAGCGGATCGGCCGGATCGGAGAGCTCGCCCCCGTCGAGGGGCCGAAGGGCAATGGCCCGGCGCGCTACTACTCCTTCCGCGACGCCCCCGGCACCATCGGGGTCATCACCCCGATGAGCCACAATTACTGCGATACCTGCAACCGGATGCGGCTCACCGCAGACGGACAGCTCCGCCCGTGTCTCTTCGGAGCCATCCAGACCAACCTCCGGGACCCCCTCCGCCGTGGAGAGCCCATCGAGCCCCTCGTCCGCGAAACCCTCCGCATCAAGCCCGAGCGCCACTGGCTCGAGCACGGCAACGACAACGGCAGCGGAGGATTGATGGCGCTGTCGCAGGTCGGGGGGTAGAAACCCAGTTGTGAGTTGTTAGTTGTAAGTTTTGAGTTGCTCTGGTTCAGCTGGGGCGGCCGGCCGCCGGAGCGTGAACTCGCGCACCAAAAACGGAAAACTCAAAACTAAAAACTCAAAACTAAAAATTGCCCTCTCTTTCCCTCGCCCTCTACGAACCCGAAATCCCCGGCAACGCCGGCAACATCGCCCGCCTCTGCGCCGCCACCGGCACTCCGCTTCATCTCATCGGCCGCCTCGGCTTCTCCTTCCGCCATCCCGACGCGAAGCGCGCCGGAATGGACTACTGGGAGAACGTCGAGACGCACCGTCACATCAACTACGACGACTTCGCGAGCGCAATGACGGGCAGACGTGTCTGGGCGCTCAGCACTCATGGCTCCAGCTCGCTCTGGGACGTCGAATTCCGGGCGGACGACGCGCTCCTCCTGGGACCGGAGTCGCGCGGGCTTCCGGCCGATCTGAGAGACGCGCTCGATCCGTGTGTGCTCCGTATACCGATGATCCCGGGGGCGCGGTCGCTGAACCTCGGCAGCTCCGCCGCCGTCGCCCTCTACGAAGCGCTTCGGCAGACGAGGGAACGACCTCCGTATTAGCTGAAATCGCCGTTTGTCGTCCCGAGCGCAGCGAGGG
>JBBDRR010000054.1:0-1570 GCA_040905395.1 Gemmatimonadota bacterium
CCGCCGGCCGGTTGTTGTAACCCGATGGGCTACAGCAGCGAGGAGGCCGACGCGATCATGCTGGAGGCCGCGGCGACCTTCGAGTTCGAGGCTCAGAACGAGCTGCTCAAGCAGTTCCAGGGCACGTTCATCCGGGACATCGCCAGCATTCCGGTAACCCACGACCTCAACCTGCGCGTGCTTTCACCCGCCGTCCAGGGCTGGATTCAGCCCCAGTCGTGGTGGGGTGACTTCACCAGCGTGTGGGTCGAGGACTAGCAGTCAAAATCGAGGAAGGCGGGTGCTTCCAGCGCTCGCCCTCCTCGATCACGAGAAGGGAAACCCGATGGCAGAGATTGATGTGGAGCGCAGGGTGCGAGACCTCCTCACGGAGGCCGGTTTCACCCTGACCGAGGAGCAGATCGCGACCTTTGTCGCCGCCTACCCCGCGTTGCGGGCGGGCGCGGACTCGCTCTTCCAGGTGGAGGAAGCACGTTACGAGGAGCCAGCGGTCATCTACCCCGCGCGGGTCTAGCGCCCGCGTTGTGGACCGCCGAGCACAAGAGGAGCAGCAAGTGGACATCCCCCTGACTATCAAGGAAGCAGCCGCCGCGCTGCGCGCGAAGCAGATCACCAGCGTGGAACTGACCTCGGCGCTGCTTGACCGGACGAAGGCGCTCAATCCCACCCTCGGAGCGTTCATCACCGTCACCGAGGACACCGCGCTCGCTGAGGCCGCCGCGGCCGACGCGAAGTTCGCCGCCGGCGAAGACCTTGGGCCGCTGCAGGGCATCCCCTACGGCGTGAAGGACATCATCGTTACGAAGGACGCGCCGACGACGGCGAACGGCGTGATCCTCGACCCGGCGTGGGGCGAGAGCCGCGACGCGCCGGTCATCACCCGCCTCCGCGAGGCCGGCGCCGTGCTCATGGGCAAGACCGTCCTCAACGAGTTCGCGATCGGGATGCCAGACCCAGCCAAGTCCTTCCCGATGCCGCAGAACCCGTGGGACCTGGAGCGGAGCGGCTCTGGTTCGAGTTCGGGGACCGGCATCGCCATCGCGGCGGGGCTCGTCCTCGGCGGACTCGGGACGGACACGGGTGGCTCGACGCGCGGGCCGTCCTCGTGGAACGGCGTCAGCGGCATGAAGCAGACGTTCGGGCGGGTGCCGAAGTTCGGCTGCGTCCCGCTGGGCTACAGCCTGGACCACATCAACCCGATGGCACGCAGCGCCTGGGATTGCGCGGCGATGCTCAACGTCCTCGCCGGGTACGACCCGACCGACCCGACGACGGTGGACGTGCCGGTGCCGGACTACACGGCGGGCCTGGATGGCAGCGTGGCCGGGATGCGTATCGGCGTGCCGATGTCTTACTTCTTCGACGCGCCGGGCCTCGACCCGGAGACGAAGGCGGCTGTCCTCGCGGCGATCGATGCGCTCAACGCGGCGGGCGCCGTCGTGACGGAGGTGACCATCCCTCACGCTAAGGAGGCGAAGGACGCGAACCAGGTCATCATGTACAGCGAGTCGTTCTCGTACCACAAGAACGACCTCGCAGCCCGCTTCGACGACTACGGCACCTACACCTC
>JBBDRR010000055.1:0-1568 GCA_040905395.1 Gemmatimonadota bacterium
CCCAGCGGCGCACGAACTGGCAACTGGTAACCCCTTCCAGCCCCACCCCCGTCATCCAACCCTACCTCCTACCCCGTCAGCACCCTGGGCCCCTGGGCGGTGACCGCGACCGTGTGTTCGAAGTGAGCCGACACTGCGCGGTCCGCGGTGATCACGGTCCACCGATCGGGAAGGGTTCTCACGTCGGCGGTGCCCAGATTGAACATGGGCTCGATGGCGAGCACGAGGCCGACCTCGAGCGGCATGCCCTTGCCGGGCTTGCCGTAGTTCGGCACCTGGGGTTCCTCGTGGGGCTCGCGGCCGATGCCGTGTCCGACGAGATCCCGGACGATCCCGTAACCCGCCTCGTCGGCGACCGCCTGGATCGCCGAACCGATGTCGCCGAGTCTTGCTCCCGGCCGGGTCTGCGCGATTCCGGCATCGAGCGCCTTCTGGGTGGCCGACAGCAGCCGCTCGACGTCGACCGCGACGTCCCCAACGGGAATGGTGATCGCGGCGTCGGCATAGAAGCCATCGAGCTTTACGCCGCAGTCGACGCTGATCACATCTCCCGCGGCGAGACGCCGTCGATCAGCCGGTATACCGTGCACGACCTCGTGATTGATGCTGGTGCATAGCGTCGCCGGGAATCCGTAGAGCCCCTTGAACGCGGGCTCCGCCCCTTCATGATCGCGGATGAAGCTCTCGGCGAACCGATCGAGCTCTTTCGTCGAAGTCCCTGCGACCGCACGAGCGGGGAGCTCCGCGTAGAGGGCGCCTATGATCGCGCCTCCCCGGGCCATCGTATCGATCTCCTCCGGCGTCTTGAGCGATATCACCGTCCAAGCTCACTGAGGATCGCCGTCTGCACCTCTTCGATCGGCCGGGTCCCGTCCACCCGATGCACCGGGATACCGGAACCTTCGTAATGCTCGATCAACGGCGCGGTCTGGGCGGCGTACACCGAGAGGCGATGGCGGACCGTCTCCTCGAGATCATCGGGACGCTGCACGACGCGCGCGGCCACGTCCGCGGGCGGCGGATTGTGTTTCAGGTGGTAGACCTTGCCCGTCTCCGGATCAGTCCTGCGCCCGCTCATCCGCTCGACGATCGCTTCGTCCGGCACCTCGAGAAGGACGACTGCATCGAGCTGCCGCCCCGCGTCCGCGAGAATCGTCTCCAGGCTCCTCGCCTGGGAGACGTTTCGCGGGAAGCCGTCGAAGATCACTCCCTCCCGAGTCTCCTCGCTCGCGAGAGCCTCACGGACGAGTCCAAGGATGACTTCGTCGGGCACCAGCTCGCCAGCGTCCATGAAGCTCTTGGCTTTGCGGCCGAGCTCCGTACCGTCGCGGACGGCGGCCCGCAGGATATCGCCGGTAGCAATCTTCGAAATTCCCAGCCGGTCGGCGAGCCGGCTGCCTTGCGTCCCTTTTCCGGCACCGGGAGCGCCGAGTAGAATGAGGTGCATGTCTGGCTACGGAGTCATTGAAAAATCTAGCACCCGCTCGGTCCCCCGAGTCTGGGTGCTAGGATGACGCGGAAGGAAGGGAATAGGGAATAGGCCTTCCATCCTCGTCATTTCCGGCGAA
>JBBDRR010000056.1:0-1551 GCA_040905395.1 Gemmatimonadota bacterium
CGCTGCTGATCCTGCCAGGCGTGGAGCGCCGCGAGATCGGCGGCACTGCGGACCGCCGAGCGGGCGAGGTGCTCCTCCAACTCCGCGACGTCGAGGGCAAGGTCCTCGATATGGCCCTTGACGAAGCTCACCCGGTCCCCGCCGATCTTCTCCGCCATGTCCGCCTGGTGCCGACGGGCGAGTGCGAGCATCTCGTCGTTCATGTCGACCCCGATCACGCGGCCGGCCGGCCCGACGAGTTGCGCCGCCATGTAGCAGATCTTCCCGCCCCCGCTGCCGAGGTCGAGAACCGTCTCGCCTTCGCGCACGTAGCGTGACGGGTCCCCGCAGCCGTAGTCCTTGCTGATGATCTCGTCCGGCAGGATCCGCGTGAGCTCCGGGTCGTAGACCACGGGGCAGCACAATTCGGCCTCCGGCCGCCGAGCGGCTGCTGAGTACCGGTCGAGCACGTGAGACGTCGCGTTCATATCACCTCGCTGGTATGAATGGTTCGAGCCGGCCGGACCCAGACACCCGAAGCATGTGCGCCAGGCAGTCGCCCCACCGCAGCTGGATTCCTCATCGACCGTGCAGCCGAAGCAGTGCGGCCCGAGAACGATCTCGCGGGCCTCGAGTTCGGCCACATCGAAGTCGAAGACTGTCCTCGGCGCTCGCGGCGAGACCGGCGTCTCCAGCATCTGGTTGAAGTCGCAGTCGTACAACGTGATGATGTAGAGGGCTGGTGATTCCCTGCTGAAAGGAAAACGCTCTCGAGAACGCCGCCGGTCCTGACCCGGACGCTCCTTATCAAGGCAGCCGGCGCCATTCGGGTTCCCGGCCAGGGAGTGGAAGTTCGAGGATGAGATCACTTCGTCACTTTCCCGCCGGGCGGTTCGGCGGCCGAAAGGTACATTTGCATTCAGGCTTCGGTTCGAGATCCGCGTATCGGCCCGCCGTTGGCGCCGGGACGGGGCGGTTTGCCGAACGTTCAGGAATCAGGTGCTGCTGCTCCGCTACCTGGGCGGCAAGAGTCCGGAGCGACTCTCACTGGCTTACCGACCGGAGGCACCGCCGAGTGAGTGAGGATGCTCGGGAGTACTTCGTCGCCGCTTTCCCTGAAATGCCGCTTTCGGTGCAGAGCCCCGGAGATCTCGGCCACCGCCTCGCGGATGCGTTCCCGCGGCCGTTCGACGACGGGGCGGAACGCGCCGTGATCATCGGCGCCGATTCCCCGACATTGCCCGTGCAGCATCTCTCGGATGGGCTTGCGGCCATGCGTGAGCTCCGGCCGCCAGTGTGAGCACGGTTCCGGGGACCATCGCGACGGTCGCGACGGCGTACCCTACGATGAAAATAGCGCGACCCCACCATCCGAGCCCCTGAACCCACTCGACGAACCCGGGCACCGCCGCAGCGGCGCTGCTGATCGGCAACATGCTCGTGGCCATGTTCACCGTGCACCTTCCGCACGGCTTCAGCTTCATGAACATGATCGGCATGGGGCCGGAAGGGCCCCCGTTCGGGATGCCGGGCTACGAGATCAACCTGCTCTACATTGCCGGTCTACTCGCG
>JBBDRR010000057.1:0-9171 GCA_040905395.1 Gemmatimonadota bacterium
ACGCCTCGTACGCCAGGTGCGGGTACGGCACCTTCCACGTATCGAGGAACAGGACGTCTCCCGGCACCCGCGAAGTTCGCAGGCGCACGTCCTCGATGACCTCCGGCTCGATCGGCGGCGGCAGGTGGATCACGAGGTCTCCGATCACCTCGCCCTCCGCCTCCGCGTCCAGAGCGAGGCGGAATCGACCGTCCTCGCCGGTCTCCGTCTCGATGCGGTTCATCGAGAGTCCCACCCCACCGGTACGGATGAACTCGACGCGTAACCCCGCCGCGGGGCCGCCCGGATACAACTTCTCGACTCTGCCCTCGTAGCGGATCTGTGGAGCCGCGCAACTACCGAGGCCGGCGCACGGATCACACGCACCGAGAAGTGGCGCCAGCAGGACGGGGAAGAAGACGCCCGGGGGGCACCGGACCATCCGGCCGAGGATATTCAAGCTGAACATGCGATAATTCATATCGGCCAAATCTATCTTCGTTTTCACTCCGGTGCTAACCGGGCGACCGCGCGGCCAGGTCCTCTACGCCCGTCACCCGTCGTCCACCACGCCGACGGGGGTGGCCCACCCTTGCTGCCTCAACGCGAAGATGGCAGGATTCTCCTCCCGATCCAACGGCCGACGCCAGCCCTGACGTTCGGCCGCGCGCGGCGGTCCGCTATCGCGCGGCGCGGAATGCGCCCAGAATGCACGATGCGCCTCCTCCCCGCGACAGAGGGCGAGCCGCTGCTTCGTAATTACACCGGGTTCTCTGTGATAGGGAGAAAGATCGCCTGATGGTTGCCGCTACATGCCGGATCTGCAACGCGACCGAGGTCGCCGGACGGCACCGCGTTCGCGAGATGATGTTCGGGCTCCGCGAAGTCTTCGATTATCTCGAGTGCGGCGCCTGCGGTTGCCTGCAGATCGCCGAGATTCCCGAGGACATTTCGAAATACTATCCGCCGGACTACTACGCGCACCAGCCGCAGTCGGCCAGGAACCCGGTCGTCCGCTACCTGCGCCGACGGCGTAACCACTACGGTTTCTTTCGGCGGGGATTACTCGGGCAGGTACTCTCCTGGATCTCCCCGTATCCGCGGGGAAACGTGTACGGCTGGTTGCACCGAAGCGGCGCGTCTCGCGATTCCCGCATCCTCGAGATCGGCTGCGGCACCGGTGCGTTCCTGAGCGATCTCCGGGAACAAGGCTTCCATCGGCTGCTCGGCGCAGATCCCTTCATTGCCACGGACTGCGTACTGCCCAACGGGATCCCTTTGAGGAAAGCCACTGCGGATCAGCTCGATGGGTCGTTCGACCTGATCATGCTGCACCATACGCTCGAGCATATCCCAGATCAGCTTTCTACGCTCAGGTCGATCGCCGGACTTCTGGCTTCTGGCGGCGAGTGCCTGATTCGGATCCCGATCTCCTCGTCGTACGCCTGGGAGCACTACCGGGAGAACTGGGTACAGATCGATGCGCCGAGGCACTTCTTCCTTCACTCGATCGACAGCATTCGCCTGCTCGGGGAGATGGCCGGGTTGCGCCTGGCGGAAGTCCAGTATGACTCGACCGAGCTACAGTTCGTCGGTAGCGAGATGTACCGGCGGGATATTCCACTCACTTCCGCGCGCCCCGAGCTCTTCACCCGCCGCGAGCTGCGCCAGTTCAGGAAGGCCGCACGAAGACTGAACGAGGAGGGACGGGGTGATAGTGCCGCGCTCTTCTTCCGCGTGGCCGAAGAGGGGACCGGTTCGATGTAGGCTGTTCGGCCGGCTTCCGAACGATCAGAGCACAGACTCGATGACGGTGGACGCCGCCGAGGCCCATGCGGGCCAGTTCAACCGCTCCTCGTACGCTGACCGGCTGGTACGAACGAGCGAGCGATACCGAGGGCGGTCGGCGTGAAGGTCCTGAACGAGATCGGCATAGCCTTCCGCCGGTGTGTCGATGCCGAGCAGGTATCCGTTCTCGCCGTCGTTCACGGCTCCCGCCACCCCGCCGGTGTCCGTCGCCAGCGACGGAGTTCCATGCGCGCTCGCTTCGCAGAAGACGATTCCAAAGCACTCGCGGCGGGTTGGCAGAAGGAGGAAGCTGGATCGGAGAAGAAGCGTTTGAAGGAGCTCGCTTCCCTCGGGAGCGGACTTGTCGACGTAGGGAATTATGTCGATCCAGGAGTCGGCACCGGAATCCAGATCAGGGTTGCACCCCACGATCGTCAGCTTCGCGTCGATGCCCCGCTCCCGAAGTATCGCCGTCGTTTCATAGGCCAGCGGCCCTCCCTTCCTCTTCCAGTCGACGCCGAGAAATATCAGCTCGCAGCGCGCTTCGGTCTTGGCGTTGGCTATTTCGACGGAATCGGGCACCCTCGACAGGTTCGCTCCGTAGGGGATTACGTGAACCCTCGACGCGTCAGCCCCGTAGTCCTGGAGAGCCGAGTCCGCAGCCCAGCGAGAGGGGTAGGCCAGTACCTCCGCCCGATCGATGGCACGCTGCTCGATCTCGTTCGCCTCGTCCAGATACCTGTCGGTGAGGGAGGAGAATTCTGGATAGTAGCCGCTCAGCAACGCGAAAGTCGTATCGGCCGTATAGATGACCGGGACGGAGCAATCCAGGAAAGCGAGGTGAGTCGAACCGGCCGGTGCGACGACGAAGTCCGTTCCGGCGGGGATCCGGCGCGCAATCGACCGCCCCCAGCTCTTCGCAAGTCGGATGTCGTGCGCGTAAGCTCGCCCCCTCCCCAGCAGCTTGCGATAGACTCTGTCGCGGATCTTCCCTACCGTCGTGGTCATCGTGTGCGGAGCGGCCACCACCGTGACCTCCGCGTGCCGATCACGCAGGGCACCGACCATGTGCTGCGGTATCCCCGACCACGTGGATGGGCGGATGCCACCAGGCGGCCCCAGCACGACCACCCGCCGCCGCTCGTGCCCAACTTCCTCGGTGTCGACGGCGGCCGAGCCGGCGTGTGTCATTCGCCTGGAACGTTCGAGTGCTCGAAAAAACCGATTTCGCGAAGTGCAGCGGTCATCCGCGGACGAGCGCCCTCTCGCCGGGATCGAGAAAGCGAAACCACGTCACGAGGCCGAATATCGCGAGAAACGCCGCCAGGCAGGTGAGTTTCACCAGCAGCCCGGCCTGAACCGCCGCGACCGCCAGAATCAACGGCGCTACTGCGATCAGGCGCATGGTGCCACGTAGCTCGGGGACGACTCCCGGAAGGAACCACCGCGTCGCCAGGAAGAGGAAGGCCGTATCCAGAGTGACGCGAATCACCCAGACCACCGCGATCCCCTCGATTCCGTAGCTGCTTGCCGCCCACCAGATGGCCAGCAGATAAAAGGGCAGCTCCGCCAGGTGCAACTTGCCGGTGATATCCGGCCTTCCGATTCCCTGCAGAACCGAATATGGAACCTGTCCGAGGCTGTTGATGAACACCCCGGCGGCGAGCCACTGCAGGACCCTCGTACTGTTGGCGGCGAACTCCGGACCGAGCCAGACGGTCAGGCCCTCCCGAGCGAGCGCGATCACGACGAGGGCGATCGGAAACATGATGAGGAAGATCACCCGCACCCCGCGCTCGTACAGCTTGGTCGTACGATTTCGATCGTGGGCGTACGAGGTGGCGAAGGCCGGGAAGAGGACGCCGATCAGCGCCGCGGGCACCAGCCAGAATTTCGTGATCACCTCGTAGGGGGTGGCGTAGTACGCCACCGCGGTCATGGAGATGAACGCTCCGATCAGGAACCGATCGGCGTAGGTCATCAACGGGCTGACGACGTTGCTGACGGTCATCCAGCCGCCGATCCTGAGCAGCGGCTTCATGAGATCGCGCCGGACCGCGGCGGATCCGCGGAGGAGCGGGAACACGCGCAGGCAGACGATCAGGTGCGCCAGGGTCGCGAGCACCCGGCCGGCGACCAGAGCCGAGACGATGAATAGAAGGTTCGTCGTGAATGGAAGGACTGCCAGCGGACCGAGATAGGTGAACAGCCCCATCGGCACCCGCAGGGCGTTGACCAGACCGAACTTCTGATTCGCTTCCAGCACCCCCCGCAGTCCCGCCGTCGTGATCACCGCCGGCAGCGAAGCGGCGAGCACATAGAACGCGGCGATCCCCTCTCCATGCAGTTGCACGGGGACCTCGAGCGCCTCTCGCACCAGCCAGGGTGCCAGGGCCGCCAGCAGCGCCGCTCCCACCAGACCGAGCCCGGCCATGAGGATCAACGCGGTCCAGATGAGGCCGGGAATGTCCTCGTCCCGGCCCGATCCGATCCGGTCGGCGAGCAGCTTCGTGAGCGCCCGGCTGATCCCCAGATCGAAGAATCCGAAGTACCCGATGATGACCCAGGCCACCGTCAGGAATCCGAACCGCTCCGTTCCCATGCTGCTGATCAGGAAGGGAATAGCGGCGAGCGCGGCGAGCATGGGCGCCGCGAGGCCAAGGAGATTCCACCCTGTGTTCCGGGCCAGCACCCGACCCGTGACCATCTTTTCGAAAGCGGTAGACACTCTATGAATCTCGAGAGCGGCGTGACGACCTGAATCGGAAACCCTTGCCGGACCTGTGATTCTTCTCGTAAATGCCTCGAGGAGAAGCTGCGGCAACGAATCGGGCGCAGACCACCGCGCCGGAGCGCCGGAAGTTAGTGACGGCTTCCCTCGCTGTCGAATCGTCGCCCGGCATCTGTCGCCCCGCATCCAGTTCCAGCGCACGGACGGGTGACCGCGAGCGCACTTACCCTTGCACGTGTGGAGCGTGCAACGCAATTTCCTCGAAATTCAACGCCTGCTCCGGCCTATCGATCGCAGACAAGGGGTCTCGCTTGCAATCAGCTCTCGCATCGCGCCCGACGACCGCTCGCCGCTCCACGTTCGCCGTCAACGGCAGCCCACGGACCCCTCTGCAGAAATGGTTCGTGGACGGCATCGAACGTGAGCTGCTGAGCAACGGGCACCCCAAGCCGGCGAAGGGCGACGCACCCGAGCTCGTCATCAATGTGATCGACGAGGGCCGGCCGCGTCCCTTCCGGAGGAATTCGCAGGGGACGTTCGTCGTCAGCGTCGTCCAGGTAGAGCACGAGCCGGAAGAGCTGCTCAAGGCAGCCTATCCCGTGCTCGTCCGGTCCCTTTCCAACCTCCTCGTCTACATCACGCATAGCGACGAGGGAGCGAAGATCAACTTCGTGACGCTCGAACAGGGATATTCGACGCTCTCGGCTCCCGACGGCGACGCCGGCTCCTTCTTTACCGAGGTGTACCGCCGACTGGCGCCGCTCGCCTCCACCCGGTTGGTCATCAACAACGTCTTCGAGAAGGACCTGCCGAAGGCGCTTTGGCAGGGGACCGAGAAGACCAACGCGCTCCACGAAGCTGGCCGGTGGCTCGACCGGATGGACCTGCTGCCGGCCGCCTTCCCGATCGCCGAGCTGCTCGAAGAGCGCGACATGATGCACGTCCGACGGCTCTTCGGGATTGGCGGCCTGAGCTATGGCAATCTCAGCGTCCGGCATGACGACCAGAGCTTCTGGATGAGCGCGCGCGGCGTGAACAAGGGCAACCTCACCGACGTCGGCCGGGACATCCTGCTCATCAAGGGCTACATCCCCGAAGAGGACGCCATGATCGTGAGCGTCCCGCCCAATGTCGAGCCCCGCTCCGCTTCGGTCGATGCCATCGAGCACTGGATGCTGTACAAGGAACATCCCAGCATCGGCGCGATCATCCACGTCCACGCCTGGATGGACGGGATCGACAGCACGCAGATCAACTACCCCTGCGGTACGTACGAGCTCGCCCACGAGGTCGCACAGCTCGCACGGCAGCAGCGCGACCCCGCCCGTGCCGTGATCGGTCTGCGGAACCACGGCCTCACCATCACCGGCCACACTCTCCAGGACATCATCGACAGGATCGACGGACGGCTCCTGCCAACCGTGCCGATGATGTGAGGATGCGGGATGAGGTCGTCCTCATCACCGGCGGGTCGAGCGGCATCGGCCTCGCGTCGGCCCGCAGCTTCCTCGACGAGGGCGCGCGCGTGTGGATCACCGCCCGCGATCCCGGGAAGCTCGAACGAGCCGCCGACGAGCTCGGCGGCTCGATCGGCTTCATCCCCGCCGACGTCACCGACCCCGCCTCCCTGGCCGCCCTCGTCGCCCGCATCCGCGACCAGGAGGGAAGGCTCGACACCCTCGTCAGCAGTGCCGGCCAGCTGGCCCTCGCGCCCGTCGAAGAGAGCGTCGAGATCGCCGAGCGCCTCATGAACGTCAACTTCTTCGGCCTCGTCCGTACCGTCGCCGCCACTCTGCCCCTCCTCCGACTCGGATCCCGCAAGTCGATCGTCTGCCTCTCCTCGTTCGTCGGCCGCCTCGCCCCACCCTACTGGAGCGCGTACGCCGCGAGCAAGCATGCCGTCCAGGCATACGCCCATTCGATTCGTCAGGAGGTCGCGGCGGCCGGTATCCATGTCGGGCTGGTTCTGCCCGGCCCCGTCGAGTCCCCGATGACCGAGGACCTCCTCAGAACCGAGATGTACCCCGTCCCCTTCGGTGTCCCCGTCATCACCCCCGATCGTGTCGCAGCAACGATCGTCAGCACCGTTCTGCGACGCCGCTCCGAAGTTGCCGTTCCCGAATACTTCGGCCCGCTCCTCCGCCTCGGCTCGGCCGCACCCCGCCTGATCGACCTGATCTACCGCCGGTATGGATAACTAGCTGTATTTGCGGATGTACGGCAATAGTCATGTATCATGCTAGTTTATCGCACTGGTCGTGGGCGATACCCCTCGCGCGTCCCCGCAACCTCCTCCGGAATCAATCACTTCATTCGTGTCGGTGGATATGCTTCATCCGGCTGTGGACCGACGTGGATGAACGGCTGCACCAAACTCCGCACCCGAGGCTGGGCACAGGAGACGCGCACCGCACCTGGAGCTTGACAGCCCCCGGTTCCAGGATTATATCCATGCATCCGTAACCGTGGATTCATACAGCCCACAGCCATCCTGCTCATGACGCTGATCGGATCGCCGCCGGCGCTGTTCGGGCGGATGGCCGCCTTGACTGATCCCGTTCGCGGGCGGTTGCTGCTCGTTCTGGATCGGCACGAGCTGACGGTGACGGAGCTGTGTGCGGTATTCCAGCTACCGCAGTCGACGATGAGCCGGCATCTGAAGGCGCTGGCGGACGAGGGTTGGGTGACGTATCGAGCGGAGGGGACGAGTCGTCGCTACAGTATGATCCCGGGACAGCTGCCGCAGGAAACGAGGAGGCTCTGGCGGCTGGTGCGCGATCAGATCGTGCGGATGCCTGCCGCGGATCAGGACGGGGAGCGGGTGCGGAGCGTGCTGGCGGAGCGGCGGAGCAAGAGTCAGGAGTTCTTCTCGACGGCTGCGGGCGAGTGGGACCGGTTGAGGACGGAGCTGATCGGGCGGCGGCTGGACCTGACGGCGATACTCGGGTTGATCGACGATCGCTGGTCGGTCGGCGACCTCGGGTGCGGCACGGGGCAGGTCTCGGAGCTTCTCGCCCCGTTCGTGCGTGAGGTGATCGCGGTGGATGACTCGGCGGCGATGCTGACGGCGGCCCGGGAGCGGCTCTCACGGCACCGCAATGTGGAGGTCCGCGGCGGCGACCTCGAGAAGCTACCGATCGAGGA
Source organism: Gemmatimonadota bacterium (assembly GCA_040905395.1). GTDB lineage: Bacteria > Gemmatimonadota > Gemmatimonadetes > Longimicrobiales > Longimicrobiaceae > WHSP01. The sequence goes on from JBBDRR010000057.1 coordinate 7,643, forward strand.
GCTCCGCCTGGACGCGGCCGTTCTCTTCCTGGTGCTGCACTATCTGGCGGAACCGGCGGCGGCGTTTCGGGAGGTGGCGCGAGTTCTCCGGCCGGGCGGCCGCCTGCTTGTCGTGGACCTGACGCCCCACGACCGCGAGGAGTACAGGGCAGGCATGGGACATCAGTGGCTGGGTTTCAGCGCCGAGCAGCTGGCCGGTTGGGCGGCGGACGTCGGGATGGAGGGGATGCGATACACCACGCTGCCCGCGGATCCGGAGGCGAAGGGTCCCGCGCTCTTCGCAGCGACGGCGCGGACGCCACGGGAGGAGGTCTGGATTCCCGGAATGCTGGAGTGACCGATCAGACGATGGTGGGAGCCGTGACCGGCCCACCTGCACGCAAACTCATCGACAGGAGAGAGACGTGAGCACTGTAGTGGAGACGAGTCATCCATTCGCGGCAGCCCGGGAAGCGGGTCGCGAACCGTTCAAGGTGGCGGACCTCGGTCTCGCCGAGTTCGGACGCAAGGAGATCCGGCTCGCCGAACAGGAGATGCCGGGGCTGATGGCGATCCGTGAGGAGTACGCGGGCACGAGGCCTCTCGCCGGCGCGAAGATCATGGGATCGCTGCACATGACCATTCAGACCGCCGTGCTGATCGAGACCCTCGTGGATCTCGGCGCCGACGTTCGTTGGGTCTCGTGCAACATCTTTTCGACGCAGGACCACGCCGCGGCGGCCGTGGTGGTCGGACGGGACGGGATGGTGAGCGACCCGAACGGCGTACCAGTCTACGCCTGGAAGGGGGAGACTCTGGAGGAGTACTGGTGGTGCACGGAGCAGGCACTTCTCTGGCCGGACGGCTCGGGTCCCAGTCTGCTGCTCGACGATGGCGGCGACGCCACGCTACTCGTCCACAAGGGTGTGGAGTTCGAGAAGAACGGGGAGATTCCGGGGTTCGATTCGGACAGTGAGCCCGAGGAGTGGGGGGTGATCCTCGATACGCTCCGCCGTACGATCGGCAACGATCCCCGGGGCTGGACGAGGGTCGCCAGCGACCTGCGCGGAGTGTCGGAGGAGACGACGACCGGAGTACACCGCCTCTACGAGATGGAGAAGGCCGGCACGCTCCTCTTCCCCGCGATCAACGTCAACGACTCGGTCACGAAGAGTAAGTTCGACAACATCTACGGGTGCCGCCATTCCGTGATCGACGGTCTCAACCGCGCGACGGACGTGATGATCGCCGGCAAGGTGGCCGTCGTCTGCGGCTATGGCGAAGTCGGGAAGGGGTGCGCACAGGCGCTCAAGGGCCAGGGCGCGCGGGTGATCATCACCGAGATCGATCCGATCTGCGCCCTTCAGGCCGCCATGGAAGGCTTCGAGATCAGGACCCTGGAGGACGTCGTCGGCGAGGCCGACATCTTCATCACCGCGACCGGCAACTTCGACATCATCACCGCCGGCCACATGTCGCGGATGAAGGACAAAGCGATCGTCGGCAACATCGGCCACTTCGACAACGAGATCGACATGGCCGGCCTGAAG
>JBBDRR010000058.1:0-1553 GCA_040905395.1 Gemmatimonadota bacterium
ACGCGCGCGGAACTCAGCATCCGAAGGCGAAAAGCTACTCGGCGACCTGGATCAGCGTCTTGCCGAAGTTGGCGCCGTTCAGCATACCGATGAACGTCTGGGGAGCGTTCTCCAGCCCTTCCGTGACATCCTCACGGTAGTAGATGGTGCCGTCCTCCACCCAACCCAGCAGCTCGTTGAACCAGAGCTCGCGGTTGTCGACGCCGTTCTCGACGTAGTGATCGCTGATGATGAAGCCCTGCATCTTGATGCGTTGTGACAGGATCGCCATCTGCAGGAGGGGCATGCGATCGGGACCCGGAGGCAGGTTCTCCGCGTTGTAGTCCGCGATGAGGCCGCAGAGAGGTACTCGCGACCGCAGGTTCAGCAGCGGCAGCACAGCATCCCAGACGGCGGCGCCGACGTTCTCGAAGTAGACGTCGATCCCGTCCGGACATTCCTGGCGCAGCCGTTCGGGCATGGTGGGCAGGTAGTGATCGATCGCGGCGTCATATCCCAGCGTTTCGACGGCGTACTCGCACTTCTCCGGTCCGCCGGCGATTCCGACGACGCGGCAGCCCTTGAGCTTCCCGATCTGTCCGACGACGGAGCCGACGGCACCCGTGGACGCCGCGAGGACGATCGTTTCGCCCGGCTGCGGCTGCCCGATGTTCAGCAGGCCATGGTAGGCGGTGAACCCGGGCATGCCGAGGACGCTGAGAGCGTACGACGGCCGCGGCATGTTGCGCGGCAACTGTCCCAGACCGCGACCGGAGCTGACCTCGTACTCCTGCCAGCCGGAGTTCGAGCTGACGAGATCGCCCTCGGAGAAGCTCGCGTTACGCGATTCGACGACCCTGCTGACGGTGCCGCCCACGATGACCGAGCCGATCGGCAGTGAGGACGCATACGTCTCACGCTCGGGCGGGTTCAGCACGCCGCGGACGTACGGGTCGAGCGAGAGCCAGAGCGTCTGGATCAGGACCTGGCCATCCTGCAGCGCGGGGATCGCGACTTCTTCGAGACGGAAATCCGAGGGAACGGGTTCACCGGCTGGCCGTGACGCGAGCACTATGCGACGGCCGGTCTCGGGTGCTGGAGAGGACGACGACATCGAGGCCTCCTCGAGTGCAGGTCTGAGAGTCACGAGCTACGAATTGTCGAGCCCGTGTACCGCGTATGGGGACGTGCCGGGCCCTCTCAGGGAATCGAAAGGGCGTTTGCCTGGGCCAGAGCGGCTCTCGTCGCGTAGCGCCTGTACTCGTTCGCCAGCGCCTCGGCGTGCTCGTTCCTGTCGCTCTGCTGGTTGCTCGGTTTCGAGGCTGCCGCCGCGGCCGGCGCTACCGGCACCATCGCGGCCGCCACCGCGGCTGCGCCCGTCGTCAGAAACTCTCTGCGTGTCTTCATCGGATGGTTCCGTAAGGGTGAGGCCGATGCGGGTCGCTTAGTGGACGGTGAGGGAGTTCCGCATCGTGACGATCGTGCCGAGACCGACCGCGCCGGCCCGGATAGCACTTCTTTCGGCTGGGCGGATACCATCCCGCGATGGGACCAGGCGGGACGGGAAGGTGCGT
>JBBDRR010000058.1:1653-9105 GCA_040905395.1 Gemmatimonadota bacterium
TCGACGGGTCGGTGTCGACGGGTCGGGCCACTCCCCAAACCGTGCGGGCGAGGTCGGCGGCATTGCCATCTGCGTCCCGCAGCGTCATTCTCCCGAGGGTCCCACAGCTCTCCCACCCCCCTCCAGGAGCTGCCGATGTTCGAACACATGCTCGTCGCCGTCAGGTCAGTCGTCCTCGTGATGGTCGTGCTGTTGTTCGCCGGATGCCCTGCGGCCGACTCGGCCCAGGGGCCAGCGGATGAAGGTTCGAGCGCGGCTTCCGCAATGACGGACGAGGAGAAGTTCGCCGGGAACTATGAGCTGATCACCTGGGAATCGTTCGACGAGAGCGGGGAAGTCGTCGACGAGGCGAACCACGTAGGCCGAATCATGTACGACGGGCGCGGCAACATGTCCGCCATCGGGATGCCCCGGGACCTCCCGCAACAGGCGGAAGGAGCCGCGCCGGGCGAGATGCCGCGTGCCGGGTTCGCCTATTTCTCCACCTACGAGGTCCATCCGGACGAGGGGTACGTGATCCACAACGTCGTCGGCTCTCCGATGGGCGCCACGCTGACGAACACGGGCCTCAGGCGGTATTACGAGTTCCCCGACGACGATCACCTGCACCTGTCGTTGAGGAACCAGGAGGGGCGGGTCACGGGGACGCTCGTGTGGCGACGCCTGACTGCGCCAGCGACGGATCAGATCCGGTAGCGGGTAATCCCAGCCGCCATCTCATCCCGGCACCGGCGTCATCCGCCCGCCCGCCTCATCCGGCCGCCCGCGCCATCCGGCACGGCACCCCCGTCATCCCGGTGAAGGCCGGGACCCAGTGGGTGCCGAATCTCGCCTGGGTCCCGGCTCCGGGATGACGCCGGTGCCGGGATGACGGGGGCGGCGATGGCGCCGGTTCACGGACCCCCGTCGGGTTTCAAACGAATTCAGCATCCATCACGAGCACCCCAATTCGAAATGACCATGTCGCATGATGCGTTTTCAGGCGTCCGGCTCGCTGAGGTGAACACGCGGCGGATGGTTCGCTCTGCCGTCTCGGCGTTCCTCGGGGTCGTGGTGTTGACCACGGCCGCGGCCACGCAGGCGCTGCCGTCGATCGAGCCCTCCCGGGTCGGCATGTCCGGGGAGAGGCTCGATCGTCTCGAGCAGGTGATCGGCGAATACGTCGAGAACGAAGCGCTGCCGGGGGCGGTCAGCCTCGTCGCCCGACGCGGGGGCGTCGCCCACCTCGAAGCGTACGGGTACGCGGATCGGGAGGCGGGGGAGCGGATGGAGGCGGACGCGATCTTCCGGCTCGCGTCGATGACGAAGCCCGTGACGAGCGTCGCGGTGATGATGCTGTACGAGGAGGGGAAGTTCCGGCTGAACGATCCGGTCTCGAGGTACCTTCCCGAGCTCGGCGATCTCGAGGTGCTCGAGATCACCGACACCCTGACCGGTGCGAGCCGGCTGGTTCCGGCGAGGCCGATCACCATCCGCCACCTGCTGACGCACTCATCGGGCATCACCTATCGGTTCCTGGCGGAGATGAACCCGAGCTACCGGCAGCGTCACTTCTCCGAGATGTACAGGGACGTCGGAATCGCCGACGGTCTCTCCGAGCATCCGGCGACGCTACAGGACCTCGTCGAGTCGCTCGGCCAGGTGCCGCTGATGCATCAGCCGGGCGCCGCCTTCTCCTACGGTCTCTCGGTGGACGTGCTCGGGCGGCTGGTCGAGGTTCTATCCGGAATGTCGTTCGACGAGTTCCTGCGCACCCGACTCTTCGAGCCCCTCGGGATGGAGGACACGTATTTCTATCTGCCCGAGGACAAGGCGAGCCGCCTCGTCGCGCTCTATTCGCCGAGCCCGGGCGGCGGTCTCGTAGAGGAAGAAGGTCGGGTGGATCTGACCCATCTCAGCTATTCGGCGACGTATCCGATCGGTGATCAGCGGACGTACTTCCCCGGCGGCGCCGGGCTCTCCTCGACGGCCCGGGACTACGCGCGCTTCCTCCAGATGCTGCTCAATGGGGGAGAGCTGGACGGTGCGCGAATCTTGAGCCCCCTCACGATCGAGGTGATGACCTCCGACCACCTCGGATCCACGCCCACCGGAATGGTCGGGCCGGGGAGTGGCGGCTTCGGTCTCGGTTTCGCCGTGACCGGTCCGCCCAATCGCGGCGGGGAGCTTACCTCCGAAGGCTCCTATTACTGGTCCGGCTTCTTCAACACTTCGTTCTGGGTGGATCCGCAGCAGGAGCTCTTCGGAATCCTGCTCACGAACGTCTATCCCGGCCGAGGCATAGGCGACCTGAGCGAAAAGTTCCGGATCATGACGTACCAGGCGGTCGTCGAGGAGTGAGCCGGGTCCCGCAAATCGACGTGCCGGTCGGGTGACCGCCCACGCGGCTCACCCCGCCTGAGCGGCCATGAAGCGCGGGGGGCCCCCCCCCCCCGCTTCGCGCTGACGATCTTCCGCTACTGCGAGGGCTCCGCCTCGGCGGTCGCGCGTTCCTCGGCCCGAGCTCCCGCGAGGATTCCTTCCATTGCGTAGTTCCCCTCGTGACAGGCGTATTCGTACATCTGGCCGTCCAGGGGCACCATCGGGACCTCACCGCCCCACGGCTCGGTGTAGTTTGTCGGATCCTCGACGGTGAACCGGTAGAGGAGGGTGTTTTCGTCGGCTCTGTGAAAGCGCTCCGTGACCTTCAGATCGTCCGACGGCAGTCCCTGGAAGCGCTGCAACGGGTGGAAATTCGTCGTCTCGACCACGAGCGTATCGGCTTCCCAACGGGCCCACGAGTCGCCGAACCATGAGCGGATGTTCGCCGGCAGCGGGTCTGGCTCGCCGATCCGGATGATGCGCGTGTCGTGTATCATCTCGGTCATGATCATCACGTGGTCCGGCGTCTGGGCGATGCTGTAGTTGTTGTTGTAATACCCGTTCGGAAGCATGGGCGGGCCGGCGTTCGATCCGAAGGAGGTGAGGCAACGGTCCGCGAGCGAGCGGTTCTCCGGGTTGTCGGCCGGGCCGAACTGCTGGGCCAGGGCTCGCGCAGTCGCGATCGACTCGCGCCCCGCCGCGGTCAGCTCGGGGATCCGTCCGTCCGCCGGAACGGTGATCAGCGACGAGCGGAGCTCTCCGTCGACGACGGCGAGACCATCGCCGTGGGCGTAGTAGACCTCGTCGTAGGTACCAATCCCGGCGTCCACGCCTCCGGCGCGGCTGGAATACGTTTCGTCGGCCAATCGGGCGGCGAGGTCGGGCGGGATGACGAGAGGCATTCCCTCCGGCCGCTCCAGCGGCGTCAGTGTCTCGTTCGTCCAGACCCCCTGGAGGTCCGGAAAGCCATGCTCGGTTCTCGGTACCTCCCGATCTCCGGACGCGGCGTTCTGAGCGAGCGCGGCAGCGGGAACCGCCGCGAAAAAAACCAGCAGACATACCGATCGACACAGAGAACGCATCTTCCGCCTCCTCGGGGTGCAATGGACTTCGGTGGACGGATACGTCGGAGCGGCAGTTCACAAATCATACACTCTCCATTGTCGGTGCGTAAAGAGAGGGCAGCGGCGTGGCGGTGTCCGGTAGCCCCCGCGTGGTCCCGAGGGCAACGGGTGATCTGCGGGTGCGGGAGGTGCGGAGGTGCAGACGGGGGTCGGGATTCCGGGGTGCGTGTGCGTGCCGTTCCCCGACCCCCGAATCCCGACCCGCGTCCCCCGATGCATGTTGCGGTGGGGCCCGGGGGCTCGTATCTCCGTATGTGCCGACCACTCGAAGACGGCAGTACCCGTGCATCGAGGCGGCGGAGGAGCGTGCGAAGGACCCCCCCGAACCGCGGAGTGAAGATGAAATCTCTGTCCCGCAGCACCGCTACAATGATGGTCGTTCTCGTCGTCGGCTGCGGCGAGGCGCCCGCGCCCGAGGAAGCAGCCGTGATGCCCGATACGCAGGCGGCCGAGTCCGCGGGTCTCCAGGAGCTAATCGAGCTGCCCGAGGGGTTCGGCTCGGAGGGGATAGCGATCGGAGCGGACAATACCTTCTACGCCGCGTCGATGTCGCCTCCGGCCCTCGGCCAGATCGTGGCCGGCGACCTCGCCACTGGCGAGTACTCGGAACTGGTGCCTGCCGGCGATGCACCGGCGCTGGGGCTCAAGCACGCGGAGACCGGAAATCTCCTCTTCGTTGCCGGCGGCGATTCGGGCGGCGGCCGGGTGTACGATGCGGAATCCGGGGCCGAGGTCGCGTCCTACGACTTCGGCGGGTCCATGATCAACGACGTCGAGCTCACTCCGGATGCCGCCTACTTCACCGATTCACAGGCCGCCGCGCTCTATAGGGTCGCGATCGGCCCGGACGGCCAGCCGGGCGACTTCACGACGATCGACCTGCCGGCGAACTTCGCCGAAGGCGGCCAGTGCGGCGCGCCGCCGATCGGCGGAAACGGGGCCGCCGCGTCGGCCGACGGACGGTACGTGCTCCTCATCCACATGAGCGAGGGCCAGCTCTACCGGCTGGACACGCAGACGGAGGAGGTCCAGCAGGTGCAGCTCACGGGCGGAGACGCCTGCAGCGCCGACGGGCTGCTCCTCGATGGGAACACCCTGTACGGCGTGCAGAACTTCGCGAACCAGATCGTGGTCGTGGAAATGGGAGACGACCTCCTGACCGGGACGGTCACGCGCCACATCACCGAACCCTTCGCATCGAACCCCGCGACCAAGGTTCCGACGACGATCGCCGACGCCGGCGACGCGCTGTACGCCGTGACGGCGGGTTTCGCGGAGCCCTCGCCCGATTACGTGGTGCGAGTGGACAAGTAGGGAAACAACCCCCCGACCTGAAGCCGACGGCTCCGGAGTCACGGCGTCCGGAGCCGTAGGCGGCGCATCCGGCGTCGGGTAGTCGCCGGGAGGCGCCTCGTGTTGTACTGTGTGCGCTCCATCGCCACATCGATTCACTTTCGCCTGACGCCTCCAAGCCCAATGAAGAAGTCACCACCGATCATCTATACCTGGACAGACGAGGCCCCCGCGCTCGCGACGCACGCATTCCTGCCCGTGGTGCGCGCCTTCGCCGGAGCGACCGGTGTTCCCGTGGAGACCCGCGACATCTCGCTGGCGGGCCGCGTTCTGGCCGCCTTTCCCGACGCTCTCGGCGATCGCAGCGTCGCCGACGACCTCGCCGAGCTCGGTGAACTGGTGAAGTCGCCGGAGGCGAACGTGATCAAGCTGCCGAACATCAGCGCATCCATCCCACAGCTCCGGGCGGTCATCGAGGAGCTTCGCGGCAAGGGGTATCCGCTCCCCGATTATCCGGACGAGCCGAAGAACGATGCCGAACGGGGCGCCCGGGCTCGGTACGATCGCGTGAAGGGCAGCGCGGTGAATCCGGTCCTGCGTGAAGGGAACTCGGACCGACGCGCGCCGCGGTCGGTGAAGGAGTTCGCCCGAACGAACCCGCCGCCTATGAAGGCGTGGCCGGATGGCTCGAAGACGCATGTCGCCACGATGGAGGCCGGCGACTTCCGCGGCAACGAGAAATCGGTCACCGTGAGGGAGGCCACGACGGTGCGGATCGAGCACGTCGCGCCGGACGGCAGCGTAACGGTCCTCCGCGAATCGCTCCCGCTCGAGGCGGGCGAGGTGCTCGATACGACGAACATGAGCCGCCGGCAGCTCGTCGAGTTCCTGCGTGAGCAGGTGGAGGACGCGAAGCGGCTCGGCGTTCTCTTCTCGCTTCACTTGAAGGCCACGATGATGAAGGTCTCGGACCCGATCATCTTCGGCCATGCGGTCCGCGTCTTCTTCGAGGACGTATTCCGGAAGCACGGGGCCGTCCTCGAGGAGCTCGGCGTGAATCCGAACGACGGCTTCGGTGACGTCGTCCGGAAGATCGCGACTCTGCCGGAGGATCAGCGCTCCGCGATCGAGGCGGACATCGAGGCCGTCTACGAGACCCGCCCCGGGATCGCGATGGTGAACTCGGACAAGGGCATCACGAACCTGCACGTCCCCAGCGACATCATCATCGACGCGTCGATGCCGCCGATGATCCGTGACGGCGGCGGGATGTGGAACACGGCCGGCGAGCTCCAGGACACGAAGGCCGTCATTCCCGACTCGAGCTACGCCCCCATCTACCAGGCGATGATCGAGGATTGCCAGGCGAACGGCCGGTTCGACCCGTCGACGATGGGGAGCGTGCCGAACGTCGGGCTGATGGCGAAGAAGGCCGAGGAGTACGGCTCCCACGACAAGACGCACGAGATGCAGGCGGACGGGGCGGTTCGCGTTCTGGACTCCGCCGGGAAGACGCTTTCGGAGCATCGGGTCGAGGCGGGCGACATCTGGCGGGCGTGTCAGACGAAGGACGTCGCGGTACGCGACTGGGTGAAGCTCGCCGTCACGCGAGCCCGGGCGACGGGTGCCCCGGCGGTCTTCTGGCTCGATCGCACCCGAGCACACGACGCGGAGCTGATCCGTAAGGTCGAGCAGTACCTGGGCGACCACGATACTGACGGTCTGCAGATCGAGATCCTGGCGCCCGCGGACGCGATGCGCTTCTCACTCGAGCGGATCCGCCGTGGCGAGGACACGATCTCCGTAACCGGAAACGTCCTGCGGGATTACCTGACGGATCTCTTTCCAATCCTGGAGATCGGTACGAGCGCGCGAATGCTGTCGATCGTTCCCCTGCTGAACGGTGGTGGCCTCTTCGAGACGGGGGCGGGCGGCTCGGCTCCCAAGCATGTTCAGCAGTTCGAGCAGGAGGGCTACCTGCGGTGGGACTCACTGGGCGAGTACATGGCGCTCGCCGCTTCGCTCCAGCACCTGGGCGAGCAGTTCGACAACGCGGGCGCACTGGCGCTCGCCGATGCGCTCGAGAAGGCGACCGCGCGCTACCTGCAGGAAGGGAAGGAGCCGGCGCGGAGGGTGGGGCGGATCGACAACCGCGGCAGCACCTTCTACCTGACGCTCTACTGGGCGCAGGCGCTCGCCGAGCAGACGAAGGATCCGGCACTGGCCGCGAGGTTCAAGCCCATTGCCGACGAGCTGGCGGCGAACGAAGAGCGGATCGTCGCCGAGCTGATCGCCGCGCAGGGTTCTCCGCAGGACGTCGGGGGCTACTACATGCCCGATCCCGAGCGAGCCGCCCGCGCGATGCGACCGAGCGAGACGCTGAACCGGATCATCGACACCGTCTGATCCGGTCCGTCGAGCCCCGGCCGGGGGCTCGCCCCGTTAAGGTGGTGCCCGTGCACACGGCCCGAGCGGCGTTCGACTCACCGGACGGTCGACACGATCAACCGGCCTCGACCAGCGGCAAGGGTGGGTGGTGGGTTCTTGCTCTTCGGCCGGAAGCCGCTAGAGTTCGGGGCCCGAATTTACTCCAGGAGGAGGCGGGGTGGGTCGGTCCGGGACCGGCTGTTGCGGCGACTGCCGTCAGCCGCGGGTGTGTCGGCTCAATCACAAC
>JBBDRR010000059.1:0-1496 GCA_040905395.1 Gemmatimonadota bacterium
GCCGGATGGAGAGTGCCGAGATTCGACGGCTGCTCCCCGAGGTCGGCGAGTACGCCTTCGGCATCGGCCCGCACTTCTCATCGGTGGACGCCGACCTCGTGGACGCGGCGCACGCGGCAGGGCTCGCAGTCCACCCCTACACCGTCAACGAGGTGGAGGAGATGCGGCGGCTGGACGAGCTGGGGATCGACGGCTTCTTCACCGACCAGACCGAGCGGGCGCTCGAAGAGCTCCGCGAGAAGCTCTCATCCGACCGCCGCGATCCTGCTCGGGCCGTGTAGCTCGGGCCGGGCGAGGCGATCGAGCACCTGCGAGAGCCGATTCTCCCACGAGGCGATCTTCGAGGCGAATGCGCCAGCTTCCGGCGGCGCTTCCCCGCCCGTGCCGGCCGCTTCGTAAATCGCGACCAGGACATCGAGGGCCTCCGCGTTCCAGGCCAGATAGTCCCGCAGCAGCTGGTCCAGCTCTGGAGCATCCGACGGCTGCGTCAGTGCGGACGTGTACTGTCGGGCCAGGGCGGTCGTGCGAGGTTTCATTCCACTACCTGCGGCTGTGTTATCGACAAGACGGTCGTGGGCCCGTCTGAGTTTCGGCAGGTCGTCGAAGAAACTTTATCCCGCCTCGGTCGCGGTGCTACGGTTCGGGGACGATCGGGAGGCCGCGTGACTCGTACACTTCGGCGGCGAGCCGAGAACCCTGCACGCCGGTCGGGAACCCCGCGTAGAAGGTGAAAGGTGAGCTGCGCGATCAGCTCGGCCATCTCCTGCTGCGTCACGCCGTTGTCGAGCGCGCGGCCGAGTTGTGCCGTTATCCAGCGCGCGACCCAGGTGCGAGCGAAGCTGCTTGGTGGCGTACAGCGCCTGTGCGACGGCAATGGTTACGAGGCTGCCCATCCAGCCCGGAACGCTCTTGTCAGCGGGGGGTCGGATGTCGTACGCTTGCTGCAGCACCCGCGCGTCCCTCCGGGCGGACGCACCATCCCACGTCGTCCGACGTACCGTCGTCCATTACCTCCGGCGAGGCCGTTGCATGAGCGGATCGCGCATCAGTCGGACGCTGGCCGGAATGCCGTGGCTCGCCACGGTCCTCGCGCTGCAGGCTGCGGGTCTGGTCGCGCAGGACTCCCCCAGGCAACCCGGCGAGTGGCCATACTGGGGCGGTGACGCAGCGATGACCCGCTACTCCCCTCTCGAGCAGATCGACGCCACGAACTTCGAGGAACTCGAGGTCGCCTGGCTCTGGCGGGGCGACAACTTCGGTCCGTCCGTCGATTACGTGCTCCGCTCCACCCCCATTTACGCCGATGGGCGGCTCTACACCGTGGCAGGCTCTCGCCGGACTGTCGCCGCACTCGATCCCGCGACGGGCGAGACGCTCTGGACCTTCCGTGAGCCACACACGGTTCGCTGGGAACGATCCCCCCGTCAGAACTACGGCAAGGGCGTCGCGTACCACGAGGTCGATGGCAGGGGCGTGATCTATCTGGTCACTCCGGC
>JBBDRR010000060.1:0-8963 GCA_040905395.1 Gemmatimonadota bacterium
GTCTGCGCGCCGTTCGCCGACTCGGCTGGAGCGAGGTTCCCGTGGTCGTCCGCGAGATGGACGACCGGACACTGCTCGTCCTGGCGATCGTCGAGAACGTGCAGAGGGCCGATCTGTCGCCGTTGGAGGAGGCCGACGCATACCGGCAGCTGATCGAGGAGTTCGGGTATACGCAGAAGGAGGTCGCCGAGAGCGTGGGCCGGGAGAGGTCGACGATCGCCAACCTGCTTCGTCTTCTTCACCTTCCCGCCTCGGTCCAGCGCCTGGTTACGGCTGGTTCGCTCTCGATGGGCCACGCGCGTGCGATTCTCGGAATCGGCGACGAGCGCCGGATGGCAGATCTCGCGCGGCGGGCGGCGGATGAGGGGCTGTCGGTCCGCGCGGTGGAGGAGCTCGTGCGGAATACGCGTGGCGGCGCGAAGAAGAAGAAGGAGGGTCGCCGAACCCGCGTTTCCGACCCACACGTCCGGCAGATGGAGACCGAGCTGCAGCGACTGCTGGGCACCGAGGTGCGGATACGAGTTTCGAAGGGCGAGGCCGGAAAGATCGAGATTCCGTTCTATAGTGTCGATGATTTTGAAAGGGTGGCCGAGCTGCTCCTCGGAGCAGAGGCGCCGCGCCTGTAGAGAGCGGGGGAGCACGCACGGACGAGAGTTCTCGAAGCACCGAGCGGGATCAGCATGGATAAAGAGGAACGCCGGATGACCTTCATCGTCGTGCCCCATGGGGGGCGCGACCTCAGCACCCGCTCATTCGAGGTCTCCTATCGGCGGCTGCGAACGGCGGGCATCGTGGTGCTCCTGCTCGTCGTGGGCTGGATCGGGATGGCGGCCTCCTGGGTCTATGTGGGAAGCCAGGCTGCGCGGGTACCAGGGCTTCAGGGAGAGATCACCCGCCTGGAGAACGAGCTGGAACAGGTGGAGGAGCTGGCGCTCGCTCTTCGTCGTCTCGAAGGGCAGTACACGCAGGTTCGCGACATGCTCGGCGCAAATCGTCCGAGCGACCCCGGCAGCATCTGGTTGCCCGCGATCGGCGAGACTCCGCTGCCTGAGCCGATCCGACGTGATTCGGGCCAGGCGTCGGTCCCCGACGCATGGCCGCTCACGCAGCGCGGCTTCGTAACGCGCGAGCATCTCGGGATCATCCCGGGGCAACACCCCGGAATAGACATCGCCATCGCTGAAGGCTCGTACGTCCGTTCCGCCGGCACCGGCCTCGTCACGGAGGCGGGAGAGGACGACGTCTACGGCAAGTACGTCCGGATTCAGCATCCGGAGGGCTACGAGACGGTTTACGGGCACGCCTCGGAACTGTATGTCGTGGCCAACGACGAAGTCGAACAGAACCAGGTGATCGCCCTCAGCGGCAACACGGGCACATCCACGGCACCGCACCTCCACTTCGAGATCTGGAAGGACGGCGAGCCGATCGATCCGCGCCAGGTCGTCACGGCGCCCTGAGATCCGGCGACCGCAGCCGGTAACATCGAACCCAGCCGGAACATGGCCATCTTCAAGAAGAACGAGCCCCAGCCCCAGAAGGCCCGCGACCGGGCTCCCGCTCCGACCCGTAACGCCAGCGGCGACGCAGCCATCTCCATCATCGGGCAGGGAATGACCGTCGTCGGCGACATCACCACCGAGGGCATCGTGAGGGTCGAAGGCGAGGTGCGTGGTACGGTCAAGGCAGGCAAGGCAGTGATCCTCGGGCAGGGCGGTATCGTCGACGGCAATGTCTTCACCGAAGACGCCGTGATCGGTGGGACCGTCAGCGGTTCCATCGTCGCCGGAAATCGGCTCGAGCTGCAGAGCACCTGTACCGTTAGCGGAGAGATTCGGACGCGCGCCGAGCGCCTGAAGCTCGAGGAGGGCGCTCGATTCGCCGGCCAGGTCCAGATCATCGAAGAGGACGTGGCGGACGACTCCGCCGGAGCTTCCCAGCACCGGGGAGCCGTCGGGCAGCCGGCCGGTCCTTCCCGCTCCGACGCTGCCACCGGGTCGCCCAAACGCGACGATGCGGCTAGAGGTGCGGCATCTCCCGATGCTGCGACCACGGACGCCCGGAACGCCGAGAACGGTGCGAAACGGGAGGATGACGACAAGGAGAAGCAGCGTTCCGAAGCCGGCGAACCCGCCGAGGCACACAAGTAGGATCGGCCCGCGATCCAAAATTTTCCACAATGTTGCAAAACCGGCAACTCCTTGCTGCGATCGGAGTTGCAGATTTTCCACAAGCAATCCACCCACTTATCCACGGGAATTTCCCACAATCGTGGAAAGATTCCGTCGCAGACAGTGAGATGACGCTTCAGGAGATTGCCAGCCACTTCGACGAGCTGTTGCGGACACGGGATATTCCCGACCACCCCGCCGCGCTCAACGGAGTCCAGGTCGAGTGTGAGGCAGGGATCTCGAGGGTCGCGCTTGCGGTCGATGCGACGCAGGCGACGATCGAGGAAGCGATACGTGGTGATGCCAACCTTCTGGTCGTGCACCATGGTCTCTTCTGGGACGGAGCGCAGCCGCTGACGGGCAGGCGATACCGGCGAGTACGCGCGCTGATCGCGGCGGACGTGGGGCTGTACAGCTCGCACCTGCCGCTCGACGTGCATCCAGAGCTGGGCAACAACGTGGGTCTGGCGCGGGAGCTGGGGATCGAGCTATCGGGAACGTTCGGCGGTTCGAACGGTCCGCCGCTGGGGGTGTGGGGAGAGCTGCAGATCCGGCGGGAGGCGTTGGCGGCGCGGCTCGACGAGGTGCTCGGAGGAAGGGTCAAGATGGTCCCGGGGGGACCGGAGCGGATCGAAAGAGTCGGGGTGATCACCGGTGGCGCGGGGAGCAAGGTCGCCGCGGCGCGCGCGGCGGGGCTCGACACGTTCATCACGGGCGAGGGTGCGCATCATCACTATTTCGACGCGGCGGAGGGTGGGGTGAACCTCTTCCTCGGTGGCCACTACGCGACGGAGGTATGGGGTCTCCGGGCGTTGCAGGAGCATATCGAACAGGAGCTCGGGCTCGAGTGCTTCTTCATCGACCGTCCCACCGGGCTTTAGGCGGGCGCCGTCCACGCCCCCTCGGGCGACCGGGAGACCGATATCCGTCCGGTTCGCGACTTTCTGCAGCACGTTCCACCGGCGAACCCGGCTCGACCTCGACAACTTCAGGAACTCGCCTTCACGGAGCGAATCCTAGACTAACCCGCCCGCTGCTCCGCTTCCGCCCTCATGCTCGGGAGCACCTGCGCGTGGTCCGAGTACTCGAGACGGTCCTCGGCGAGCTCGGTGTCGTAGCTGGAGAGGAACCGCGAATAGAGCTCACCGGCGGCCTCGTCGTTGCCGAGGATCGTCTCGGCCTGGGCAGCCGTGAAGAGGCCGAAGAGGTGTTCCGGGACAATGGCCAGGATCCGGTCCGCGGTCTCGCGGGCGGCCTCGGGGTCGCTGCTCACCAACTGGAGCACCGCCAGGTGGTAGAGGCCGTCGGTATCGATCTGGTCGACCATCCCGTATGCCGAAATCGCCATGGGGGCGAAGGCCAGCGCCTGTGCCGTATCCCCGGTGGCGACACTCTCCATCACGCGGTTGAACAGCCGATCAGCCGCCTCGCGCGGCGTCATTCCACTCAGGTCGGGCGGCGTGCCGGCGGTCGGCGCGGCCGGTCCGGTGATCGGCGGAGCCGCTGCTTGCGGCGCGTCGGATGACGTGAATCGCGGCGCGACCACGGCCACCACGAGCGCGAGGAGCGCCGCACCGGCGACGATCCATGGCACGTTGGGGCCGATTCCCGAACCCGCTGCCGGAGGCGCTGCCCCGGGCGGAACGGCGCCCGCGACAGGAACCCCGCACATATTGCAGAACCTGCCTCCGAGCGGAATCGTGTTCCCACAGCCGGTGCAGGCCCTGGACTGATCGAGGGAACCACCGCAGCTCGAGCAGAACTTGCCGCTCGTCTTCGTGCCGCAGCCGGGACAGGTCTTCGCCATCTTCCGTTCTCCGTTGTACTTGTTAGGGTGCCGTCAATCTAGAGGCCGCTCGTCGTGCACTCAAGGCGAGTTCGCCTGAAGTAGTCCGAACGGGCGATCCGGATCCCTTTCCCGTGCCGTCCCGCTGGACGACGGGCACGATGGCACGCATAATCAGACGAGCGGCACACCCGGGCCGGCCGGGTTCCGAGACCACCGCACGGTCCGCGGCCCGCGTCCCCGAGATGCCTACCGCGATCGATCCCAGTATATCCGAAGCCAACCAGGAGTATCGATGGAAGTCGCTCGTCTCAAGCCCGATCAGGTCGACGTCGCAGCCGGCGTGCTCAGCCGTGCGCTCAAGGACGACCCGGCGTCGCTCCACCACTTTCCGGACGAGAACACCCGGGACCGGCGTCTGGACTGGTACCACCGATGGCTGCTGCGGATCGCGGCGGATGGTGGGATCGTGGATGCGGCGCCGGACATGGCCGGTGTGGGAATCTGGATGCCGCCAGGAGCCGAACGGATCACGCTGGGGAGGAAGATCGCTGCCGGACTCCCCCTGGCCCCTCTCTCGATCGGCGTCGGCTCGACCCTCCGGCTGCTCACCTCGATGACCGCCCTGGAGAAGGAGCACGCGCAGGCCCTCCCCGGAAAGCACTGGTACCTCGTCGTCATGGGTGTCGACCCGATGCATCAGGGGAAGGGAGTGGGATCCGCCCTCATGAGACATGGCCTCGCGAGAGCCGACGCCGACGACATGCCCACGTATCTGGAGACCACGAGCAAAGTCAGCCGGAAGACGTTCCAGCAGTTCGGCTTCGAGGTGATCGGCGAGGCCTCGGGAACGCGTGGACTGCCTACCTGGCGGATGATCCGTCGGCCGGAGATCGCCCAGCCGACCCTCTCCTGACGTCGGCGCCAGCTCGACTCCCGAGGGCGAGGCCGGAAGCCTCGCCCCCTTTTTTGTGCCGCAGCGGCGCGCCCCCGTACCCATTGCGCATCGGGTCGGCGCGATGGCATATCCCCAGCCTTCAGGGTCGGATCAAGTGAAGGAGAAATCGATGAGCGGTGCGTTCCAGATAGGTGTCGTCCAACGCGCGGTCGGAATCGACAAGGAGTCGACCCTCGCCGGGCACGAGGAGTCGATCCGCGAGGCGGCGGCCCGGGGAGCACAGGTGATCTGTCTCCAGGAGCTGTTCGATGCGCCGTACTTCTGTAAGGTGACCGACGCCGAACGCTTCAACCTTGCAGAGCCGATTCCGGGACCGACGGTCGAACGGATGCAGCGGATCGCGCGCGAGCTCGGCGTCGTCATCATCGTGCCGATGTTCGAGCGCCGCGGACCCGGGCTCTATCACAACTCCGCGGCCGTCGTGGACGCCGACGGGTCGCTCCTCGGGATCTACAGGAAGATGCACATTCCCGAGGATCCGCTCTACTTCGAGAAGTACTACTTCACGCCGGGCGAGATCTATCAGCACGGAGCCTCGCCGGAGGGACCGGGAGGGTTCCGCACCTTCGATACGCGGTTCGGGCGCATCGGTGTGCTCATCTGCTGGGACCAGTGGTATCCCGAAGCCGCCCGGATCACCGCCCTCATGGGCGCCCAGGTGCTCTTCTATCCTACCGCCATCGGTTGGCACCCGTCGGAGAAGGAGGAGTGGGGCGGTCCACAGGCGGACGCGTGGCGGACGATCCAACGCAGCCACGCCATCGCAAACGGCGTCTATGTCGCGGCTGCCAACCGAGTCGGCCACGAGCCGGAGCCGGGGACCGACGGGATCGAGTTCTTCGGACACTCCTTCATCTGTGATCCGTTCGGCAGAATGCTCGCCGAAGCGGGGACCGGACCGGAGGTCCTGATCGCCGAGTGCAATCCGTCGCAGATCGAATACACCCGCCGGAACTGGCCCTTTCTCCGCGACCGCCGGATCGATGCGTACGGTGCGATCCTCAATCGTTATCTGGGATGAGCGAAGGGAGCGGGAGGCGCTGGCCCGCGGAGTGGGAGCCGCATGCAGCCACCTGGATCGGATGGCCGCACCACGTACCCGATTGGCCGCGAAAGTTCGAGCCGATCCCGTGGGTCTACGCGGAGATCGTCCGGGTCCTCCACCGGTACGAGCGAGTGGAGATTCTGTGTCACGACGAGGCGGTGCGCGACTCGGCGGTCGAGACGCTCCAGGCGCACTCGGTCGACCTGTCCCACTGTTCGCTGCACATCGTCCCGACCGACCGGATATGGCTGCGCGACTCCGGACCGACAGGGGTCTACGGGCCATCGGGATTCGAGTGGATCCGCTGGCGCTTCAACGGGTGGGCGAAGTACGACAACTTCCTGCGCGACGAGAGGGTGTGCGGCGCGGTCGCGGAGCTTACCGCGTCACGCTCCGTCGTCGCGTATCGACCGGACGGAGAGCCGCTCGTGCTCGAGGGGGGCGGAATCGAGACGAACGGGACGGGCGCTCTCCTGGTAACCGAGGAGTGGCTCCTTTCGGACGTCCAGGTGCGCAATCCGGGAATGTCGCGCGAGGACTACGAACGTGTGTTCACGGAATACCTGGGGATCGAGCGGACGATCTGGCTCGGAGAGGGGATCGTGGGGGACGACACCCATGGCCATATCGACGACCTCGCACGATTCACAGATACGAGTACGATCGTCCTGGCTCACGAGGAAGACCCCGCGGACGAGAACCACCCGCGCACGCTGAAGAACCTCGAGCGGCTGAAGCGCGCGGCGGAGAGCTTCCCGGGGGGCCTCCGAATCGTCACCCTCCCCTTTCCGGACCCGGTACTGATGGACGGTCAGCGGCTTCCGGCAAGCTATGCGAACTTCTATATCGCGAACGGCGTCGTGCTGGTTCCGACGTTCAACGATGCGAACGACCGGGTGGCGCTCAACATCCTTTCCGAGCTCTTCCCGCAGAGGACGGTGGTGGGGATCCACGCGGTCGATCTCGTATGGGGGCTCGGCACGCTGCACTGCCTCACACAGCAGCAGCCGATGCCGGCTCCGGCGCACGGGGGTTGAGACGGCCGGTTCGGGGGTCGGTGTTGGCTGGATCCCGGCGTGCGCCGGGAATGACGTTCGGAGGGAGCCTTCTCCTCAGGACTCCGGCACGTTCCGCTTCAGCTCTTCCAGCCACACCGTGGCCTCGGAATCGCTGGGAGCGCGCCAGTCGCCGCGCGGCGAGAGTGAGCCGCCGGACCCGACCTTCGGTCCGTTGGGCATCGCGGAGCGCTTGAACTGGCTAATCTGGAAGAATCGGAAGAGGAACACCTCCAGCCACTTGCGGATGGTAGCCAGCTCGTAAGCCGCCCGCTTTTCCCGAGGAATCAGCGACGGCCACACACCTCGACCCGCGTCGCCCCAGGCGTGGAGCGCCAGGAACGCGACCTTGCTGGGTCGAAAGCCGAATCGCGACACGTAGTAGAGGCTGAAGTCCTGCAGCTCGTACGGCCCGATGACCGCTTCCGTGCTCTGGATCGCCTCCCCCTCCTCCCCTGCCGGAACGAGCTCGGGCGAGATCTCAGTATCGAGAATCGAAAGCAGAACCTCGTTCGCCCGATCTCCGAACTCGCCCGTACCGACCACCCAGCGGATGAGGTACTGAATCAGCGTCTTCGGCACCGACGCGTTTACGTTGTAGTGGGACATCTGATCGCCGACGCCGTACGTCGCCCAGCCGAGCGCGATCTCACTGAGGTCTCCAGTCCCCAGGACCAATCCTCCGCGGTGGTTCGCGAGCCGGAAGAGGTGCGACGTGCGCTCCCCCGCCTGCACGTTCTCGAAGGTTACGTCGTGAACCGGATCCCCTTTCGCGAAGGGGTGGCCGATGTCCTCGAGCATCTGCGTCGCGCTGGGCCGGATGTCGATCTCCTCGCTCGTTACGCCGAGCGCATCCATCAGGCGGTGCGCGTTCTCCCGCGTCCGTTCGCTCGTCGCGAAGCCGGGCATCGTGAAACCGAGGATGTTCTCACGAGGAAGGCCGAGACGGTCCATCGTCCGGGCAGCGACGATCAGTGCCTGGGTGGAATCGAGCCCGCCCGAGACGCCGATGACCACCTTCTCGATGCCCGTACTCGCGAGACGCTTCATCAGGCCGTGGACCTGGATGTTGTACGCCTCGAAACACCGGCCGTCGAGCTCCTCGGGATTGCTGGGAACGAACGGAAACCGCTCGATCGTGCGCTCCAGAGGGACGGCGCCTTCCGGCAGCGGCAGCTCGAACGTCACCCGGCGGACGCCCCGCACCCGTTCCCGGTACTCGGCGGCGCTATCGGTGAAGGTGGTGAGCCGCGCGCGATCCTGGGCGAGACGGTCGAGATCGATGTCACCCACAATGATTTGTTCCTCGGACGCGAAGCGGGTCGACTCGCTGACCAGGTCGTTGTTCTCGTAGATGAGCGCGTGCCCGTCCCAGGCGAGATCGGTCGTCGACTCGCCGGGGCCGGCGGCCGAGTACATGTAGGCCGAAACGCAGCGGCCGGACTGAGCGGCGCAGAGCTTGTGTCGGTACTCTGCCTTGCCGACGGTGATGTTGCTGGCGGAGAGGTTTGCGACGACCGTTGCGCCGGCCAGTGCGCCCCAGGTACTGGGGGGAACGGGAACCCAGACGTCCTCGCAGATCTCGACGAAGATCGCAAGGTTGGTAACGTTCGCCGCGTCGAAGACGAGATCGTTGCCGAAGGGCACCGTCTCGCCGAGGAAGGGGACGTCGTGGAGGATCGCCGCGCGGCCGGAGGTGAACTGGCGCGGCTCGTAGAACTCGCGGTAGTTCGGGAGGTAGCTCTTGGGCACGATGCCGAGGACGCGTCCGCCGTGGATGACGACCGCGCAGTTGAAGAGCTTGCCCTCGAAGCGGAGGGGGGCGCCGATCAGGAGTACCGGGAGCAGCTCGCGGCTCGCCTCGATGATACGCTCGATCCCGTCGAGCACGCCCTCCAGCAGGGCATCCTGTTGAAAGAGGTCGTCGTTGCTGTAGGCGGAAACGCCG
>JBBDRR010000061.1:0-1465 GCA_040905395.1 Gemmatimonadota bacterium
CGGGGGTCGAGCGGAACGTGGTCATCACGATGTGGGACTGGGCGGATCCCAGGGCGTACCAGCACGACATCGTGTCGACGGACCGGCGCGATCCCACGGTGAACGCGGACGGGCCAGTGTACGGCGCGTTGGAAGCGAGTGCCGACTACATCCCGGTGCTGGATCCCGAGAGCCACACGGCCAGCCAGGTCCCGCTCGTCTTCCGAGATCCTCCACCGTCCATCGGGTCGATGCAGGAAGGCTTCGCATCATCGCCGTATTGGGCTGACGAGGCTATCTGGAACAGCCGCGGGAATGTGCATAACCCGATGCTCGACCAGGAGGGTAGGGTCTGGTTCACCCAGGCGGTGGGTCCCGCCGACAACCCGGAGTTCTGCCGCGAGGGTTCCGATCATCCTGCCGCGCAGCTGTACCCGCTCGAACGTGCCGGACGCCACGTGTCGATGTACGATCCTCCAACCGAGGAGTTCACTCTGGTCCGTACCTGCTTCAGCACCCACCACCTGATGTTCGCCGAAGACGAGGACAACACCCTCTGGACGAGCGGTGGGGGCCAGGTCGTTGGATGGGTGAATACCCGAATGCTCCTCGAAACCGGGGACGAGGAGGCGGCGCAGGGCTGGACGGCACTGATCATGGATACGAACGGCAACGGTCAGCGCGATGCGTACGTCGAGCCCAATCAGCCGGTTGACCCCACGATGGACAAGCGCTTCGGCGGCGCGTTCTACGCCGTCTCACCCGCGCCGGACGGCTCCGTCTGGGGGACGCATCTCAGCTATCCCGGCGCCGTGATCCGGCTCGACCCGGGTGACAACCCCCCTGAGACGGCACTCGCCGAGGTGTACGAGCTGCCGTTGGGACCCGACGGCAACCCGGTCGAAGGCTTCGGACCGCGAGGGGGCGACGTCGACCGGAACGGCGTCTTCTGGGTCGCGCTGGCGAGCGGCCACATGGCCAGCCTCGATCGTAGCAAGTGCACCGGGCCGCTGAACGGCCCCGACGCCACTGGACAGCACTGTCCCGAGGGCTGGACGTTCTACACCGAGCCGCTTCCACAGGTACAGGGCGTGGATTTGCCGGGTAGCGCCGAGGCCAGCTATTACACCTGGGTCGACCAGTTCGACGTCGCGGGGTTCGGCGAGAACACGCCGATCAACACGGGAAATGGGGCGGAGGGCTTGTTAGTACTGGATGACGGCGAGTGGGTGACTCTCCGCGTCCCGTACCCGGCCGGCTACTACACGAAGTGGATGGACGGCCGCATCGACGATCCGAACGGCGGCTGGAAGGGAAGGGGGCTCTGGACGACCGTGAGCACCCGGACACCGTTCCACATGGAGGGCGGAAAGGGGACGACGAGCCAGGTCGTGCACTTCCAGATGAGGCCCGATCCGCTGGCGAAGTAGGGTAGGGGCGGCTGGTCGCCCCGATGTGTGAACGAGAGCGGCGGCGGAAATCGATT
>JBBDRR010000061.1:1475-8932 GCA_040905395.1 Gemmatimonadota bacterium
CCCCCCCCCGCTCTCGTCTATAGCTGGCAGACCGGTCCGCGGCTAGTCCGGCCTCGGCTTGGCCGTGCGACCGGTGGAACGTCCGGAATCGTCGGAGCCGGACCCGCCGGCGCTCGGCCGCGGGCCCGACGCGGCGCCCGTACCACGGGAGGATGCGCCGCCGCCCGAGCCGCGGGTGTAGCCCCGCCCATTCACGAGCCGCCCCGCATCATCCTCATCGCGAGGTGGTTCGCGCACCACGATCACCGGCGGACCGTACCACCGCCCGTAGCGACCGTAGCGGTCGTAGCGGCCATTGTACCCGCGGTATCCGTAGGGCGAGTACCAGGGGTCCAGAACGGCGACAGGCCCAGCGCGGCGGGGGGGAAGAGGTCTGTCGTCCTCGCGCATCTCACCCTCGCGAGCCGCACGGTCGATGGCGAAGACATCGGGATAGGAGAGGGCGACCATCAGGTCGATGACTCGTGTCGGAACGCCCGCGTCGGCCAGGCGAAGAAGCCCGGCTCCATCGACGTCGAACGCCTGGCCGTTCTCGACGAGCCAGGCCTCGACCGCCGCGACGTCGACCACCGTGGTAGCTTCGGTCACGTCGTCGACGCCGACGGGCGCGGATGCGGCAGAGCGCGCCGCGTCGAGCGCCATCGTCCGATTTTGCAGCGACTCCGCAACTTCGGCGGCGATCGAGGGCGGTGCAGTCGCGGCGCGATAGCGGATGACGCGGACGTCGGTGAACTCTCCGACGTCGACGGCCTGTACCGTCAGCCACTGGCCGTCTGTGGAGAAGCCCAGAATACCACTCGCGGTTCGCTGCAGATTGCCGGGGCAGTCGAAGTGGGACCGCTGATGAAGGCGCGCGCCGTCACCGGACCAGGCGAGGCTCTCCCAGCCGGCGCAGCCGTCGCGCTCCGTCGGGCGCTGCGTACCATCGGCAACGAGGCGCTCCCGCGACACCACGGTGCCCTCCGCGATCGTGGCGAGTTCCACCGCATCGTCGGCGGTTGTCGGCAGCACGCAGACCGTCGAACGATCGCCAGGTTGGAATTGCCCCGGACCGACCACCTCTACCGATTCCCAGCAACCGAGCCACGCGTTCCAACCGGGCCCTCCGGAGCGCTGCGCCTCCGCGGTACGCGCCGGGGCGATGGCGAGAAGCAGGAGCGCAGCCAGTACGGCGCCGAAGAGCGGAACGCCGGCGTGGAAGGGAGCGGGCTTCGTGGATATCGTGATGGTCATGCGCGCCTTGCGGTTAGAGCCTCAGGGATAAGCCGGCAGTTGCTGAGAACCCGGAAAGGTCGATGCGGTCGAAGTCTATGAAGTCGCCCTGCAGCTTCGTGCTCGCCCAGAGGTAGCTCGCTTCGGTCGTCACCGCGATTCGCGGCGAAAGGGAGAACTCGACGCCCGCGAACGCCTGCGCGGCCGGTGCCCAGCCGCTGGAATCGAGCTCGTCCGCGAACACGCTCTCATCCTCGAAGTCCACGAACTCTCCCTGCTGCACGAATCGGTACCAGACCGCCCCGCCACCGGCTCCCAGGTACGGAGCGTACCTGTTCGGTACCCAGGCGAGGCTGCCGACCGAGCGGCCCCGAGGTCGAAGGTGGAGCTTCGCGCTGGCGGTGACCGGCACTCTCTCGAATCGGGTGCTCTGCTCGATGGGCAGGTCGTCACCACCGATCCAGTCGCGGAACTCGGAATCACTGACCCGTCCAGAATAGGTGCTCGACACTGAGGCGTCCAGCCGGGACGAGAGAGGTACCGAGAGCGTGCCGCCGACCGCCAGGCCGTGGAAATCCCGCTTTCCGAGCGTCAGCAGGTCCGTCACGAAAGAGAAGAACTCACTCCCCGCATCCGGGCGGGAATAGCCGCCGTGGAGGTTGAGGACGACGGAAGGCGGCTCGAAGAGGAATCCATCACCCGAGCTCTGCGCTGGACTGGCCGTCGGCAGTGTCAGGGCGACGGTGGCCAGGAGGCCGGCAATCGGGACGAGCCTGCTCGTTGATCTCATGATCGGGGTTTCCTGCAAATTACCCAACGGCGGGGACTGCATCTCATGACGCTCTACTGCACTCTGTCAGTGAAAGTTCCGAGCGGCTATCCTCAAGGATCGACGCAGAGCAGTCCGACCGCCGCGGTTCGTGCCGGGAGATCCACCGCCATCCAGAAGGGTGAAAGCATGACGACTTCGAAGCACCTCCTCCGCCACCTGCTGGCCGCCCTCGCCTACCGGACGCAGCACGCGCTCAACGACGCGCCGCCAGATTTCGGCGGCTTCGCGGCCGGCGGCGACGTGCGAACTCCGCACGAGGTGCTGCACCATATGAACGGTCTGCTGCACCTGACGATCGTCGGCCTGCGCAGCGAGCCGCGGACCCGGCTCGAACCGGCGGACTCGTTCGACGCCGAGATCGAGCGGTTGCACGAGCTTCTTGCGACCCTCTCCGCCCTCTTCGCGGCCGAAGACACGCTGGAAAGCGCGGTGGTGCTCCGACTGCTACAGGGACCGTTGGCGGATGCGCTGACCCATACCGGACAGCTCGCGCTTCTCCGGCGACTCGCCGGATTCCCGGTAACCGGAGAGAATTTCTATCGCGCGGCCATCGATACCGAGAACGTCGGCCGAGACCAGCCCCTGACGACGGTGGTGGATACCCGACCGGCGCCGCCTGCGGCCTGACCGCGCCGACCTGTCGGCATGGAGGGCACGATCGCCGGCTACGCAATACGGACGACCATGACGGAACGAGATTCGGCCGCTGTCGGATACCGGACGTACGAGAGAGACGGCTGGGAGATCCTGGTCGGAAGGAGCGCGCGGGAGATCGTCGAGGCGGCGGCGCAGCTCGCGGCGTTCCATTCGAAGGCGCGCGGCGCCGGGGGCAAGGTCGACGTCCATCTCTGTCGTGCGGCCGACGTTCGCAAGCGGCCCGGTGCACCTGCAGGCCAGGTCGTGGTGAGAGGCGGCGAGATCGTGAAGGTCTACGTCAGGGATCCGTTTGCGGAGAAGGCGTGAGTCCCAAACCCCGTCATCCCGAGACCCCGTCATCCCGAGCGGAGCGAGGGATCCGTACCTGTCCGGCTCAAAAAGGTGCGGATCCCTCGCTGGCGCTCAGGATGACGGTCTTGCCACCCTCTACTCTTCCTCTCGATAGCCTGGCATGAAGGAATATCGCATCGTGGTCGTCGGCGGCGGCCTCGTGGGCCTGTCGACCGCGCTTGCCCTCTTCGACGCCTCCCCGCGGGCGTCGGTGACGGTGCTGGAGAAGGAGATCGCCGTCGGGCGGCACCAGAGCAGCCACAACAGCGGCGTGCTGCATGCCGGCCTCGCCTACCGCGCGGGCTCTCAGAAGGCCCGGCTCGCGCGCCGCGGCATCCGCACGATGGTCGAGTACTGCCAACACCACGGAATCGCCCACGACGTCTGCGGTAAGCTCGTGCTCGCGACCGACTCCTCGCAGATGGCGTTGCTGCATGCGACGCTCGAGCAGGGCCGCGCGAACGGGCTGCGCGGCCTTCGCCTCCTGGAGCCGGACCAGGTACGGGAGATGGAACCACACGCCCGCTGCGTGGCCGCGCTCCACGTACCCGAGGAAGGGATTGCGGACTTCCCCTCCGTCTGCCGTGCGCTCGAAGGAGACGTGCTCGCCGCCGGGGGCCGGATTCTTACGGGCGAGGAGCTTCGCGCGATCACCCGCCGCAACGGCGTGTGGTACCTGGAGACCGGACGGGGGACGATGGAGGCCGACTACCTCGTCAACTGCGCCGGCCTCCATGCCGACCGGGTGCTCGAGATGACCGGCGTGCGGTCACCAGCTCGAATCGTTCCCTTCAGAGGCGAATACTACCGGCTCCGGCAGGACAGGGAAGGGCTGGTCCGCAACCTGATCTATCCGCTTCCCGAGCCCGGCTTCCCCTTTCTCGGCGTACACTTCACCCGCCGCATCACCGGCGGTATCGAGGCAGGTCCGAACGCGGTCCTCGCCACCGCCCGCGAGGGGTATCGGCGGTCGGACGTGCGGCTCGCCGACCTCGCCGAGTCGATGACCTTCCCGGGCCTCTGGCGATTCGCCGCCCGGCATCCCCGGATGGTCGCCAGGGAGCTCGGGCAGTCGCTGAGCAAACATCGCTTCCTGACTTCGCTGCGGCGGCTGGTGCCCGAGGTTGCCGCCGACGACCTGGTCGAGGGAGGCGCGGGCGTACGCGCCCAGGCGATGCTCCCCACGGGAGAGCTCGTCCACGACTTCCTCTGGGTCGAGGGGCGGGGAGCCCTGCACGCGATCAACGTTCCGAGTCCCGCGGCCACCGCCTCGATCTCCATTGGCCAGGAGATTGCCGGCCGGGCAGCGGCAGCGCTCGCTCTCGTCGCCCCCGCGGGCTAGCGGAGACAACATCCAGCGCCGCACGCGGCGGGCGGCGGCCAACCCTGGAAGCGCCTGAGACGTGCGAAAACGCTACAGATAGAAGGGATGATGGCACACTCGAAACAGAACCCGCTGCTCGCAGAATGGCCCGGCCCTCATGGAGGTCTCCCGCCCTTCGACGCAATCGAGATACATCACTTCAAGCCCGCCCTGTACAAGGGTATGCGAGAAATGATCACGGAAATAGTCGAGATTGTCGAAGACCCCGAGCCACCGACCTTCCGGAACACGATCGAGGCGCTGGAACGCTCGGGCAGGCTAGTGGATCGGGTCGGGGCGGTCTACCGGGTGTGGGGATCGAACCTCACCGGCCCTGCCTTCCAGGCGCTGGAGCGGGAGATGAACCCGAAGCTGACCGCCCACTGGGACCGCGTTCGCCAGGACGAAGGGCTCTTCCGACGAATCGAGGCGGTCCACGAAACGGCGGAGAAGGAGGGCCTGACGCCCGAGCAGCAGCGCCTGACGTGGCTCTATTACACGAATCACGTGCGGGCGGGTGCAAAGCTGGAGGGCGGGGCGAAGGCGCGGGTAGCGGAGATGAACGAGCGGCTGTCGACGCTCTTCACGAGATTCAGCGCCAACCTCCTGGCCGACGAGGCCGAGTACGCTCTCGTCCTCGAGAGCGAAGCGGATCTGGACGGGCTGCCGGGGTCCGCCCGTGAAGCGGCGGCGGCGGCCGCGGAGACGCGTGGCGCGCAAGGCAGGTGGGCGATCGCGAACACACGCTCATCGGTCGTCCCCTTCCTGACCTACGCCACGCGGCGCGACCTGCGTGAGCGGGCGTGGCGGATGTTCACCGGACGGGGCGACATGGGCGGCGACCACGACAACAAGGCGATCATCTCGGAGGTGCTCGCTCTGCGGGCCGAGCGTGCCCGTCTCCTCGGATACCCGACGCATGCGCACCTGCGTCTCGAGAACCAGATGGCGAAGACCCCGGAGGCGGCCATGCAACTGCTGGAGGCGGTCTGGACGCCAGCGGTGGCGCGTGTAGGGGAGGAAGTCGCGGCAATGCAGGAGATCGTCGATGCCGAGGGCCACGACTTCCGCGTGGAGCCCTGGGATTACCGCTACTACGCCGAGAAGGTTCGACGCGACCGCTACGACCTCGATCACGACGCCCTCGCCAGCTATCTCCAGCTCGACAGGCTGCGGGACGGGATGTTCTGGGTAGCCGGAGAGCTCTTCGGATATCGCTTCGAGCGGGTCGCGGACGTTCCCGTCTTCCATCCGGACGTGGAGGTGTGGGCGGTCTCGGACGAGTCCGGGCGGCACCTCGGTCTCTTCTACTTCGACCCCTTCGCCCGCAAGGGGAAACGGTCCGGAGCGTGGATGACGAGCTACCGCAACCAGGAGCGCTTCGCGGGCGAGGTCACGACGCTCGTCTCGAACAATTCGAACTTCGTCAGAAGCCGGCCGGGCGATCCGGTGCTGATCTCCTGGACCGACGCGGTCACGCTGTTCCACGAGTTCGGTCACGCGTTGAACGGCCTCGCCTCCAATGTCACCTATCCGTCGCTCGCGGGGACGCCTGGCGAGCGCGACTACGTCGAGTTTCCGTCCCAGCTCCTCGAGCACTGGCTCACCGACGCGCGCATGCTCCGACGCTTCGCGCGCCACGCCCAGACGGGTGAGCCGTTACCGGACGAGGTGGTGGATCGGATCGAGAACGCGGCGCGGTTCAATCAGGGGTTCGCGACCGTCGAGTACCTCGTCAACGCGATCGTCGATATGGAGTTGCATCTCGCGGGCGATCGGGCGATCGACCCGGCGGCGTACGAGGAGGAGGCGATCGAGCGACTCGGTGTGCCGCGTGAGATCGCCATGCGTCACCGGCTGCCGCAGTTCGCCCACGCCTTCGCCAGCGACGGATACTCGGCGGGGTATTACGGGTATCTCTGGTCCGACGTCCTCACCGCCGATGCCTACGAGGCATTCCTCGAAGCCTCGGGTCCATACGACCGCGAAATCGCCGAACGCTTTCGCGAATGCGTGCTCTCCAGGGGGAGCAGCCTCGATCCCGCCGAGGGGTACCGCCTTTTCAGGGGACGCGATCCGGAGATCGGCGGGCTGATGCGGAAACGAGGCTTCGAGGCGGCGGCGGTATAGGGAGACGCCACCCCGTCATCCCGAACATCCGCAGCACGGCGAAGAGGATCACCAGTCCGACCGCGATCGAGACGAAGGGGTTCAGCCCGAACGACGTCGGGATGTCGCCGATGAGCATTCCGACGAGCGCGACCAGCACCGCGTAGGGGAGCTGCGTGCGCACGTGGTCGATGTGGTCGCACGCGCTCGCCATGGAGCTGAGCACCGTCGTGTCGGAGATCGGAGAGCAGTGATCGCCGAAGATCGACCCCGCGAGGATGGAGCTGATCGCGCCGAGGAGGATCGTGTAGTCGCCGTCGCCCTCGAAGCCGATACCGGCCCCCATCGCGATCGCGAGGGGGACGACGACGGGGAAGAGGATGGCCATCGTCCCCCAGGAAGTACCCGTCGCGAAGGAGATCGCTGCTGCGACGATGAAGACCAGGACGGGGAGGAGGGGAAGTGGAAGCGTTCCGCCCAGCAGATCGGCGAGGTAGGTGCCGGTGCCGAGCGCTTCGGTGACGCCGCCGAGCCCCCAGGCGAGGACGAGGATGACGATCGCCAGCAGCATCGCCCGCAGCCCCCCCAGCCACGCCTCCATCGCCTCGCCGACCCTGAGGATCCCCTGCGAGACGGCCAGCGCGATCGCCACCACGCACCCGACGAATGAAGCCCAGAGGAGCGATCGGAAGGGATCGCCGGCACCGACGACGTCCCACACCGCCGCACTCGTTCCGCCCAGACTGTCGAGCCCGGTGTAGACGATGCCGGCGATGGTGGTGATGACCACCGCCGCCACCGGTAGGATGGCGTTGTACCACCGGTGTACCGAGCCAGGCACCGGTTCGGCGGCGGAGGCGGAGGGGTCGGAGACGGGGGTCGAGCCCGGTCGCAGCACGCCGTCCCCCGCCGAAGCCCTGCGCTCGGCTGCGAGCATCGGCCCTAAGTCCCTAT
>JBBDRR010000062.1:0-8930 GCA_040905395.1 Gemmatimonadota bacterium
CTCGCTGCGCTCGGGATGACGAGGGGGCGGAGTCGTGCGCCAAGCCGACCCGGCTCAGCAGCCGTCGCCCAGCCGCCCCGAGCCGCCGCAGTAGCGATCGTCCTGGATCTGGATGGAGATGCCGTCCGGGTCGACGAAGTACAGTTCCGCAGTCTCCCCTCTCATCCGAACCCGTCCTTCCACGTCGTTGTCGTTCAGCGTTGCCATGATCGCGTCCGCGTCGAAGTTCGGAGTAGTGAAGCAGACGTGATCGATGCGCGGAGCGGCGCTCGGCACCTCGTAGATCCCGAGGAACTGGTTGCCCGAGCCCGCCGCCAGGTTGGTGCCGTTCTCCTGGACGCTCATTACCGGCATGTCGAAAAGGCGCTGGTAGAACTCGACGGAGCGGTCGCGGTCCTCGACGAAAATGCTGACGTGGTTGAGGCCGGTGAGGGGGATCTGCCGGCGGGCGGACTGAGCCGAGAGTCGACCGCCGCCCAGGAAGAGGGTGGAGAGACCGAGCACCAGGTCGCGGCGGGAGATGGTGCCCTTCTCGTAGCGGCCCAGCAGGCGCTCGATGATCTCGTGCATGGGGTCTTCTCCTGGGGGAAGATGGGTGGTGTGGTCCTCAGTCCGAGAGCGCCCTCCGGATCTCATCCAGCTCGGGTTCGATCTCGGTGAAGCTCGTCGGCCGATCGAGGAGCCCCGCCAGCGCGGCGGGAACCTCTACGTCACGCCCGATCAGCGGCTCGACGATGCCCTCGAACTTCGCGGGGTGCGCCGTAGAAACGATGATCCAGTGGGGGGTTTCGAGCGTCTCGCGCGCGGCCACGGCGGTGGCGGTGTGCGGATCCCACACCTGGCCCCATCGTTCGATCCCTGCCCGGATGCGGTCGCGTATTTCCCGGTCCTCGACGAGCTGCGCCCGCAGCTCCGAGCGCGTCGGCTCG
Organism: Gemmatimonadota bacterium; assembly: GCA_040905395.1. Classification (GTDB taxonomy): domain Bacteria; phylum Gemmatimonadota; class Gemmatimonadetes; order Longimicrobiales; family Longimicrobiaceae; genus WHSP01. The sequence goes on from JBBDRR010000062.1 coordinate 930, forward strand.
TCGCCACCGTGAAGCTGGAGCAATCGCTCCATGTTGCTCGGGTTCCCTACGTCCATCGCCGTCGCCAGCGTGGCGACCGTCGGCCGGGGCCGCCATTCGCCCGCGGAGAGGAACGCCGTCAACGTCCGGTTGGCGTTCGTCGCCAGCACGATCTCGCGGATCGGCAGACCGGCGCGGCGTGCCCAGAAACAGGCCGTGGCGTTGCCGAGATTGCCGCTCGGCACGACGTATCCCGGCGCTTCGCCTCGTACTCGCTCGTACTCGAGCGACGACGCGGCGTAGTACACCATCTGCGGCAGCAGGCGACCCAGGCTGATGCTGTTCGCGGAGGTGAGGCGGCGGTCCGCTCGCAGGCGTTCGTCCTGGAAGGCCGCCTTCACCAGCCGCTGGCACGCGTCGAAGTCGCCGCGGACCCGGAGTGCCGAGACATTGCCGCCCCAGCAGGTGAGCTGGCGCTCCTGACGTTCCGAGACCATCCCCTTCGGATACAGGACGAGCACTTCGAAACCCGGACGGCCCGCGAACGCGGCCGCGACGGCACCGCCCGTATCTCCCGAAGTGGCCACCAGAACGGTCAGCGGGCGCGCGTCCGAAGGCTGCAGGCGGGATAGGACGGCGGCGAGGAACCGGGCGCCGAAGTCCTTGAACGCTGCGGTGGGTCCGTGGAAGAGCTCGAGCACGGCCGTGTCGCGCTCGAGAAGGCGCAGCGGCGCGGGGAAGTTGAAGGCCTCGCGGCAGATCGCCCCCAGTTCGTCCACGAGCCGGTCGTCCTCGAAGAAGGGCTCGAGGAGTGCCTCCGCGAGCGCCGGCAGGTCGGCCGCGGAGCGAAGACGATCGACCCCGACCGCGGGAAAGCGCTCGGGGACGTACAGCCCTCCATCGGGGGCGAGGCCACGCTCGACGGCCTCGCCGAGGGTTACGGCCGGCGCGCCGCCGCGGGTGCTGATGTACCGCATGCTACTCCTCGTGCTCGATCTGAGCACCGGGTGCGCCGACCGGCGAGACCCACCCCCGGGACTCCACACCCGCCTCCGCGAACGCCGCGATCATCGCCTCGCGGATCTTGTCGCCCCGCAGCGGCCCCTCGCACCATGCGAAGAGGCTCGGTCCCGAGCCCGAGAGCGAACAGCCGAGCGCCCCCATCCGCAGGGCCGCGCTCTTCACCGCATCGAACCCCTTCACCAGCGGCGCCCGCTTCGGCTCGACGATGAGGTCCTCCAGCGACTTTCCGATGAGCGCGATGTCGCCGCGGAAGCACCCGGCGATGACCCCCGCCAGCTTGCCCGACTGCGCGACGTGGTCCGAGAGGCAGATCTGCGAGGGTAGGACGCGCCGCGCGTCCCGGGTATCGAGCCGCAGCCTCGGGTGGACGACGACGCAGTAGAGGGAGTCGGGGACGGGGATCCGCACCACCTCGAGGGGGTCCCGGTCGAGCGAGAGGATCAGTCCGCCCAACAGGCAGGGCGCGAGGTTGTCCGGGTGGAAGGAGCCGGTCGCCACTTCTTCGCCGTACATCCCGTAGCGGAGCAGTCCGGTCTCGTCGAGCGGCTCGGGGAGCAGGCGGTTGGCCGCGAGGATGGCTCCCGCCGCGGACGAGGCGGATCCGCCCATTCCCGATCCGAGCGGGATCCCCTTCTCGAGGACGACAGCGAACCCGAACGGCAGATCGAGGTCCTCGATGAGCCGCAGCAGCCCGGCGCTCGCGGTGTTCGAGGCGGGGTCGTGCGGCACGCTCATCGATTCGGACCGGACCACGACGGTGCGCTCTTCGGTACGGGTGACCGTCACCCGATCGCCGACGCTCACGACGGCATGGCCGAGGAGGTCGAAGCCGACCCCGGCGTTGCCGACGGTCGCGGGGGCGAACGCCGTCGCGGTCCGCTTCGGCTGCCGCTTCAAAGGCTCGCCCCGAGGGAGCTCGCGAGGCGAAGCAGGTCCGCGAAGACGCCTCCCGCCGTCACCTCCGGCCCCGCGCCCGGCCCCTGTACCACCAGCGGGTTCGGCTGATAACGCCGCGTCCTGAACAGCACGATGTTGTCGGTCAGCTGAATGCGCGCGAACGGATGGTCGAGCGGATAGCTACGCAACTTCGCGCTGGCGTTGCCGTTCTGATCGACGCGTCCCACGTAGCGAAGGACCTCGCCGCGGCGGCGCGCCTCGTCGAAGAGCCCGGCCATCGTCTCGTCCTGCGTCGGAAGCGCCCCCAGAAAGTCCGGCACGCTGAGGTGCTCGAGCTCCTCGGGCACCAGACCCTCGACGTCGACGTCGCCCAGCTCGAGCGGCTGACCGATCTCGCGTGCCAGGATCACGACCTTCCGGGCGACGTCCATGCCCGACAGGTCGTCGCGCGGGTCGGGCTCGGTGAAGCCGCGGGAGCGGGCATCCGCTACGATCTCCGAGAATGTCTGGCTACCGTCGTAGACGTTGAAGAGGTAGGAGAGCGTTCCGGAGAAGATCCCCTCGATCTCGAAGACCTCGTCACCCGTCTGCACGAGGTCTCGCAGCGTCTGGATGATCGGAAGGCCCGCGCCGACCGTCGTTTCGTAGAGATATCGGGCGCCGTTCTCCCGGCTCGTCCTGCGCAGGGCCCGATAGAACGAGAGCTCGGCCGTGTTGGCGCGCTTGTTCGGGGTGATGACGTGGATGCCGCGGCCCAGCCAGTCCGCGTATTCCCGCGCAACCGCCTCGCTGGCGGTGCAATCGATAATGACAGCGTGCGGCAGGTGCTCGGCATGGACGTGATCGGCGATCGCGCGGAGGTCGGTCGGTACGTGATCCTGGTCGAGCGCGTCCCTCCAGCGGGTCAGGTCGAGCTGGCCGTCAGCGAGCGCGGTTCGCCTGGACGTCGCGATCGCTCGGACCCGCAGGTCGAGGTTGAACTCGGTCTTCAGTTGATGCGACTGTTCGGCCAGCTGGTCGAGCAGGGCGCCGCCCACGATGCCGCTCCCCACGACGCCGATCGACAGCGTCTGCGGAGAGAGGTAGAAGCCGCCGTGGACCGCCCGAAGGGCGCGGCTCGCTTCCGCGTTGTCGATCACGACCGAGATGTTGCGCTCCGACGATCCCTGAGCGATCGCGCGGATGTTCACCCCAGCTTTGCCGAGTGAGCCGAAAAACTTTCCGGCCACGCCGGGATGCCCGGCCATCCGGTCGCCGACGACCGCAAGGACGCAGCAGTCCGGCACGAGCTCCACCGTCTGCACCTGGCCGTAGTGGCGTTCCGCGAAGAATGCACGCTCGACCGCCTTTCGGGCTCGCTCGCCGACGTCGCCGGGCACCACGAAGCAGATCGAGTGCTCCGAGCTGCCCTGCGAGATCATCGCGACCGAGACACCCTCCTCGTGAAGTGCGCCGAAAAGCCGGTGCGCCGTTCCCGGCACGCCGATCATCCCGGTTCCCTCCACGTTGACGAGGGACACGCCCTCGATGGTCGCGAATCCTTTCACGTCGAAGCGCGACGAGCCGCCGAGGTGGATCCGGGTGCCCGGGATCTCGGGGCGGAAGGTATTCCGGATGAAGATCGGGATGGAGCGGCGTACGGCCGGTGCCATCGTGCTCGGGTGGATCACCCGCGCGCCGAAGTACGCCAGCTCCATCGCCTCGTTGTAGGAGAGCTCGTCGAGCAGGACCGCGTCGGGTACGAGCCGTGGGTTAGCGCTCATCACTCCGTCAACGTCGGTCCAGATATGGATCTGGGCCGCTTCGAGGAGGGCGCCGAAGATCGACGCGGAAAAGTCGCTGCCGTTGCGACCGAGCGTCGTCGCGAGGCCGTCGGCGGTCGACGCGACGTACCCTGTGATGATGAGCGTCTGCGGCGTGCCGCCGCGCCGCTCCACCAGCGCCTCCAGCCGCTCGCCGCTCGCGCGCCAGTCGACCTCGAGTCCGCCGGGAACGTGCCCGACGACGAGCACCTCGCGCGCGTCGAGCCAGTCCGCGTCCTCACCTACGGACTGGAGGTGCGCCGCGAGCATCTGTGCAGACCAGATCTCGCCGTAACCGGTCACCAGGTCCATCGCCCGCTCCGAATGCGAGCGCAGGAGCCAGGTGGCGTGCAGCACGTCGGCGACATCGGTGAAGTCGCGCGAGAACTGCTCGAAGAGCTCGTCTGCACGCTCGGGCGGGACCAGCTCGGCGATCGTGTCGCGGTGGCGGACTCGGAGCTCGTCGAGGGTCTCGAGATACGAACGATCGCGCCGTGCCGCCAGCTCCACCGCGCGAACCAGCATGTCGGTCACGCCGCTCATCGCGGACACGACGACCGCCCGCCGCGACTCGGGCCGCAACGACAGGATCCCCGCAACGTGCCGATACCTCTCAGCACTGGCGACGCTGGTCCCTCCGAACTTGTGTACGACCCACTGCTCCACGGAGTTTCTCCTCGTCAGATTCGCGTCCTGAACCGTTGCGCCGGTACGCGGCCGGACCGTGCGGGTCCGCCCGCCGAGGACGGCTAGAATGCTCTGGTTCGCGGAGGTGCCAATATGCTGTGTGGTGTGCCGCTTCGCCAGCGTGCCAGCCCAGCCCAGGCTAAGTAGTGCCTGGCATATCAGTTGCACTCCTTCGTCCCCGTCAGTGAGAAGCTTCCGCCCCGAACGATTGTGGACGACGTATGAAGCCACCGCGCCCCTTCGCCAACAGACTGGCAACCCTCGTCGTACCGGCGCTCTTCGCGCTGGGCGCCGCGGCCGTTCCGCTCGAGGGGCAGTCGCTGGCCTTCAGCTCACCGCGCGACTCCGATCCACCCGAGAGCGAAAAGAATGCGCTCGAGCGCGGCCGGTACGCCGTGCTGATCGACCTCGACGAGAACAGGCTCTATTTCAAGCAGGGAGACCTCACCCTCTGGTCCGCTCCGGTGGGCACCGGTACCGGCATGCGGGTCATCACGAACGACGACGACTGGGAGTTCACCACCCCCACGGGGCGCTTCCAGGTGCAGTACAAGGAGCTGAATCCCGTCTGGATCGCGCCGGATTGGTTCTTCGTCGAGAACAACCTGCCCGTTCCGCCGGTGAACCATCCCTCCCGTTACATGACGCGGACGCTCGGCGATGCCGCGGTCTATATCTCACCGAGCCTCGCCATACACGGGACCGACCGCCCGGAGCTGATCGGCCAGCGTGTCTCACACGGGTGCATCCGACTGGAGAATCGCTTTGCCAAGCGTCTGTACCAGAACGTGCAGGTCGGCACCGAGGTGATCATCGTCGGCGGCGAGAAGGTGAAGGAGAGTGCGCGAGTCGTGGATCTGCGGAAGGGTTACGATCCGTCTCTCGCTTCGCGGGGCGGAAAGAAGCCCTTGCCCCGGGATCCGGTTTACGAAGCGTGGCTCGAGCTCGATACCGATGATCTGGTCGAGGAGATCGACGACCAGCTCGACGAGGATCCCGAGGAATCACGCTGGGACGAAGCCGGTATCATCCTCGCCGAAAGGGCGCAGACCGGCGATCGGGAAGCGCTCGAAGCGCTCTTCCGAATCGGCGGCGCGCTGCCGACCAGGGCGATCGAGCGAGAGTGGGGGACCCTGCTCGCCGAAACGTATCGCCGTGCGCCCGTGCGGATGCTGGAGGCGATCGGCGATCTGGATCTCCGGGATCGGCGGCGCGTCGCCGACATGATGGTGGACGTTTCGCTCACGCTCTTCGGTGGAGAATTGGAGGCGGCGTCCGCCCCCTGGCCGACCGCCCGCGTGCCCAGAGACGTCGTGACGCGGCGCGGGGAGCGCGGCTGGGAGTCGCTCGCGGCAGCGGAGCGCGACCATCGGGAGCGAATCCTCACCGCGGCGGCCGAGGCGAGAGACTGACTCCGCCCCTGAACTCAAAACGAGCGCCCGGTCCGTGCTGGACCGGGCGCTCTTGATCGGTGCGTCGGGGACGGCCGCGTATCAGCGCCGCCGGGCCACGCCATTCCCCTGGTAGGCGGAGCCGCTAACGGTGAGGACCTTCTTCGAGTAGCCGTTTTCGGGGTCCCGCCCGGCCTTCAGCGCTCGGTTCACGGCGGTCTCCCCCCTGTTGTACGCGAGCAGCGCGAGGCGAACGTCTCCTCGATACATGTCCAGCATCCGCCGCAGATACCGCAGCCCCGTGCGCAGGTTCGTCTCCGGATCGAGGATCTGCGCCTCGGACCGCAGGCTCCGGTCGATACTGCGAGCGGTCGCCGGCATGAGCTGCGTGAGGCCGAGGGCACCCGCCGGGCCGCGTGCATCCCTTCTGAACACGCTCTCGACGCGGATCAGCCGGAAGGCCAGGCCCGGGTCGACACCCTCCGCGATCGCGCTTTCGATGATCTGCATCGACAGCTCGTTGGAGATGCCGTAGCGGCGGGCATACGCCGCGGCGAGACCGACCTCCGATGGCGGAGCGATCTCGATCACCACGTCCGCGAGGTCGATCTCCCGAGTCGCATCGAGCGGGCTGCTCGGGTGGTCGGGGGAGAAGAGCACCCGCCTCTGAAACAGGCCGGGCGTGCGGGGGCTCAACGTATCGGCCGCGAGCATCGGGTTGGCCGGCGGCTGAGCCTCGAGGAGCGGTGAGGAGCCCACAGTGAGGCAGATTGCGAGCGCGGCGGCGGCGGCGATACGCAATCGCGCCGAGCGGCCCGCTCCGGTGCCGACCTCTTCTGGATTCATACCTCGTCCATTGCTGGTCATCGCCGATCCCTGACACGATGTCGCGTACGGGACGGCGGCGCTGTAAGCATCTTCAACACGACTGCCCGACCGTATCAAGCGCCGTTCCCGTTCCTGGCTTGCATCCTCAACGGAGCCTACGTTGCGGCGTCGGGAGTGGGCTTCGAGTGGATCTTAGCGCTTGGGATACAACGACTTGAACCGCTATCTCCTCGAATCGGCGCGCCGGCCGGAAACCGAACGTGGCGACACGGCTCGAGGGTGGTCGTGAGTCGGCTGCACGAGAAATCTTTGCGCCCTATCGGAAAATTCGCGTCGCGGGCACCTCGCCCGCCGTGACTCCCATGGAGACGACTACGCCATTCATTGAGTCTCGGACGCCGGCGGCGGTAAATTGAGGTGCCGCGGCTGGAACGAACTTCGCAGAGGCTCGGGCACACCACATCAGCAGAACAACGAGATACCAGCGACCAATATGAAACCTCGGCAGTGGTTGATCGCCGGAGTCGTTCTCACCGGCGTATGCCTCGAAATCTCCACCGGCGCCGCGCAGGACAGCCCGGCCGTGCAGGGCGATGTGGAGGCAGGACGTTGCGAGAACGGCGCGCGGCCGGGTTCCCGCAGCTGCTCCGCGGAGGACTACCTCCTGGAGACCCTTCATCGGGATGGGGTCGAGGAGGCGATGGAGGCGCTCGACTCCCTCGTCGCCTCGGACGCGGATGCACGTCGCGACGCCCACAGCTATTCGCACGCGATCGGAATCGCCGCCTACACCGGCGACGAGGAGGTCGGGCAGGTCTTCGCCCGGTGTACTCCCGCTCACCAGTCGGGCTGTTACCACGGCGTCGTCCAGTCCTATTTCGCCGCGCAGCTCGAGCTGCGGGGCGGCGAGCTGGACGAGGAGCTGGTGAACGCGCTCTGCCGTGAGCACCGGGAGAACCCCGAGGCGCGGTGGCTCCTGTTCCAGTGCGCGCACGGGATGGGGCACGGCCTCGTCATGCTCGCCGACCGCCACCTGCCCGCCTCGCTCGAAAGCTGCGATCTGGTCGGTGACGAGTGGGAGCGAGAGGCGTGCTACGGCGGCGTCTTCATGGAGAACATCGTCCACGAGACGGTGCCGCATCACTCCGTCGGGCGGCCGCAGACGCAGCAGCACGCGGAACATGTCGAGCGGGACGCGCCTCCGGGCGCAGTCGACCACGTACACGACCACGCCCCCTCGACCGCCCCCACTTCCCGCGACGAATTCCCTGGCCTGCGGGCGGACGACCCGCTCTACCCGTGCAGCGCTCTGCCCGATCGGTACCTGCCGGCGTGCTATCAGATGCAGACCTCGGCCATCCTCCACTTCAACGGGTACGACATCCCCGCGGCCG
>JBBDRR010000063.1:0-8867 GCA_040905395.1 Gemmatimonadota bacterium
GGATCCCTCGCTGCGCTCGGGACGACTTTTCCGGCCGACCGTTCGGTGCGCTGGGGCCGTCAGCTATTCGGGACGTTCGTACGGACCCGTCCCCCTTCGTCACTCGTCCCGCCGGCGTCCGCCGTCAGTTGCTCGCGTCCGCATCGAGCGTTCGCTCGAACCACTCGACCATGGCCGCACTGGCGCGGGTGGCGTCGTCGTCGCGGAAGCCGTGTGCGGCTCCGGGGATGATGATCACGTCGGTCCGAACGCCCCGCTGCTGAAACGCGTCGTGGATGATGTGGCTGTTGCTCACGTCCACGAGCTCGTCGGCGTCACCGTGGATGAGGAGCGTTGGCGGGTCGTCGGCGGTGACGTGCACGATGGGCGAGAAGTCCGCGGCGACCGCCCGGTCGAAGTTGAGGGCGGGGAAGCGGGTGTCCATCGATGCGTCGGCCCCTCGCGCCAGCTGGCGCAGGTCGACCGGGGGATAGTATGCGACGACCGACGCGATGCGGCTGCTCTCGCGCATGAAGACCTCTTCCGCGTTCGGATCGCCGCCGTCCGACGCATTTCCGAGCATGAGCGCCAGGTGACCGCCGGCGCTGCCGCCGAAGGCGCCGAGCCGGTCGGGATCCACGTCCCACCTGTCCGCATTGTGCCGGATGTATCGCACCGCCCGGCGGACGTCGCCGACGATCTCGGGGATGAAGAATTTCGGGCTGCTCCCGTGCCGCACCACGAAGAGGGTGAACCCCTTCTGCAGGAGTCCCTCGAATCGTGTCGCGGTCTCCTGAGGGGGGGCGTACCGAGAGAACCAGCCGCCGCTGACCATGTAGAGGACCGCGGCTCCGTTGGGATTCGCCGTCGGCCGGATGACGTCGAAGGTGAGCGCCATGCCGTCCTTGTGGCCGTAGACCACGTCGGGCTCCACTTCGACGAGCTGCGCGTTGCCGGCCGCGGCCGCGGCGACCGTGAGCACTACTGCGAGCGCCAGTTGCAGGGGCAGACGAATGAGCTGTTGCATGGAAATTCCTTTCTTAATCTTATCTGAACTGGGTCTGCAGCGCCTCGAGCGCCGCGCTGCCGGGGCAGAGGTCAGCGAACGGCAGTTCGGTCAGAGGCACGTCTACCGTGTTTAGCGCGGCGTGCATGTCGCTGGTCGAAGGGTCCATGTAGAGGAGGCCCATCGCCACCTCGCCGGCCCGCTGCCGCTCCCGAATGTAACGCTCCACGGAATCCCGGTCGGTCGGGTCGTAGTTCTCCGGCACCTTCCGGAAGCAGACGACGCTGCCGTCGTGCATCGTAACCCGCCGCGATCCGCCGGGTGCGATATCGGCCGCGATTTCCTGCGCCCGGGGAACGAAGTCCGTCAGCACCGCGAGCTGTCCGTGTTCGCGCGTGTGGAGATAACTCTTCGTCGAACCGACATGGTCGTTGAAGGCGACGCAGGGCGAGATCACGTCCACGAGGGCGAAGCCGTCGTGCGTCAGAGCCGCCTTCAGGATCGGGACCAGGTGCGCCTTGTCTCCCGAAAACCCACGCGCCACGAAAGTGGCTCCGAGACTGAGCCCGAGCATCAGCGGATCGATCGGCTCCTGCCGGTTCTCGTCCCCCTTCTTCGATCGCGTGCCCCGGTCCGCGGAGGCCGAGAACTGGCCCTTCGTGAGGCCATAGACGCCATTGTTCTCGAGCAGATAGAGCATGCGGACGTTGCGGCGGATCGCGTGACACAGGTGGCCGAGTCCGATCGAGAGCGAGTCGCCGTCACCCGAAACACCCAGATATATCAACGTGCGATTCGCGGCGTTGGCACCGGTCGCGATCGTAGGCATCCGGCCGTGCACCGCATTGAACCCGTGGGCCTGTCCGAGGAAATACGTCGGCGTCTTCGACGAGCAGCCGATTCCGCTGAGCTTGGCGACCCGGTGCGGGGGTACGCTCAGCTCGAACACGGCCTGGATCACCGCCGCAGTGATCGAATCGTGGCCGCACCCGGCGCAGAGGGTGGACATCGCCCCTTCGTAGTCGCGTGTCGTGAGACCGAGTGCGTTCGTGGGTAGCCCCGGGTGGCGCACTTTCGGTTTGGCGATGTACGTCATGCGTTCGCCCTCCTCGGCGAGATCACGGGATACGCCGCGGGTCCGAGGGCCTCGAGGACTCCCTGGACGACGTCGTCCGCACTGAGCGGCAGCCCGCCGAAGGTGCCGACCGACTCGAGGCTTCGCCGGGGGAATCCCGTCTCGAGGCTCATCAGGTTCGCGAGTTGACCATCGCGGTTCTGCTCGACCACGAAGATCCGTTCGTGCCCGCCGAGGAAAGCGGCGACGTCCGGGGAGAAGGGAAACCCGCGTATGCGCAGGTAGTCGACCGCTATGCCGCGCCCGGCCAGTCGGCCGATGGACTCGACCACCGCGCGGTGGCAGCCGCCAGCCGAGACGACGCCTATCGTAGCGCCGCGACTGGTGCGCACCTCGGGTTGCGGAACCTCGAATGCGGCCGAATCGATCTTCCGCCGCAGCCGCTCCATCACCTCCGTGTATTCCGCCGAGTCTTCCGTATACCCGCCGTACTTGTCGTGACCGGAGCCCCGGGTGAAGAACGCTCCCTTCGCGTGCACGCCAGGCAGGGTGCGTGCGGCGATCCCGTCGCCATCGATGTCGAGATAACGATGAAATCGCTCGACCTTCTCGAGGGCTTCCGCGTCGAGGACCTTGCCGCGATCCGGCCTGTACGCATCGTCCCACCGCAGCCGGGGAACGAGCCAGTCGTTCATTCCGATGTCGAGGTCGGAGAGCACGAAGACAGGTGTCTGGAACCGCTCGGCGAGGTCGAATGCGGCGACCGCGAAGTAGAAGCACTCGGCCGGATCCGAAGGAATCAGGAGGATGTGCTTGGTGTCTCCATGCGAGGCGTATGCGCAGAGCATCAGATCGCCCTGCTGGGTGCGCGTGGGCATACCGGTCGAGGGGCCGGTGCGCTGCACGTCGAAGAAGACGCCGGGGATCTCGGCATAGTAGGCGAGCCCGATGAACTCGCTCATCAGCGAGATGCCGGGGCCGCTGGTCGCGGTGAAAGCACGGGCTCCCACCCAGCCGGCGCCGATCACCATGCCAGCCGCGGCGAGCTCGTCCTCCGCCTGCAGGATCGCGACGCGTGAGCGGCCGCTCTCGGGCTCGCGGCGAAGCTCCCTGGTGAAGCCCTGGAATGCATCGACCAGGGAGGTGGACGGGGTGATCGGATACCATGCCGCGACGGTCGCGCCCGCATAAACGCAGCCGAGCGCCGCGGCCGTGTTGCCGTCGATGAGGATCGAGTCCTTCGTCTCGTCCATCCGCTCCAGGCGCGTCGGCAGCGGTGAGTCCAGGTTCTCGATCGCCCAGTCGTAGCCGAGCTTCAGCGCTGAGTAATTCGAGTCCAGCAGCGCCTTCTTCTTCCCGTACGTCTCCCCCAGTAACCCCGCCATCACCGACATGTCGATGTCGAGGAGTGCCGCGAGGACGCCCGCATACGCGATGTTCTTCATCAGAATGCGCTCGCGCGAGCCGGCGAAGTTCTCGTTGCACAGACGTGCCAGGGGAACGCCCAGGAAGGTCACGTCCTCGCGATTCAGTTCGCGAGGCAGAGGCCAGCTCGAATCGTACAGGAGCCACCCCCCCGTCCGCACTTCCGCGACGTCCCGGCCGTAGGTCGCCGGGTTCATCGCCACCATCAGGTCGAAGCTCGGCGTTCGTGCCGTGTGGCCCGTGGCGTTCACCCGCATCTCGTACCAGGTGGGCAACCCCTGAATGTTGGATGGGAAGAGGTTCTTGCCCGACACCGGGATCCCCATCCTGAAGATCGCCCGCCGGATGAGCGCGTTGGCGCTCGCCGATCCGCTGCCGTTGACGGTGGCGATCTTGAAGGCGAAGTCGTTCACACGGACGACCGACCCCGCGCTCATGCGGCCCCCCCGGCGACCGGTGCGGTGACGGCCGGGACGCCCGGGTTCAGTACGGGGAGCGAGGGGCCCCGTGGCGGGTGGCCCTGCCCTGCCTCCAGACCCGCATACGGGATGAGGAGATCGTACTTCCGCATGTCCCACGCTGCTGTCGGGCACCGCTCCGCGCAGAGCCCGCAGTGGATGCACAGATCCTCGTCCTTGAACATCAGGCGGTCCGTCTGCGGGAGTGGGCCGGAGGCGAAGAGCGGCTGCTCGAGGTTCAGAGCGGGCACGATGAGCCGCAGCCGAACTTCGTCCTCCTCTCCATCCGATGCCATCGTCAGGCAGTTGACGGGGCAGACGTCGACACACGCGTCGCATTCGATGCAGAGTTCGTCCGTAAAGTGCGTCTGCACGTCACAGTTGAGGCAGCGGGCCGCTTCCCGCAGCGTCTGCTCGGCGTCGAAGCCCAACTCCACCTCGACGTCCAGCGTAGCCAGCCGCTCGGCCAGTTCCACGTGCCGCATCCTGGCGCGATGCGCGGCGTCGAAGTCGTTCGCGTAGCTCCACTCGTGCATCCCCATCTTCTGGCTGACGAGGTTCATTCCGTAATCGGGCCGATCGTCGAGCGGGCGGCACTCGCAGAAGCGGTCGATCGAGATCGCCGCCTGATGACCGTGCTCCACCGCCCAGATGATGTTCTCCGGACCCCACGCCGCGTCGCCGCCGGCGAAGACCCCCGAACGCGTGGTCTCGAATGTGGTGCGGTCCACCAGCGGATTGCCCCACCTGTCGAAGTCGATCCCGATGTCCCTTTCGATCCAGGGGAAGGCGCCTTCCTGGCCGATCGCCAGGATCACCGAGTCGCAGGGGATCACCACCGTCTCGAGAGTCCGGCTCACGGAACGTCCGCCTTCGTCGATCCATTCGACGACGTCGAACTCCATGCCCGTCAGGACCCCGTCCTCCACGACGAACCTGCGGGGGGAGTGATTCTCCACGATCTCCACCCGCTCCTCCTCGGCGTCCTCGAGCTCCCACGGCGAGGCCTTGAAGTGTGGTCGTGACCGACGCGCCATCACCTTCACATCCCCCGCACCGAGACGCTTCGCCGAGCGGCAGCAGTCCATCGCCGTGTTCCCGACCCCGATCACCAGGACCCGCGGCTCGATGCTCTCGATGTGCCCGAAGGCGATCGACTGAAGCCAATCGATCCCGATGTGGATTCGGTCGGTCTCGTGGCGGCCGGGCAGCTCGAGCTCCTTTCCCCGCGGTGCGCCGGAGCCGATGAAGACGGCGTCCCAGCCCTCTTCCAGGACCGCCGCGAGGCTCGTCACGGGGTGGTCGCATCGCAGGTCGACGCCCATCTCCAGGATGGTGCCGATCTCCTCGTCGAGGACGCGGGGCGGAAGGCGGAAGCGAGGGATGTTGTTCCACATCAGCCCGCCGGCGCGCGCGAGCTTCTCGTAGATGGTGACCTGGTAGCCGAGTGGGAGGAGGTCGTTCGCGACGGTAAGGGAGGCGGGACCAGCTCCGATGCAGAGGATTCGTTTGCCGTTCTTCGTGTCCGGGATCGCCGGGAGATGTGCTCGCATTACCTCGTCGTCCCGGAGATCCGCGGCCACCCGTTTCAAGCGGCAGATCGCCACTGGCTCGCCGTCCAGCCGGGTCCGGCGGCACGCCGGTTCGCACGGTCGGTCGCAGGTCCGGCCCAGGATGCCCGGAAAGACGTTGGACTTTCGGTTCACGAGGTAGGCTTCCGTGAACCGACCCTGCGCAACGAGCCGGATGTACTCGGGGACGTTCGTATGGGCGGGGCAGCCCCACTGACAGTCGACGACACGGTGGTAATACTGCGGATCTGAGACGTCGGTTGGGCGCATGGGTCCTGGCGGTGGAGATGGCCTCAGGAGGCCGGAAATGCCCCGCCGGTGCGATAAGCCTCCTCGCGCTCGACCGCTTCCGGCCGATGCGCACACAGGGGGCAGAGGGCACCGGTGCAGCGTACCCCCTGCTCTAGGCAGGCGATCTCGCCGGTACTGAGTGCGACTCTCCAGTCGGCCAATCGGGGGATGATGGCCACGTCACGGTCGCACCCGGAGCAGAAGACGGTGTGCAAATCCATAGCAACCTTCCGGACTGTGGGGAGTCCGGCCCGGCCGTAGGGGCCGGGTCGTCGCGGCGCTCGAGAAGGGGACCCCGAACCGGTCGTTCGGGTCATTCGGCGCCGCTCGCGGAGGTTCGTTCGACGGCGGTCGGGGGAGCCGTCGAAGAGGACCCTGCTTCACAATATAGATCCGCGGGCGGAGGAGGGAAGGACTTCGTTTCCCGCCCGATCGGAATCGAATCGCCGCTGCAGACCCGGGAACCTGCGCATGCTCGGCGGGTCTACTCCGCACGGCGAAGTCCCGAATCGAACCCGTTTACAGGCGGCACCTCTTCAGCCCCGTCGCGGAGCTTGCCGCTGCCCCCCCACTCGTAACGCCGGAAACGGAGGAGGTCTCGATGTCCGAGCCAGAGGCGATCGCAACGCTGCGTAAGACCAGGGCGGAGTGGAAGGAGATGCTTGCACCTCCGGCCTTCGCCGTTCTCTTCGAGGACAGCACCGAGCGTCCATTCACCAGCTCGTTGAACGACGAGAAGCAGGAGGGGACCTTCATCTGCGCCGCTTGCAACCTGCCGCTGTTCGAGTCGGGCGCGAAGTACGAGAGCGGAACCGGCTGGCCGAGCTTCTGGAGGCCGATCGACGGCCATGTGGAGACGAAGCGGGACTTCAAGATGATCCTTCCGCGGACGGAATATCACTGTATCCGCTGCGGCGGCCATCAGGGGCACGTTTTCAACGACGGCCCCCCTCCGACCGGCAAACGGTACTGCAACAATGGCGTCGCGCTGGTCTTCGTACCGGAGGGCGAGTCGCTTCCCGAGCTGAAGAGCTGAGGTCGGAACAGCCGCGGTGACGAGGGACCGATCCGGGTTGGCCGTGCGCGGCTTGCGTGCACTCCGACCCCGGGTTACGCTGAACGCGACGGCCCCTTCGCGCCCACCTCGGCCGTCAGGTCAGGACATTCTCTGGAGACTTCCCGACCACCTTTGCGAAGTCCATAGCCCTCCCGATGAGTCGTCCGCCGCGAGCCGCTCAGAGCAGATGCGCGTTCGGTTGCAGGTCGAACCGCCTGCCGATCCTGGTCGTGTATCTGCTCGTGCTCTGCGGCTCTTCGATCGGGCGCGCCGGGCTGCTCGGCTTCCACCTGGTCGTGGACCACCATGCGGTGGAGCAGCACGCCGGGATCGCGCTCGACGAGCCGCACGAGCACGATGGGATGGTCCATTCGCACGACGACGCTCCCGAAGGCCAGCTCGCCGTATCCCCGGCCGGCATCTCGAAGCACTTCGTTTGCGTCCCCCCATCATCGGGCGCGCTCCCCACCTCATCGCACGCCTGCTTCCACGATCATCTTCCTCCGCCCGCAGATCGGGTCCGTCTCGTCGAAGTCCCGCCTCCACGTCTCCTGAGCTGACTCCCTGCCGAAGCTGACGCAGCTGCCGGACTCCTGGATCGGCAGCATGGCACGAGCGTGCCTATTCGAGACCCAAGGGCTCGTCCACGCCGACGCCGGGGCCGTCGATCCGCGCACCTGAAGGATGCGGGACGCGATCGGGGTCTTCGGAGACTCGTCGCGTGCTGGAGGATTCCGTGTGGGTCCGCGCGCGGGCGCTCCTATGCCGTTCGGATCCTCCTGCCGTCGGAGTCGATGATGAACCAACGAACGTATTTCTCCGGGCGTCCGGACGGGCCCCGGAGACGTGGCCTCGGGCGAAACCGCCGGAGGGAGAGCCGGAGCCGAGGACCCCGCGGGATTTCGGCGCTGTTGGCGGTCCTGCTGCTCGGAGGCGGGGTGAGTGCGGAAGCGCAGGTGCCGGGGAGGGACCTGAATGGCGACACGATCACGGCCATCGCGCTCGATACCGTGCGGGTCGGAGGCCGTATCGACGAGCTGATCGGTATCGCCACGACGGCTTCCGAAGGGCGGGTCGGGGCGGCGGACCTGTTCTCCAGGCCGATCTCCCGCGAGGGTGAGCTGCTGGAGACGGTGCCGGGGGTAATCGTCACCCAGCACTCCGGCGAAGGGAAGGCGAACCAGTTCTTCATTCGTGGATTCAACCTCGACCACGGCACCGACTTCCAGACGCGCGTCGAGGGAATGCCGGTGAACATGCCGACCCACGCGCACGGCCAGGGATATACGGACCTCAACTTCCTGATACCGGAATTCGTCGACCTGCTGGATTACCGGCTGGGAGTGTACCACGCCGAGCTGGGAGACTTCGGGAGCGCGGGCGGGGCGGAGTTCCACCTCGCACGAACCCTCGACAGCCCCTTCACGCAGCTCACCGTGGGAGCGCACGGACTCGCTCGCCTCGTCGGGGGCACGTCGACTTCCCTCGGACCCGGTCATCTCCTCGTCGGTGGCGAGACCCGTCGGTACGACGGACCGTGGGATGTCGAGCAGGATCTCCGAAAGCTCAGTGGGATGGCGCGTTACTCCTGGGAGCCCGGCGACAGTCGGATCTCCGTGCTCGCGATGGCCTACCGCAACCGCTGGAATGCCAGCGACCAGATCCCGCTACGGGCGGTGGAATCAGGGCTGATCGATCGGTTCGGGCAGATCGATCCGACGGACGCCGGGGAGGCCCGCAGATACAGTCTCTCAGGGTCGTGGCGCCGCCTGGAGGACTATTCGTCGCAGGAGATTCAGATGTTCGGGATCTACTCCGATCTCGATCTGTTCGGCAACTTCACCTACTTCCTGGATCGGCCGGGCGAGGGCGACCAGCACCTCCAGCACGAGCAGCGGCTCGTGGTCGGAGGGAACGCGAAGCACCTGCAGGAGCTGGATGCGCTCGGTGTCCCTCATGCGCTGACGATCGGGGTTCAGAACCGCGTCGATCTGATCGGAGAGCT
>JBBDRR010000064.1:0-8835 GCA_040905395.1 Gemmatimonadota bacterium
CAGGCTCGACCTCCTCAGCCAGGAGAGTGGATTTCATTGGTACAGCGTACCCAAGCTGGAGCTCCAGATCATCAACATCCGCCACCTCGCCCATCACATGGCGCAACTGGCCGACCGGCTCCGCAACCATGCGGGCGTCGGCACACGGTGGGTCGGTACGAGGAGATGAGCCATCCGACACCGCTGACGCGATCCCTCGAGAGCATCCTTCTTCGTGAGCTCGACAGCCTCCGGCGCGAGCTGGAAGCCTTTCCGGACGAGCGCCTCATCTGGTCGCGGCCAGCGGGTCTGCCGAACTCGGCCGGCACGCTGACGCTCCACCTCGCGGGCAACCTCCGGCACTTCATCGGCGCCGTGCTCGGGGGTGACGGCTACGTGCGGGATCGCGAGCACGAGTTCTCCGCGGCGGGCATCTCCCGGCACGAGCTCATCGAGCGGATCGGCGCGGCGGAGACGGCGATCAAGGACGTTCTCCCGCGTCTGACCGAGGCGCGGCTCGCCGAAACTTTTCCCGTGCCGATCCTGGATCACTCGATCGAGACCGGCGAGCTTCTCCTTCAGCTCTCCGTCCACCTCGCATATCATCTCGGGCAGGTGAGCTACCACCGCAGGATGGTGACGGGAGACCCGCGGGGTGTGGGCGCGCTGTCGGCGGCGGAGCTCAGCACGGCGCGTCCGACCTTGCCTCCGTCGGACTGACACGTCGTCCCGGCGCCTTCGTCATCCCAGCACGAAGCGGCGGACCACCCTTTTCTCCCGTTGTCGAAATCACGCAGCTCCGTTCGTCGTTATGAGGGTAGCCGGCAGATCGGAGGTCGTGGGTCGTCGAACGCTTCCGGTTTCGACAGCGGCAGGAAGCGCTCAGAAGATCCTTGACCCGGCCTTCGTGCGCTCCCAACGTGTCGCCCGGGGGTCACGTGCCGAGAACGCCCGGCTCGAAATACCTCGACCACTTTCGAACGGAGGCGTACATGACGAAGGTCCGCGTGCTGGTCGGCACACGAAAAGGCGCATTCATCATCAACTCGGACGAGTCGCGCCGCGACTGGAAGATCGACGGCCCCCATTTCGGCGGCTGGGAAGTGATGCACATGAAGGGCTCGCCGGTGAACCCCGACCGCATCTACTGCGCGCAGTGGACCGACTGGCACGGACAGGTCGTCCAGCGCTCGGACGATGGGGGGAAGACGTGGGAGGCGGTCGGCAACGAGTTCCGTTACGCCGGAGAGACGGAGACCCACCAGTGGTACGACGGCACCCCGCACCCGTGGGAGTTCAAGCGCCTGTGGCACTTCGAGCCGGCGCACGACGAGCCGGAGACGGTGTTCGCCGGGGTCGAGGACGCCGCCCTCTTCCGTTCGACTGACGGGGGGCGGACGTGGCACGAGCTGCCCGGGCTCCGAACGCACTCGACCGGCAATACGTGGGCGCCGGGGGCGGGGGGGCTCTGCCTGCACACCATCCTCATCGATCCGAACAATCCGCAGAGGATGTGGGTCGCGATCTCGGCGGCGGGCGCGTTCCGGACCGAGGACGGGGGCGAGACATGGACGGTGGCGACGAAGGGGCTCAGCTCGAACTTCCTTCCGAACCCCGAAGCCGAGGTCGGCCATTGCGTCCACCGCATCGCGCAGCACCCCTCGAAGCCTGAGACGCTCTTCATGCAGAAGCACTGGGACGTCTGCCGGAGCGACGACGCGGGCGACAACTGGCGAGAAGTGAGCGGAAACCTCCCTACCGATTTCGGCTTCCCCATCGTCGTGCACGCGCACGAGCCGGAAACGATCTACGTCGTCCCGATCAAGAGCGATTCCGAGCACTACCCGCTCGAGGGCAAGCTGTGCGTCTACCGGAGCCGGACGGGCGGGAACGAGTGGGAGGAGCTGAAGAAGGGGCTGCCGGACGACGCGTACGTGAACGTCCTCCGCGACGCGATGGCGGTGGACTCGCTCGATTCCTGCGGCATCTATTTCGGCACGACGGGCGGCCAGGTCTACGCATCTTCGGACTCGGGCGACAACTGGCAGCCGATCGCCGAACACCTTCCGGCCGTTCTCTCGGTCGAGGTACAGACGGTGCCATGACGAACGTTCGGGTCGCGATCCCGGTTCACCTTCAGACGCTCGCGGGCGTGGACGGCGAGGTGCGGCTCGACGTGCCGGACGATCCCACGCCCAACACCATCCTGGACGCGCTCGAGGCGCGCTACCCGATGCTCCGCGGCACCATCCGCGAACATGGCTCGGCGAAGCGGCGGGCCTTCATCCGCTACTTCGCCGACGGCCGCGACATCTCGCATGATTCACCGGATACGCCCCTCCCCAACGTGGTGGCCAGGGGGCAGGACGCCTTCTGCGTGATCGGGGCGATCTCGGGCGGGTAACTTCCGTAGCTCGCCGATCCCACCGCAAAGGGCGCCCACCCGTCATCCCGAACGAAGTGAGGGATCCGCACCTGCCCATCTCGCGGAAGTGCTCTCTTCGTTCGGGATGACGGGGTAGGTTCGGGTTGACCTATTTCGGTCGGGATCCTACGCCCTCCCCCCCGGCCGTCTATCTCCCGTCCAGTATCCGCTCCATCTCGTCCATCACCCGCACCATCTCGCGCATGGCGAGGTCGAGCGGCTCGTCGGTCGTCATGTCGACGCCGGCGGCGCGGAGCAGGTCGATGGGGTAGGCCGAGCCGCCGGAAGCGATGAAGTCGAGGTAGCGTCGAGTCGCCGCGGCATCGCCGGCCTTGACCTTCTGCGCGAGCGCCTCGGCGGCGGTGAAGGACGTCGCGTACTGGAAGACGTAGAAGTCCCGGTAGAAGTGGGGGATGTAGCTCCACTCGTTCGCGACGTAGTCGTCGACCACCAGCACCCCCGCATCGTGCCCGTAGTACTTCTTCGTGACGTCCATGTAGAGGCTCGCGAGGGATTCCCCGGTGATCGGCTCGCCACGCTCGGCCATCTCGTGCATGCGCAGCTCGAACTCGGCGAACTGTGTCTGCCGGAAGAGCGTCCCCTTGATGTTCTCGAGATAGTTGCCGAGCAGCGAGAGCCGCACGTCGGGGTCGGTTACGGAGCGCAGGACGTGGTCGATCAGGAGCGACTCGTTGAAGGTCGAGGCCACCTCGGCCAGGAAGATCGGATAGCGAGCCGTCGCGTACGGCTGGGCCCGGTTCGAGAAGTGGCTGTGCATCGCGTGCCCGAGCTCATGGGCGACGGTGCTCACGTCGTCGTACTTCCCGGCGTAGTTGAGGAGCACGAAGGGGTGCACGTCGTACGCGCCGCCCGACGAGTACGCACCGCTCCGCTTCCCGGCCGTCGAATACCAGTCGATCCAGCGGTCGTCGAACGACCTCTGCACGACGGCCTGGTACTCGGCCCCGAGCGGCCCGACCGACTCGCGGACGACGTCGATCGCCTCCTCGGGCGTGTAGATGAGATCGACGGACGTGACGAGCGGCGCGTAGAGGTCGTAGTAGTGCAGCTCGTCGAGCCCCATCATCCGCTTCCGGAGCTCCAGGTACCGGTGGAATTTCGGCAGATGACGGTTGACGCCGTCGATCAGGTTCGTGTAGACGGCGACCGGAATGTTGGCGCCGTCGAGTGCGAGCTCCAGGTTCGACTCGTAGCCCCGCGAGCGGGCGATGAAGAGGTTCTTCTGCACGTTCCCGTTCATGATCGTGCCGAACGTGCTTCCGAAGGAACCATGGGCCTTGAAGAACGCCGACATCACGGCCTCGCGGTCGGCGCGGTCGGGGAGCGCGCGCAGCTCGGCGAAGGCGGCGGGCGTGAGCGTCTCGGTGTGCCCGTCGCTGAGCGTGACCGTCGGGTACGGGAAGTCGCTGTTCGTGAAGACGTCGTAGATCGACCGCGGTGCGCCGGCGAGGGGGCCGCTCGCCGCGAGCAGGCCTTCCTCCACGTCCGAGAGCGTATGGGGGCCGCGGCGGACGAGGTCCTCGAGGTAATGCCGGTACGTCTCCAGCCGCGGCTCGGCATCGATGAAGCGAGCGAGCAGATCCGGATCGTTCGCGAGGATCTCCGGGCGGAGGAACGCCGCGGCCTTGCCGAGATCTGCGCTGAGCTGCACCGCCTCCTGCCGCATCCCCCGATACCGTGACTCGCGCGTGTCCTGATCGTTCAGGATGCTCACGTACGTGAAGAGCTTGTTCAACTGCTGCTCGAGGGTGTGCACCGTCTCGAGCGCGTCCGCGAGCGTCTCCGCCGATGCCCCGAGACGCCCCTCGAATCGCGTCAGCTCCGGGAGCCGCGCCGCGAGCTCGGCCTTCGCCGCCCGCCATGCGGCATCGTCCGGGTAGATGTCCGTCGGATCCCACCTGTACTTGTCCGCCACCTCCGCGCGAGTGAGCGCCTGCGCGAAGGCAGACGGCGGGAACGCGAGCGCGAGCGCGAGGAGCAACGGTCCGAAATACGCAATCCCTGTGTTCGTCATCTGCGTGGGTGGTTCAGCTCTATGTCACTATGGCTTGTACTCTGCATCGTGGCGGCGCGGCCTCGGGCGCCACCCGTATCCGTCCGGAAGATAGTGCGTACCCGCGGATCCCGAAAAGCTTCCGACGCACCATCATTGCCCGTCATCAGAATCGACTCCGCAATGTACAGAAAGCTCTTCATCGCCATCTCGATCAACGCCGTCATCATGTTCGCCCTCACATACGTGATGGTCGAGGACGCCGGCCACCTGTACGCGAACATCAACCGCGCGTACATGGCGCTGATCATGGCGGCCCCGATGGTGACCATCATGCTGCTCGTGATGCACTCGATGTTCGAGGACCGGACGCGCAACTACCTCATTCACGCCGCAGCGATCGGCGCATTTCTGCTGATCTATTTCCTCATCCGCTCGCAGACGCCAGTCGGAAACGAGCAGTTCCTCCGGTCCATGATCCCGCACCATTCCAGCGCGATCCTGATGTGCGATCGTGCGGCGATCAGCGATCAGCGGATCATCGACCTGTGCGGCGAGATCGTACCGACACAGGAGGAGGAGATCGCGGAGATGCAGCGCATTCTCGACAGCGACTGACGCCGGCGAGAACGGTCGGCCTCGAAGTCCGAAAACGGCGAGACAGCCGGGCCCGGGAGCGCTACCTTCCACCCGTGGAAGTCACATGCGCCCATTTTCCCACCCTCCGATGACCCTCGAGCCGAAGAGCTGCTACCGCGCCCTCGCCTCCCGCGACCCACGCTTCGACGGCCTCTTCTTCGTCGGCGTGTCGACGACGCGCATCTACTGTCGGCCGATCTGCCGCGCGCGGCTCCCGAAACCCGACCGCTGCCGCTTCTTCGCCAGCGCGGCGGCGGCGGAGGCGGAGGGGTTGCGGCGGTGTATTCGCTGCCGCCCCGAGAAGGCGCCCGGACGATCGATCGTGGACGCGACGGGCCAGCTCGCGCGCAACGCCGCGACCCGGATCGCGGGTGGGGCGATGAACGACGACGGGCTCGAGCAGCTCGCGGCCTCGCTGCACACGTCGTCGCGACAGCTCAGGCGGGCGATCAAGCGCGAGTACGGCGCCACCCCGGTGCAGCTCGCGCAGACGCACCGGCTGCTGCTGGCCAAGCGGCTCATCACGGAATCGAACCTGCCGATGGCGCAGGTCGCGTTCGCCAGCGGCTTCTCGAGCCTGCGGCGGTTCAACGCGCTCTTCCAGAACCGCTACCGGATGAGCCCGACTCGGATCCGCCGGGAACGCGACGGCAGCGGCGAGCACTCCGCCCAGGCCCTCACCCTCGCCCTCGATTACCGCCCGCCGCTCGACTGGACCGCCCTGCGCGACTTCCTCGGCTCGCGAGCGATTCCCGGAGTCGAGGCGGTGCGCGGGGACCGCTATCTGCGCACCGTCCGGCTCGCGGAGCACCGCGGCTGGGTCGCTATCGCACCATACCCGGGCTCCGCCTCGGCCCTCCGGATCGAGGTATCGCTCTCGCTCGCGCCCGTGCTGATGCCCGTGCTCGCCCGCGTCCGCCACCTTCTCGACCTCGACGCCGAGCCGCATGTGATCGACGCCCACCTCGCGACGGATCCGCTGCTCGAGCCGGCCGTTCGCCGCCGGCCCGGCCTGCGCGTGCCGGGTACTGTCGACGGATTCGAGCTCGCCCTGCGCGCGATCCTCGGCCAGCAGGTGACGGTGCGTGGCGCGACGACGCTCGCCGGCCGGTTCGCCGAACGGCTCGGCGAGGCCACCGACTTCGGATACCCGGAGCTGACGCGGTTCACCCCGTCACCATTCCGCATCGCCGAGGTGGGCCCGGAGCGCATCGCCGCGATCGGGCTCCCGCGCGCACGCGCCGAATGCATCTGCACCCTCGCAGGCGCCGTCGCCGACGGCGAGCTGCGGCTGGAACCGGGCGGCGGCGTCGAACAGACAATGCGCCAGCTCAGGACCATCCGCGGTATCGGTGCCTGGACCGCTGAATACATCGCGATGCGGGCACTCCACTGGCCCGACGCGTTTCCCGACACCGACCTCGGCATCCGGAAAGCGCTCGCCGGCTCCACCCCCGCGCGCGCGCTGCGGACGGCGGAGCATTGGCGCCCCTGGCGTGCCTACGCGACGATCCACCTCTGGCAGATGCTGGCGGACGCGCCCGCGCTCACAAACCCCATCGAGGAAGTCGCATGATCTATTTCGTGCAGGAGAGCCCCATCGGCGACCTCCGACTCACGTCCGACGGCGAGTCGATCACCGGCATCCGGATGCTGGACCCGGACGAGGATCCCCGGCCGACGCCAGCGTTCGTCTATGATCCGGCCCCGTTCGCCGCCGCCGGTGAGCAGCTCACGGCGTACTTCCGCGGCGAGCTGGAGGACTTCGACTTTGCCCTCGCCCCGCACGGCACGCCGTTCCAGATGACGGTCTGGGAGACGCTCCGCAGCATTCCGTACGGCGAGACGATCAGCTACGCGGAGCTCGCGCGGCGGATCGGCAACCCGGCGGCGGTCCGGGCCGTAGGCGCCGCGAACGGCCGCAACCCGCTGCCGATCGTGCTTCCCTGCCACCGGGTGATCGGCGCGGACGGATCGTTGACCGGATACGGCGGCGGGCTGGAGAGGAAGAGGAAGCTCCTGGAGCTGGAGGGGTGGCGAGGGACCGATGATGCGCGGGGTGGCTCGGCGACGTCCTCCCCCGGCGGGGTGGGCCCACAATCGGAGCTCTTCACGACGTAAAACCAGGGAGCTCAGGGCGCGATCCGGACCGCCCGGCGGGGTCTCCCTGCCGCTAAGACCATTGATGACACCACGACATCATTCTAACTTCCGGCATGGTTCCATTTTGCAACCTCTGGGGAGGATGGGCGTTTTGGCGAGTCTGACGATCAAGGGAATTCCCGAGGAGCTCCTGGCTCGACTGCGGGTCCGGGCCAAGGGACATCGCAGGAGCATCAACAGCGAAGTCATCTATCTGCTGGAACGGTCCGTTGGAGCGAAGAAGCTCGATGTCGATGGCGTCTTGACGCGCATACGTCGCGTGCGGGGCGGAGTCGACGTCCCTTCGCTTACGGAAGCGAGGCTACAGCAGGCGATTGACGAGGGTCGGCCGTGATCGTAGCGGACACGAACCTGATCGCGTATCTCCTGATCCCCTCGAACCATACGGCCGATGCAGAGTCTATTCTACGCAAGGACTCTGCATGGTCGGCACCGCTGCTATGGAGAAGCGAGTTCCGAAATGTTCTCGCCTCGTACCTCCGGAGCGGTCAGATGAGGTTGGAGGACGCCGTCGTGTTGATGACAGAGGCGGAGGGGCTGCTGGAGGGTGGTGAGTACGAAGTTCCGTCAGCGCCGGTCCTGACGCTCTCGGAGCAGTCCGGCTGCTCCGCCTACGACTGCGAGTTCGTGCACCTGGCGCAGGAGCTGGGTGTTCCGCTGGTGACTTCGGATCGAACGGTGCTGCGGGCTTTTCCCGCGTTTGCCGTCGCGATGGACGTCTTCATCCGATAGACATCATCACCGATGCGAAATCCGCTTCTGCTCGCGGGCGCGGGGATGACTTGTTCGGGCTCTGCCACTCGGCTATGCTGAGAATGGTCCGATCGGGGCCGTCGCGAACGTGGTGCAGGCGAGAAAGAACAGATGAAGAAGGTGCAGATTACCCGGTTCGCCGTCGCGGCCCTGACGCTCGTGGTCATCGCCGGGTGCGGGGGCGCCACGACGGCAGCGCCGGCAGCGGGCGGCCCGCTCCCACCCGACTCCGCCGCCGCCCTCGAGGCGATCTACCTCGCGCGCACCGACAGCGCCAGGACGCGCTTCACGGAGGCAGACATCCGCTTCATGACGCGGATGATCGACCACCACGCGCAGGCGCTGGAGATGGCGCGTCTGGTGCCGGACCGGACGGACAACGCCCAGCTTCGCATCCTCGCCGCGCGGATAATCAACGCGCAGGACGACGAAATCGCGACGATGCAGCAGTGGCTGCGCGACCGCGGCCAGTCCGTCCCCGGTGTCGATCCGGACGGCACGGCGCACGGTCCGGATCACGACATGTCGATGCCGGGTATGGTCACGCCCGAGCAGATGCGGGCTCTCGAGACGGCCCGCGGGCCGGATTTCGACCGGCTCTTTCTGACGCTGATGATCCAGCACCATGCGGGCGCGGTCGACATGGTCCACGAGCTCTTCGCCACCGACGGCGCCGGCCAGGACGAGGACGCCTTCAAGATCGCGTCCGACGCGCAGGTCGATCAGGCGACGGAGATCGCCAGAATGGAGTTGCTGCTGGACGGACTCTGATGACCCCGCGACCCTCCTCGCGCCTCTAGCTTGGTAGACCTCTTTCCTTCACTCTTTTTAGCAATATCCTATGACGAATACCCTCGTTCTC
>JBBDRR010000065.1:0-1468 GCA_040905395.1 Gemmatimonadota bacterium
CCGCTCGCGGATAATGAGGCACCAATATGGCTGTACGCGGTCCTCGGGATGGGCACTGCACGTCGTCTTCGCAATAGTGGCCAGCGCGGGCTATCAGTCGTAGGACGGATGGCAAGTTGCGCTGGACGTGGCGAGGCGCAGCAACTCCAGACTGCCTGTACATTCGCCCGCAGCATTAACTTGGGCATATTTAGCGAGGATAGAAGGCGCCGAGGATTCCCCCATAGAGCAGGTGCGCCAGCACCACAGCAATCGCGGTGCGACGACCGTAATGGATGGCGAGGAAGCCGGGCGGCTGGAGGAGCCGCGTGGGAGTTGGGCCCGTGGTGGTGCTGGCCATCCGAGGATGGATTGCGGGGAGCATCGGCATTCCCGCGAACAGCACGAACAGTGCGTGAACGAGCCCAATCAAAGCCCCCAGCCACCACGTCGCCCGGTCCCAACTCTCGAATGCGCCAGCGTAGATGAGCGCGAACACCCAGCCGTTCGCCATGTGGAGGACGAACCCGAGCAACTGCGCACGACTACGGTCGGCCGTGAACATGGTTCCAAGCATGTAGGGAATGCTCATGCGCGTCAGGTGCATGAACTGGGCCGCCGACATCGTCGTCGTCAGCGCGACGGTCGCCACGAATCCCCAGAGCAAGACCGCCCAGAAGTTCATTCCGGACTCTGTTCGACGAGCGCCACGGCCGCGTTGATCAACCCGATATGGGTGAACGCCTGTGGCATGTTCCCCAGCGCATCTCCGCTGTCAGGGTCGATCTCCTCCGCGAAGAGACCGACGTCGTTTGCGTAGCTCAGGACATCCTCAAACGCCTTCCTGGCGTGATCGAACTCACCGGCAAGCGCCACCAGCTCGATCGCCCAGAAGGCGCAGACGGCGAAGGTGCCTTCTTCCTGCGATCCGTCCGAGGCCACCTCAGAGCGGTAGTAGAGATTGCCGCGCGCGAGTTGCTCACGGATGCGACGGAGAGTTGACTGCATGCGTGGATCGGCAGCGTCGATGTAGCCATAGAGCGGCAACGTGAGCAGGCTGGCATCGACCTGCTCGCCGTCGGGGGTAGCGGTGTACGAACCGATGTCGCTGTTGTAGCCGTTCGTCTCGATCTCCCGCCGGATTCTTTGGCTCACCTCTCGATAACGCTCGACCGGCACGCGGATCACGCCCTGATCATGCATGCCCAAGAGATCCTCGAGTGCGACCGCGCAGAGGGCCATCGACAGCGTGTGGCGCCCCCTCGGTCCGCGAGATTCCCAGATCCCGTGATCAGGCTCGTCCCACGACGCGCAGACGGTGTCGCCGAGGCCTCTGAGGAAGTGCTCGGCGCCTGAGGCCGCCGGTATCCCGGCGCCAGCGCAATGAGCGAACGAGCGGACGACCTCGCCGTACACATCAATCTGGACCTGGTCGTGCGCTCCGTTGCCGACGCGGACCGGGCGGGAGCCCCGATAGCCCTCGAGGTGG
>JBBDRR010000066.1:0-8535 GCA_040905395.1 Gemmatimonadota bacterium
CTTTCGACGCCCCTCGATTCCGAGACGGTCGATCGTGTCGTCGCCTGGCTGACGGATGATGGCGTCACTCGTGAATAGCCCCGCGAACCCGGCACCGGCGCGGCCGCCGCGAATCGACGTCCACGTTCATCTGGCGGGCGTCGGCACTCAAGGCTCCGGCTGCTGGATCTCCCCCGCGTTTCGCAGACGCCCCAGCTTCCTTGCGTTGCGGGCTCTGTTCGGCATCACGACCCGGCAGCTGCGGACGACCGTGGATCAGGACTGGCCGGCGCTCATCTCCTCGCTAACCGCGGCCAGCGAGCTCGACTACTCGACGGTCCTGGGCTTCGACGGCGTATACGATGCGGCCGGTAAGCTCGACCGGTTGAAGTCGCAGATGATCGTTCCGCAAGAATGGGTGTTCGAGTCGTGTAAGCGGTACGCCAACCTCCTCCCTGCCCCCTCGATCAATCCCTACCGCCGCGACGCGCTGGAGAAGCTCGATCTCGCCATCGAGCAGGGCGCGGTGATGATCAAGTGGCTGCCCGTCGTCCAGGCGTTCGACCCTGCGAGTCGACGCTCAAGACCCTTTCTCGAACGTCTCGCGGAGACGGGCATTCCGCTGCTCGTCCACGCGGGCTCCGGCGAGGTGACCTTCCGGACCATCGACCCCTCCGTCGGTCACGTTCGGGACCTGATCCCTGCGCTGGAGCTCGGAGTTCAGGTCATATGTGCACATACCGCGGCCCCGATCATCTACTCGCGTGAGCAAAATCAAATACCCGTGCTTCGCGACCTGCTGCGCTGCTTTCCGAACCTGTGGGTCGACAACTCCGGACTCGCCAACCCCTCGCGCTTCCCCCACCTGCCCAGGTTCGCGGACGATCCGCTGATCCGGGAACGCACGCTCCACGGCAGCGACTTCCCCGTGATCGCCAACGCCTTCTACTATCCCCGCCGGATTCCCCTGCGCGAAATCGTGAAGATCGAGCGTGAGCGGAACAGACTCCAGCGTGAGGTCCTCATCAAGCGCGCCATCGGCTTTTCCGACGACGCACTCTCGCGGGCAGCCACGATCCTAGCGAACCTCGACAGGTGGACGGCTCCCACCAGCCGCCTTTCATGATTCCGACTTCCATGCGTGACCTCCTGGTCGTCTACTCTGTCGTCGCGGCCTTCGCCTTCGGTAGGCCCGAAGCCGCGAGTGCGCAGCTCAGACCCTACGATCCATTCGTCTGGGATTTGTACGTTGACGGCACGGACGTCTTCCTCCAGGGTGGCGCGGCTGTGCTGAATGGCCAGCGTGCTTCCCTCGCCGGGACGGAGGGTACCCTCGTTGAGGCGGGCCGCGTCCGCGCCCTCGCCCGCACCGGTCGCGTGACGATCGAGGCGGCAGGAACCATCCGCCGGTTCTTCGAAGAGGAGAGCCGCTTCGCCGCGCCCGACCCCGCCGTGCTGCCGATCACCGGATCCCGTCGAGCGGACTGGGGCGATTATCTGTTGATAACGACCGTGGCCGTCACGCCGCCGCGGCGGCAGTCGGCTGCGGCTCTGCGCTTCGGCACCCGGCTTCCCACCACGGACAACCGCATCGGACTCGAGCGTGATATGACCGACTTCTTCGCCCTGGTCCTGGCACGGACGGACCGCTGGGCGCTGCGCTTCAGTGGGGAAATCGGTGTCGGTATCCATGGAACGCGAAGCAGCAGCTACGAGCAGTCGGATGTCCTCGTAGTGCTGGCGAGAGTCGAGGTGCCGGACATGGCGCTTCGCCCCTCCCTATCGTTCGTCGGGCACGCCGATGGGCTACCGGGTCGGACGATGCGCGGGAACGAGGAGCTGGCGGAGTTGAGGGCCGGGATCCGGACGGCCGGCAGAAACTGGGTCACTGTCGAGAGCCTGCTGGGCCTGACGCCCTTCAGCCCGCGGTACGGTGTTTCGATTTCCGTAGGCACCACGCGGTGAGGAAGCACTAATTGTGTGGTGACCGAGCAGGAGGTCCCCCGAAAATCGATCGGTACGATTGGGAAGGCGTTCTGGCCCGCGAATCGCGTGGGCGAGGTCACCGCGGCGTAGAGTCACGCCTGCCGCTTTGTTTTGCAAAGGACTTGACACTCGACCCGAAGACCGACAGAATAGCGCCACATGGGAACCGTTCATCAGATGCCCCGTCGGAAGGGGCCGGACAATCTCGCGCTGCATGATCGCGCGATGGACAATCTGCGCTTCATCCGGGAGACGATGGAGCGCGCCGGTAGCTTCACCGCAGTATCGGGTTGGGGGCAGGTGGCCATCGGAATCACTGCGCTGGTAGCCGCCGTGATCGCTTCGCTCCAGACGACGCCCGAACGCTGGCTCGCAGTGTGGACGATCGAAGCGGTGGTAGCGCTGGCGATCGGCGGGTGGACGGTGGCCAGGAAGGCGTACGCCGCCGGCCTGCCCCTCATCTACGGGCCCGGGCGGAAGGTGTCGCTCAGCCTCGCGCCGCCTCTGGTGGCGGGGGCGATGTTGACGGCTGTTCTGTTCGATGCCTCGTTGATCTGGCCACTCCCCGGAATGTGGCTGCTGCTCTTCGGCACCGGTGTCGTCGCCGCCGGCGCCTACTCGGTTCGGATCGTCCCCGTGATGGGCCTGTCGTTCATGGTGCTCGGCATCTTCACCTTGCTGGCGCCGGTCGGATGGGGAAATGCGCTGATGGGGCTCGGATTCGGCGGCATCCACATCTTCTTCGGTATTCTCATCGCCTGGAGGTACGGTGGCTGAACCTCGGCCCCTCTCGAACTTCTGGCCGCCGTCTTCCCAATCGGATCCCGCCCTGCGGAGCGAGCCGGGCGGATCGGCGGAGACTGGCCCCGCAGAGTTCGATCGCCTCATTCATGAGCGCGTTCGGCTCGGCATCGTAAGTGCCCTGGCGGTAAACGATTGTCTCAGCTTCAACGAGCTGAAGGCGATGCTGCGGGTGACCGACGGGAACCTGAGCGTGCACGCACGCAAGCTCGAGGAAGCCGGTTATCTGGAATGTAGCAAGACGTTCAATGGTCGGGTGCCGCGTACCGACTACCGCTTGACGTCGCTCGGGCGCCGGGCGTTCGAACGGTACCTGGATCATATGGAAGCGCTCATCGACGCTGTTCGAGAGACATGACCTCTTTTTTACGTCCGTCGACTTTATGAGACAAAGCGCATTCGCGGTTCCTGCGGGGCTGCACGTAGGGATGATCATGGACGGGAACGGTCGCTGGGCCGTTGCGCGCGGGCGTGCCCGGCTGGCGGGGCACCGCGTGGGCGCGAGGGTGGTGCGCGAGATCGTGGAAGCGGCGCCGGACCTCGGGATCGGTGTGCTCACGCTGTACGCGTTCTCCGCCGACAACTGGAAGCGTCCGAGCCGGGAAGTCGCCGGCCTGATGCGTCTCTTCCGCGCGTACCTCGCCGCGGAGACGGCGCGTTGCGTGCAGAACGGGGTGCGGGTGGCGATCATCGGTCGACGCGACCGGCTCTCGCCGGTGCTCCTCCGCGCCGTCGAGGCTGCCGAAGCGGCGACGGTGGGCGGACGCAAGCTGGTGCTGCGCATCGCGATCGACTATTCCGCTCGGGACACGATCCTGGCCGCGGCGAAGCTCGCGGGGCGGGTCGAGAGCCGCGACGACTTCGGCGATCTCGTCTGCGCGGTCATCAACTCGCCGCCGGTGCCGGAGGTCGACCTCCTGATCCGGACGGGCGGGGAGCAGCGGCTGAGCGACTTCCTCCTGTGGGAGTGTGCTTACGCCGAGCTGATGTTCGAGCAGTGCATGTGGCCGGAGTTCAGCGTCGAACGGCTGGGTGCCGCCATCTGGGAGTTCCGGCAGCGGGACCGTCGCTTCGGCGGGCTGACGCGCGCCGCGGCCGGCTGATCGCCGGCGGTCACTCGGATCCGGCGCCGCGCAGCCAGTCCGGAATCGCGACAGGCGTATCTTCTCGGGGCAGTCGGCCGACGTCGTAGTCGGCAACGAGCTCCGCGGGCGCCACCTCCTTCCCGTCGGCCGCCAGCCCGCACGTCCATGCCAGCCAGCCGACCACCCGTTCGGACACGGCGCCCTGCTCCCGTAGCTCACGGAGCGACGCGGCGCCGGATCGCTTGGAGAGTCGCTCGCCGTCGACGCTGAGCATCAGCGGCACATGCGTCCAGCGCGGTTCGGGGAGATCGAGCGCATGGTAGAGCAGGATCTGCCGAGCCGTGGAGGACAGCAGATCCGCCCCCCGCAGTACGTCGGTGATCTGCATCGCGGCGTCGTCGACCACGACGGCGAGCTGGTACGCCGCCACTCCATCCTTCCTCCGCACCACGAAATCGCCCGTCTCCAGACTCGGCGTATACGATCGCATTCCGTAGAGCTCGTCCTCGAAGCCGACCGGACCGGGAGGTACCCGGAACCTCAACGCCGACGGCCTGCCTTCCACCCCTCTCGCGGGTGCGATCCTGCTGCATGTGCCGGGATACGGCGGCCCCTCGTCGTCGCCGGCGTGCGGGGCTTCGGCCGCCGCGGCGATCTCCCGGCGCGAGCAGAGGCATTCGTAGAGCCGCCCTCGAGCGCCGAGCCGCTCGAGAGCCTCCTCGTACAGCCGCTGCCGCGACGACTGGAGATAGGGACCGAAGTCGCCGCCGATGTCGGGGCCCTCGTCCCATTCCAGTCCCAGCCAGCGGAGATCCTCCAGTTGGGTCGCCTGGTACTCCGGCCGCACGCGTCCGGGATCCAGATCCTCCATACGCAGCACGAAACGCCCGCCCGCGCGCCGGACCTGTAACCAGGCCAGGAGTGCGGTGCGGGCGTTTCCCAGATGGAGGTCACCCGTCGGGCTCGGGGCGAAGCGGCCTCTCAATGCCCCGTCACCCCGAGCGCCGCGAGGAATCTGCGCGTTTCGAAATCCAGAGGTGCGGATCCCTCGCTCCGCTCGGGATGATGGGGGCCGGGCGCGGGGCGTGATCCGCCTCCCTCAGAGATCCTCCAGCATCCGGTCGACCCGTGCCTCGAGTGCGGAGCGGGTGGCGCCGGTGAGGGCCGTCTCCAGCAGGTCGGCGAGCTCCTCGCCGAAGTCCGTCGGAAATCGCCGCTTGATACGGACGAGCGGAGCGAAGGCGAGGAGCGCGGTTCGAGGCACCGTCGGCTCGCCGAACGACCCCGGCTCCTCGCCTCGCCATGCCTCGGCATCGCCGACGCTCTCGCGCCACGGCTCCGAATCGCTCTCCGCCTCCGCCGCCTCCGCGATCTCTTCCGCATCGATCGGAACGGCGAGCCCGACCATCGCGCGGATCTCGATCGACCCATCCTCGGGCTCCTCGGCGAGGACCCCGAGCGTCACCGGCTCATCGAAGGCGTCGCGGAGGACGTCGACGGTGTCCGGCGGGAGCAGCGCTCGGAAGCTCGGGTGATTGTTGTCGGCGACGAAGAACGCCATCGGCAGTAGGTCGGAGCCATCCGGCACCAGTCCCTGCCCGTCGACGGCCTCCATCCGAAGCCGAATCTGCTCTTCCCTCAGATAGACATGCATCGATTCTTCTTGTTCAATGGTCCCGACATACTGATATCGACGCGCACCTCCTGGGTTCCCCCGAGACGGAATGCCGCGTCGGAAACGTTGGTCGTCTGGCGTCTCACCACCTCCGCGATATCTTACTGGCACACGATTCTCAGAGCCGAATTACCATGTTGCCAGTCATAGATATGCGCCGGGACGCGAGTGCGGCTCGGCTGGAGCGCTCGCTGCGCGAGGCCGTCCGGGGCGAGGTGCGCTTCGACGAGAAGTCGCGGCTCCTCTACAGCACCGACGCGTCGCTGTACCAGATCCTCCCCCTCGGCGTTGTGCTTCCCAAGGACGAGGCGGACGTGGAGGCGACGATGCGCATCGCCGCCGAGCAGGGGGTTCCCGTGCTCCCTCGGGGGGGCGGCACCGCTCTCGCCGGCCAGACGGTCGCCTCCGCGGTGATCATCGACTTCTCCAAGTACATGAACCGCGTGCTGGAGATCGATCCCGACGGGCGTCGCGTCAGGGTGCAGCCCGGACTCCGGCTCGACCGCCTCAACCGCGCGGTCGCGCCTCACGGGCTGCAGTTCGGCCCCGACCCGGCGACGATCCGGCAGTGCGCCCTCGGCGGGATGATCGGCAACAATTCGTGCGGTGCTCGCTCGCTCGTCTATGGGAAGACCGGCGATCACGTGCACTCCCTCCGCTGCTTCCTGCCGGATTCCACGTGCGTCGACTTCCACCCCGTCGCCCGCGGCGCCGTCCACGGTCTGCCAGGGCGCGAGGGTGAGCTGGCGCGCGAGGTACTGCGGATTCTGGAGCCGGAGCGGGAGCGGATCCTGTCCCGCTATCCGAGGGTTCCCCGCCGCGTCTCCGGTTACAACTTCGACTCTCTGCTGGAGGACGACGAGCTGAACCTCGCGAAGCTGATCGTCGGAAGCGAGGGAACGCTGGCGACGGTGGTAGAGGCGGAGCTCGGGCTGGTGCCCGTGCCGAACGCGCGCAGTCTCGTGCTTCTTTCCTTCCGCGAGCGGTGGACCTCGATGGACGCGATCGCGAGCATCCTCCCCGAGTACGGCCTCTCCGCCCTCGAGATCGTCGACTCGCGCGTGCTGCAGGGTGCGCGGGAGCTCTTCGAGTTCCGCCCGACCGCGGCCCTCGTCGAGCCCGACGCGCTCGGCGTGCTCTTCTGCGAGTTTTCGGGCGACAGCGCCGACGAGGTCGCGGAGCTCGCACACGACTTCGGCCGGCGCGCGCCTTCGCTACCGGGGAATCCAACCCCGGGTGTGTACCTCTCCGCGAAGGACCAGACCGCTGCGTGGTCGCTGCGCCAGGTCGCCACCGGGCTCCTCTATCGAACGACGCCGTCGCGCGACATCAAGCCGCAGGAGTTCGTCGAGGACACGGGGATCGCGCCGGAGAAGCTGGGCGCCTATACACGACGCTTCGAGGAGATCGTTCACCGACACGGCACCACCCTCGGATTCTTCGGGCACGCGGGACAGGGCTGCCTCCACATTCGCGTCGACCTGAACCTGAAGCGAGGCGAGGACGTGCACCGGATGCGGGCGATTGCGCGCGACGTGGCCGAGCTCGTCGTCGAGTTCGGCGGATCGCTCTCCGGCGAGCACGGAGACGGGCTCTCCCGCAGCGAGTTCCTGCCGCTGATGTTCGGCCCCGAGATCATGGACCTGCACCGCCAGGTCAAGGCCGTCTTCGATCCCGAGAACCGGGCGAACCCCGGAAAGATCGTCGAGCAGCCGTCCATGTCGGACAATCTCCGCTTCGGGGAGGAGTACCGCGCCTACCCTCCGCAGGAGACGTTCTTCGACTACTCTCTCGACGGCGGGTGGGACAAGGCCGTCGAGAAGTGCAACGGAATGGCGGTCTGCCGGAAGTTGGACGCCGGGACGATGTGTCCGTCGTTCATGGTCACCATGGAGGAGGAGCATACGACGCGGGGCCGCGCGAACAGTCTGCGTGAAGCGATGCGCGGCAACTTGCCGGGGATGAAGAGCACGGAAGTCCTCGAGGCCCTCGACCTGTGCCTCGAGTGCAAGGCGTGCAAGACCGAATGCCCGGTCGGCGTCGACATGGCCCGCTACAAATCGGAGTTCCTGGCGCAGCACTACAGGGCGACGGGGCGCACGCCGGCGTCCGCGCACTTCTTCGGCCGCATCCACGAGCTCGCTCGCGCCGGCTCGCTCCTGCCTCCGCTGGCGAACCTGGGCAGCAGGATCTTCGGCCCGGTCCTCAAGAAGGTGTCGCACATGGACCAGAGGCGTTCGCTTCCGGAGCTGGCGCCGCGGCCCTTCAGACGTGCCTGGGAAGGGAACCGGCCTCCGCCGCTCCTCGAACGGCTTCGCCGGACAGCAGGGACGGGGCGGCCGAGGGTGATCCTGCTGGACGACACCTTCCACAACTACTTCGACACCCGCCCGCTCTCCGCCGCGGCGACCGTGCTGGACCGGGCGGGGTTCGACGTCGAGCTGCCGGAGCAGCAGGTCTGCTGTGGTCGGCCGATGATCTCGAAGGGGCTGCTCGACGACGCGCGCCGGTACCATCGGACGCTGCTGGACGTGCTGGAGCCGGCGATCGCCGCCGGTATCCCGCTGATCGGTCTCGAGCCGAGCTGCATCCTCACGTTCCGTGACGAGCTCCCGGACCTCGTCCGCGACGCTCGGGCCGACGCCCTCGCGAAGATCAGCTTCACGCTGGAAGAATTCCTGGCGGCACAGCCGGAGTACCGCCCGGGCCGTCTCGAACGCAGGGCCGTGGTCCACGGCCACTGCCACCAGAAGGCGTTGATCGGGATGGAGCCGACGCGTAAGGTGCTGGAGCGCGTCCAGGGGCTCGAATTCCAGATCCTCGACTCCGGCTGCTGCGGGATGGCGGGATCGTTCGGATACGAGGAGGGGCACTATGAAGTATCGAAAGCGGCGGGAGAGCGCGTTCTCTTTCCCGCGGTGCGCCAGGCCGAAGACGACCTCGTCGTCGCACCCGGGTTCTCATGCCGGTCGCAGATCAAGGACTTCTGCGATGGCCGGCGGGCGATCC
>JBBDRR010000067.1:0-1419 GCA_040905395.1 Gemmatimonadota bacterium
GCTGCCTGGCGTTCGTGGCCGCGTCTTTGCCCTTCGCCTTGTAGCCCGACTCCTCGTAGGCGACCCGGTGCCCCTTCCCTTCCAGGATCCCCTCATAGAACGCGAGCCGCTCGGGACTGAGCTCACCGTCCTGTGGCATCCCCCGTGGCCGGGCCCGGCAAACCGTGTTTCCGTCAGATGTCATGACGGGTTGTCCTCGCAGGGCAGTAGCACGCGCCAGAAAAGCGGGGTGAGATCGGGGCGAGTATGGCTTCGCTACGGTCGCGAACCAGCCGGGCAGCACTTCGCCATCGAGCCCCTAAACCCATGCACAAGAACACGTTTAGGGCCCCGGGCAGCGAAACCCCACACCGCGGAGGTATGCTTTTAAGTCCCCTGCGTCTACCGATTTCGCCACCCCGGCGGGGGCGGGTGGAAGATGCCTGAGGCGGCGGGCCAGGGCCAGACTCAGCCGCATCGGGTGTCCGGCGCGCATCTTGCCCTCGATCTTCCTCGACGTCCCACGAGGGAGGGGCGCGGCGAAGGAGGAGACGATATGAGGGGAGCGCTCAAAGCGTTGGCAGCGACGGCCGTGTTCGGGATCGGGCACAGCCTTCTCGCCTCGCGGTCGGCGAAGCGGGCAGCCGGGCGAGTGCTCGGAGCGGAGAGGCGTGACGCTCTGTATCGACCGTGCTACCTCGCACAATCCGTGGTCACGTTCGGCGCGCTCGTGTGGTACCTGAAGCGGCAACCCCGCCATACCCTCTACCGCGTGCCTCGGCCATGGGCGACGCTCATGCGGATCGGCCAGGCCGGAGGCCTCGTGTACGCGGCGCGCGCGGCCCACCACGTCGGCATCGGGCGCCTACTCGGCGTTTCGGGCCTCGCCGCCTGGCTGACGGGGAGGGACATGCCGCCGCCGGCCGAAGCCCAGGGCCCCGCCTGTGTCGGCGGTGCGATGAAGGCCACGGGCCCCTTCCGGTGGCATAGGCATCCACTCAACTTCGCGCCGCTTCCGGTGCTGTGGCTCTTTCCGCACATGACATCCCGGCTGGCCGCCATGAACCTGGCCTCGACGGCTTATCTGGTGCTGGGCTCGAGGCTCGAAGAAACGCGGCTGCGATCCGCCTACGGGGTCATTTATGAACGCTACCGCACGAGCGTCCCCTTCTACGCTCCGCGACCGCCTTCGCGCGGCGCGGTGTCGCGCCGATCGATCGGCCTCGTCGATCCTGGTCTCCTACACGCGTTGCCGGACGTCTGAACGGGCAGGTGAACCCGGAAGACGGAGCCCTTTTCGACTTGGCTCTCGAGCTCGATGAATCCACCCGACTGGGTGACAATGCCGAGAACGGTCGAGAGCCCGAGACCGGTGCCTTCGCCGGTGGGCTTGGTGGTGAAGAACGGATCGAACGCCCGGGCCCGCGTGACCGCGTCCAT
>JBBDRR010000068.1:0-8451 GCA_040905395.1 Gemmatimonadota bacterium
ACCTCCTTCCGCACGATCTGCTCGCCCAGGATCCGCGCCTCGCGCTGCATCGCAGCGAAGACGCGCTCGACGCGGAGATGCTGATCGGCCGATAGAGCGAGCTCGACCGCCAACTCCAGCACGTGCCGAGGGCCGGGATGACCGTTCAGCTCGGCTGCGAGGGCGTAGCCCATCCCATCACCCCGCCGGAGCGCCTCCACCTCCTCCGGCGACAGCGCCTTGATCTCGCGGGCGCCGAGGTTGGCGTACGGCTGCTCCGGCATCGGCGCCGGCACGGGCTCGTGGATCGGCTGCTGACCTGCCAACGGAGCCGTCGACAGGACGAGGGCGGCTGCAATCCCCGGGGCAAGCCCGGATTTCCTGACTCTCATCATCTTGCTCCTCTTCGTTGGATGCGGCTCCGGAACGCATCCAGCATTCAGTGTACCTGCGAAGTTCTCGACCGGCCAGACCGCCCCGGCGAAGGAGGCGGGCGATTGCCTGCGGCTGAATTCTGTCATCCCGAGCGCAGCCGAGGGATCTGCACTTCGAGGCGATCGAAAGGTGCGGATCCCTCGGCTGCGCTCGGGATGACATTGCGGGGCGCGGGAAATGGTGGCGCGCGGAAAATGGTGGCGCGCGGGATGACAGCGTCAGAGCTACCGCGACCAGGGCGGCGCCAGGCGGGAAACCCGCTCATACACCGGACACCCGGGGTCATGCGCGCCCGCGAGGTAGCCCGTGCTGACGAGGAACTCGCGTACGATCTCGCCGCCGGTGAAGACGAAGGTCTTCTTGAACAGGCGGCGCCATTCGTCGAGGCTGCGGGGGTGGTGTGCATCCAGCCAGTCGGAGAAGGAGCCGTGCTCCACCTGGATCGCCAGAATCCGATTCGCGTTCTCGATGGCGGCGTTCACCTTCAGACGATTGCGGATGATTCCCGCATCGGCGAGCAGTCGCTCCCGATCCGCGAAGCCGTAGCCGGCGACGCGTTCGATCGAGAAACCGTTGTACGCGCTCCTGAAGCCCTCGCGTTTCTTCAGAATCGTCAGCCACGAGAGCCCCGCCTGGTTGATCTCGAGGAGAAGGCGCTCGAAGAGCTGTCGGTCGTCCGCAACCGGGAAGCCGTACTCGTTGTCATGGTAGGCGGCGTGGAACGGATCGGCGGCGGCGGCGGTGCAGTAGCTCATCGGCGATGCCTGGCGAAGGGTGGAGGTTCATCCATATCGTGCCTCTGAGGTTCGTGTATATCTTGTGACGTCGGAGGCCGCACGTCCACGGCGACGGCTCTCACCCGCCGCACCCGGCAAGCAACCCCTCACTCCCTGGAGGGAACTTGAACACTTCGGAGATCAGTGGTCGGGCGGCTGGTGAGCGGAACCCCTTCAGGGATGCGGACTGGACGGCGAGCTGGCGCAGGAGCGGCATCTCGGAGGCGGGATGGGCGGAGCTGCGGGCCGGCTTGCGCGAGGAAGCTCGGCGCTGGCAGGAAGCGCTGAGTGAGCCGCGGGAGGTGGACCGGGTAGCGCTGAACGGCATCGTGGCGAGCATCGCCCACCTGACCTACCACCTGGGGGCGATCCGACAGATCGACCGGGTCACGCGCGGGCCCGCCGCGGAGGTCGGCACGCACGGGGTGAGCCGCGACCGACAGTCCGACTGATGGCCGACGCCCCGCACGGGCTCAGCCGTACTGCCGTTTCAGCTGCCGCAGGTAGAGCTGTTCCCGCATCATCAGGAGGAATGGAATCGGGGCGCGATCCAGGTAGAGCGCAATGATGTGATCGTCGCTCCAGACCACCACCCCCGACACGCGAACCTCCTTGCCGTGCCGCATCGCCACCCTCCCCGAAATCCTGACGCCCTCGGCCGGGCGCATCCCGGCTGTCCGGAAGCGAATTCCCCGCTCGGAACACTCGATGACTTCTGATATGGCGGCGCCGTAAACGAAGCGCGGGCGCTCGTTATCCGGATAAGATATGCGGTAGTGCTCCCTGCGATTCTGCATTTCCGGGTGAATCCGGGTGATATATGCCTGTCCCGACGCACGCCTCGAACGGCGGCCCCGGAACGCGCGTCTCTAACTACTAAGCTTCGGCATCTGGATCGGAATGCATCAGTCCGGTCGAAGGATGCCGGAGGCGTTTCAGGGTCCCGCGTAGAGCTGCGTGACGAAGTATTCGCCCGAGCTGGAGCGCACCACGCCTACACCGGACAAGCGATGGTCGTCCAACAGGTTGCGCCGATGGCCAGGACTGTCCATCCAGGACCGGACGACGAGCCCCGCGACCTCGGCGGGTGGATGGTTCCAGTTCGTCGCGACGTTCTCGCTGAACCGACCGGTTCCCAACGCCTGCCGTGCGGCGGCGGCGCGCGCTTCGAACCCATCGTGACCGAAAGGGCGCGCGCCCGCCGCCATCGCGCCACTATGCTCGGCCGCGAGGTTGGCGAGGACGCCATTCCAATCCAGAGGGCGAAGGCCCGCGGCGCTACGCTGAAGGTTGACGAGCTCGTGGATCTCCCGCTCGAGGGACGCGGCTCCGGGCGAGGAGCGGGGCTCCTCCCCGGAGACGGAGACGGTGGCGGGGATCTGGCTGCAGGCGCACACGAGGACCATGCTCGCAGCGGCCCCCAGCATCCGTTTGGCGACTGCCATGGTCGTACCGGTGTCCGCGGTGGCAAGAACGGTTTCCCCGCTCGCCGGAGCAGGATCGGGGCCGCCTCCTTGGACGGGGCCTACTAGAGCTTTCCGAGGGCGCGGGCGGTCTCCGCATCGTACGCGGCCGGATCCACGAGACCGCTGGTGTGGGCGGCCAGTATGGTGCCGAGGCTCGGTAGCGTGGAGCGGTCGACGTGGCGCTGCGGGTTCCACAGGTCGGATCGAACGAGCGCCTTCGCACACTGAATGAATGCCTCGCGCACGGCGACCTCGAGGACGGTCGTCGCCGCTCTGCCGGAGATCGCGAACCGATCCAGGATTGCCGGATCCGTCGATATCGTGGCGCGGCCGTTAACCCGCAGTGTTTCGCTCACTCCCGGTACCAGGAAGAGTAGCCCCACCTCGGGATTTTCGACGATGTTGCGCAGGCTGTCGAGACGGTTGTTGCCGCGACGATCGGGGATGAGGAGCGTTCGCGGCCCCGCTACCCGTACGAAGCCGGGTTCCTCGCCGCGCGGTGAGCAGTCGGCGCCGCGGCCGGACGAGGAGGCGAGCACGACGAAGGGGGAAGCGCCGATGAATGCGCGGCAGTGCTCGTCGATATGGTCGATCTCCTTCCGCACGGCACGCTCGCTGGGAGCGGCATACAGCTTCTCCAGCGCTTCCACGGAGGTGACGGAGTGCGGATGTTCGGAGGACATTGCGCGCCCGGGTTGGGGATTCGTGGCGACCTGGAAATCAACGCGTCGCGGCCGGGTTTCGCAACGGCGCCCGCTCTCATCCCTTCAGAAATCTCAGGATCTCGCGATTGATCTCTTCGGGGGCCTCATTCTGGATCCAGTGCCCCACGTCCGCGAAACGCACGATCGAGAGATCGGCGACGAGCTCGTCGAGTCCGTTGAGCAGCGCCGTGCCGAGGGCGGGATCCCGCTCGCCCCAGAGCACCAGGGTGGGTACGTCGATCCGGCCGACTCCACCCCCGACCGCACCGCGGAGTCGCCGGTTGGCGCGGTAGTATTCGAGGGCTGCGGTGAGCGCGCCGGGCCTCTTCAGGTCGTCGATGAAGGCGTCGATGCGTGCCGACGAAAAGGCGTGCGGGCGGACCGGCATGACGCGGAACATCGTTCGAAGAACCCGGAAGTCCGCGGCCGAGAGGACCGCCTCCGCGACGATGGGAATCTGGGCGGGCAGCAGATACCAGCTGCGCAGTGCCTGGCTCGATCGCAGAACCTGCCGGCGGAAGATCCGTGGGTGAGGGGCATTCAGGATGACGAGTCGGCCGACCAGCTCAGGGTACGGACCCGCAACGAGCCAGGCGATCAGCCCGCCCCAGTCGTGCCCCACTATGGTAGCCCGCTCCGCGCCCGCCGCGCGAATCACTCCCGCGACGTCCGCCGCCAGCCTCTCGATCCGATACGCATCACGCTCCCGCGGCCGGTCAGACGCCCCGTACC
Source organism: Gemmatimonadota bacterium (assembly GCA_040905395.1). GTDB lineage: Bacteria > Gemmatimonadota > Gemmatimonadetes > Longimicrobiales > Longimicrobiaceae > WHSP01. The sequence goes on from JBBDRR010000068.1 coordinate 4,093, forward strand.
CGCGAAGATCGGGGGCCAGGACGGAGAAACCCGCGTCGACCAGGGCATCGATCTGGTGAAGCCAGGTCGTCCAGTTCTCGGGGAAGCCGTGCAGGAGGACGACCGGCGGCCCCTCGCCGGCGCGCACCACGTGCAGGTGCACGCCATCACCCGGCAGCCGATCGTGGTGGAGCGGGGTCCGTGTCATGGAGTGGCCCCGCTTCAAGGGGAGTGCCGCCCGGTATCATCCCGAAGCCCCCCGTCGCCCCGAACGAAGTGAGGGATCCGCACTCATCCGAACAATGATAGGTGCGGATCCCTCACTTCGTTCGGGACGACGTCGTGATTTACTGCGGCCGCCGGCCCGATCCGCCGCCGCGGGGGCGACGATTCCTGGAGCCGCCGCCCGACATCGCGGGCGGGCGGGAAGAACGACCCTTCGAAACCGGGGCGCCGCCGTTCTGGCCCTTACGCTCGGCCTTCGCCCTGGCGCGCTCGCGCTCCACTTTCTTCCGCGCCCTGATCTCGGCGATGCGCTCGCCGATCGGGACCTCGAAGCGCTCCTTCGGCTTCGCCGTATAGTCGAACCCGTCGACGGTGACGCGCGGGATCCGCTGCTTGATCGCGCGCTCGATCTGCGTCAGCAGGCGCTCCTCGTCGGGTGAGTAGAGCGTGTAGGCATCCCCGGTCATATCCGCCCGGGCGGTGCGGCCGACGCGGTGGATGTAGTCCTCCGGCTGATTCGGCACGTCGAAGTTGACGACGTGCTCGAGGGCCTCGACGTCGATGCCGCGGGCGACGATGTCGGTCGCCACGAGCACCCGGTAGCGGCCGGCCTTGAAGCCGGCGAGCGCATCGGTACGCGCGGACTGGCTGCGATTGCCGTGGATCCGGGCGTTCGGAATCTTGTGACGCTCGAGCACCTCGGCGAGTCGGTTCGCGCGGTGCTTCGTGCGACAGAAGACGATCGCCGTGCCGACGTCGTTCCGCTTCAGCAGCTCGACGAAGAGCGACGCCTTCATTTCCTCCGGCACCGGATAGACCGCCTGTTTGACGCCGGTCGCCGGTGCCGACTGGCGCTCGATCTGGATCGTGGCCGGCGCCGTCAGCATCTGCGACGACAGCTCGACGATCGGCTGCGGCATCGTCGCGCTGAAGAACAGCGTCTGACGCTGCTTCGGGACGTGGCGAAGCACCCTGCGGATGTCGGGCAGGAAGCCCATGTCGAGCATCCGGTCGGCCTCGTCCAGCACGAGGAACTCGACGCCGTCGAGCTTGGCGTACGGATACTGGAGGTGGTCGAGCAACCGGCCCGGCGTCGCCACGATGATATCGACGCCGCGGCGGAACGCCTGCTCTTGCGGTTTCATTCCGACACCGCCGAAGATCGCCGCGCCGGTGAGCTGCGTGTGCTTCGCGAGCTCTTCGAAATGCTCATGGATCTGCGCCGCCAACTCGCGGGTCGGCGAGACGATGAGCGCGCGGGTGCGGCCACGCGGCTTGGCGAGAAGGTGGTTCATGATCGGCAGCAGGAACGCCGCCGTCTTGCCGCTTCCCGTCATCGCGCACGCCAGCACGTCCTTACCGGCGAGCGCCGGCGGAATCGCCTGCTCCTGAATGCCCGTCGGCTTCGTGAACTGCATATCCCGAACGCCGGCCAGAAGCGTCGGGTCCAACTGAAAACTGTCGAATGTCATCAAATCTCTCCTAAAAAAAAGAACGGCACCGAAGTGTGGTGCCGTCGGACGTGCTGCTCTTACCCCGGGTCGGGGGAGATGTTCGGCTCTTCCTTGGTTCCTCGCGCCCTCGTGGCCGGGGCGGCATCGGATGGCTCACGCGCGATCGCTGCTCAGCATCCCGAAGAGCAGCACATCCCACCAGCGGTCCTTGAAGTACTCCGACTGTCGCAGGCGACCCTCCTGGCGCATCCCGATGCGCTCGAGCACCCGTGCCGACGCGGTGTTGTCGGCGATGCAGTGAGCGACGAGACGGTGGAGGTCGAGCTGTTCGAAGCCGAACTCGAGCATCGCGGCGGCCGCTTCGGTCGCGTAGCCTCGGCCCCAGTAGCGGGCGTCCAGCTCGAAGCCGAGGTCCGCGCTCAGGGCGCCCGGCACTTCCGCGCGGACACCGACGTTCCCGATGATCGCGCCGGTATCGGCGAGGGTGATCGCGAGCTGGAATCGATGTCTCGGAATCTCCCGCTGCCAGCCGAGGAAGAGCGCTATGTAGCCGCGCACGTCGTCCTCGTCGCGGGACTCCCAGGGGTAGAACCTCAGGTACTCGGGCTGCCGTTGATATTCCAGGACTTCGGGCCAGTCCTCCTCGGTGAAGTCGCGGAGCACGAGCCGCTCCGTCTCCAGGCGGAGCAGCAGCTCCGGAGCTTGTTCGGATCCCATCGGTTCGGTACGGCTTTCAGCGGGCGGAGGCAGGAAGTCCGGATCTCGAGGGGAGACGAGATGGGCGCTACTCGCTGCCGGCGAACCCGTCGGCAGCGGCCCAGGGCCGGAGGCGGAGGTACTCGTCTCGGGGTTCGCAGGTGAGCCAGTCAATCCCGTGCTTGCGACACCAGAAGGCATGCGCGTAGGCGCCCAGAGCCGGGTGGCCGATGATCCAGACGAGGCTCCACCAGCCGAGCGAGGTCGCCAGGATCCAGGTGATCAGGAAGTAGAAACCCACCTTCCCGAGCGCCTTCCAGCGCGGCGCGACGAAACGCCCGAAGAGCGCGAAGAGCAGGAACTGCACGAATGCGGCGATCAGCAGCAGTAGGGCGAGACGCGGTTCCATCGTTCCTCCGTCGGATCTCTGGATTTCCGGTAGCCACACCGGTAGCGGGCAGCGTGCGGCCCCTCGCCAAGGTAGTGCGCGAGACGCGAGAGCACCATTCATTTCGTCCACCGGCCCCGCCCTATCTTCTCCGTCTACGGCTAACTGCGGCGGTCGGAGGATGCCGCGGTCTCGCATTTGCCGTGATGCGGCGAATCTCATCATGCCTTCCTGTCACCCAGCCGATGGCCGGGCGGACGCTTCGTCGCGTGGACGCCCGGCGGGGCGATCGGACGGCGTGCCGGACCCGACCAGGGGGCGGGAGGCGACCAGACAAATGACCGAGACGGTGATCAGCTCGATGCTAGTCCGTCACAGGCGCGGCGCCGTCGGAAGAAAAGGCGCCGGCGCTCGTCGCCGCACTCCGGCAACGGGGCCCGTGAGACAGGGGTTCGAGGATCAGTTGACGAAGGTACTCGCAACGGGGGAACCATATATGGGACGGGAGGGCCAGATCCTGGTCTCGCGTGGGCGTCAGCGGCCAGCACCTCCTCGGGCTGATCGACGAGATCCTCGACCTGGCAAAGGCCGAAGCGGGGCACGTGGAGATGCGGACCTCGCGGATTTCCTGCGCCACGGCACCGAGATCCAGCGGTTGATCTCTCGCCTGCACGGTGTCCAGCGTGCCCGGCTCGGCTGGACCGAAGAGGCGATCCGGCGGGAGTTCCAGATCCTCCGCGAGCTGATCGCGGCAACCCTACGCGGCGAGGCGGCCGAGCAGGGCGTGGAGGTCGAGCCCGCCTTCCAGATCATCGGTCGGTTCATCGATCCGGCCGAACGGCTCAGCCTCAGGAGCTGGCACAGGTCGACGATCGAGGTGGGGTGAGGGGGAAAGACGTTATCCGTCGTACGTTGTCCGTTGGCGACTGCTGCGAGGCCTGACGCGCAGTGTCGACCCCGGGTCCGTAACGGCTAACGGATAACGTACCACGGATAACGTCTTCCCTCGGCCTTCGCTGCTACTTCTCGAAGACGATTACCTCGCCGTCGCCGCCCGTGGTAGTCAGGACGTCGCCCGAAAGAGTCGCCGTCGCGAATCCTCCGTCCTCGTCGGCATGATCGAACGTCAACGTATTCCCCGACTTCGTGTAACTTCCGGACACGTTGACGGTCTCGTCAGCGGTCTGACCGTCCTCGGTGATCTCGAGGTCGATTTCGAGCGAGAACGTCCCGCTCCCGCCCAGGGTCAGAGAGCCCTCGACCACGGTGACGATCGCTCCATCGTCCGGGAAGGAGAGCGGCACCGCCATGCCATTCACGCTCGTGAGCTGATAAACACCGACATGACTGGTATCCGGCCCGGCGGGATCGCCGTCACAGGCGACGAGCATCGGCAGAAGGAGAACCAGGGCGAGGGCGAGGGATCGTCTCATTATGCGGCGGCTCCAAAAAGGTGTGCGAGGCCGGCAGGGCCGGCGAGGAAGCCCGGAACGCAAACACATGATGGGAGGCGAGGTCTACACCAGAGGGGGAACTGTCGCTACATATGGGTGGCGCCGGAGCCGAGATCCGGATCCCTCTCTCCGGGGCTGACGGGGCTGACGAAGGGGGGCGGGA
>JBBDRR010000069.1:0-3069 GCA_040905395.1 Gemmatimonadota bacterium
CAGAGGGGGAACTGTCGCTACATATGGGTGACGCCGGAGCCGAGATCCGGATCCCTCTCTCGGGGGCTGACGAAGGGGGGCGGGACCGCCGCTACTCGCCCGCCTCCCGTTTCCGCGCCGACCTGCCCTCGCCGACCCTGACGATGACGTAGGCGACCAGGGCGAAGACGAAGAAGACGAGGAGCAACCAGGCGATCCCCTGTAGCGACCCGATGATGGTGCGGTAGACCTCGAGGACCCAGCGATCGCTGGTGAGGACGAGGGTCTCCATCGGCGACGGCTGCATCGGGGTGATGTAGCGCTCGAGCTCGAAGATGCGGACGCCGCTCGAGACGCCGACGACGAGGATGGCGAACCAGATGTACTTCGACCACGCATAGGTGATGTCGTCGGCCACGATGTGCCCGAGGATCCGGCGGACGGGCGTGGAGAAGAAGCGGGCGACGGCGGCGGAGACGCCGAGGGCGATGAGGAAGGTGACGAACAGAAGCGTAATGAACATGAGCCGGGTCTTTGCCGTCTAAGGGGTTGAGGCGGCTCAGGCGGCGGAGCCGAACGCGATCAGGCCGATATACAGAAAGTATCCCGCGATGAGCAGCACGCCTTCTGGCCGACTCAGCCGGAACCCGGTGCGCGCCAGCGGGAGCAGTACTGCGGCGGTACCGAGCATCATTCCGAGGTCGAGCATGCTCATCTGCGCGCCCTGTAGAGGCCGCACGAGCGATGCAATGCCCAGGATGCCCAGGATGTTGAAGATGTTGGAGCCGACGACGTTGCCGACCGCGATGTCGCCCTCTCCCCGGAGGGTCGCCAGGACGGAGGTCGCGAGCTCGGGCAGGCTGGTGCCGATCGCGACGATCGTCAGGCCGATCACCGCGTCGCTGACGCCGAGACTCTGCGCGATTGTGGTTCCGCCCGACACGAGCATTCTGGCGCCGCCCACCAGAAGGGCGAGTCCGACGGCGATGAAGAGGACGTCGAGCGACGCCCGCTCCGGCCCCTTCGGCGTCCCGGCGGCGAACTCCTCCTGGATCTCAGGCGGCTCCGTCTTCGCTACCCGGAGGCTGAAGATGGTGTAGGCGAGGAGGCCGGCGACGAGAAAGGCCCCCTCGATCCTGCCGATCCCGTCGTCCCCGAGCATGAGCAGGAGCACCAGGGAGACGACGATCACGATCGGCATGTCGAGGCGGACCACCTGGGCGTTGACCGCCAGGGGCCGTATCAATGCGGACAGCCCGAGGATGAGCGCGATGTTGCCGATATTGGAGCCCACGACGTTGCCGACGGCGATCGGCGCCCGATCGTCGAGGGCCGCGCCGACGCTCACGACGAGCTCGGGCATGCTCGTGCCGAAGGCGACGACGGTGAGGCCGATCACCAGCGGCGTCAGGCCGAAGCGGGTCGCGATGGCCGCGGCTCCGCGGACGAGACCTTCCGCGCCGAAGTACAGCAGGACGACGCCCGCGGCTATGAGGCCGACCGAGGTCAGCATATCAGAACTCTGCCGATGATGGCTTCAGTATTCGCAACCAAGCCGTCACGGTGCGACCGAGGGCTCGATCACGATCGTTTCTGCCGCCGCCTGGACGGGATACGACTCGGCGACCGGCCCGGTGAACCAGACGCTTACATTGTGGCCGATAGTCAGCTCGGCGGCGGCCGCTATATCGCCCCCGCGATAGAGCACCACCGTCTCGGGGGTTACGCTGATCGAAGCTTTGGGCGATCCCGATTCCTCGGCAGGGTTCTCTTCGACGCGGATCGAGCCGTCCTCGACGCCGGTGACGATACCGCGGATCGCTGGCGGCTGCGCGGGCTCGCTCGTCCTGGCGGGCGTGGAGGGTGCGCTGCCTTGGGGCGACGGCTCGGGGACGGCGCGGGGCTCGTCGGCCGCGCCGCACGCGCAGAGAAGGCTCGCCGCCACGACCGCAATGATGGTCGGGGTGGTGTTCGTCACCGGAGGGTCCTTGATCGCCGTCTCGAAGGAATGGCTGGGCTTGCAGCGAAGAAGATCGCTGCGAGAAGGGGGGCGGGCAAGCGGGGCCCCGAGTAGAATTCTCGACGTGATTGTTGTCGGAACGGGCCGACGTGCCGCAATTAGTAGTCTGGGGCGGGTCATGTCCCGATCGGAGCGTACGCCGCTCCCCTCGCACAGCGCCAACGACGCGTAGCGCGAGTCAGCCGAAGAGGAGGGTCCATTGTTTCGTCGGATCTTGAAGCTGTGGAACGAGCTGTCGACGACCGAGCCACCGGTGCTGGTCGAGCACAACCTCGCGGGCGTCGACCTGGGCGGCGCCAATATGGCGCGCGCAGACCTGCGGCGTGCGCGTCTTCAGACGACGAATCTGACGGGATCCATGCTCGAAGATGCCGACCTCCGCGAGGCGGACCTCTCGGGAGCCTTCCTCGGATGGGCGCGTCTACGCGGCGCCGACCTGCGCGGTGCCCGCATGGACGGAGCCGATCTGGAGGGCGTCGATGCCCGCAACGCGGACCTCCGCGGAGCATCCCTTACCGGCGCTCACCTCGAGGGCATGATCGTCACCGGCGCCCGGATCCTCGAGGAGGACGCGGAGAGGAGTGGGCTATGCACGGCCCAGCTCAGGGGGATGCGGGTGGAGCGCGGATGACGGCAACGCTCCGGGCCAGCGCGCTGGACGCACCCCGGGTGTCAGGCGCCGTCGTGCGGTTCTACCGGTTCTCGCTCAGCTCTCGCTCCACTCCTCGGTGAAGGTCGTATCGGCGTAGGTCTGCTCCGCATCGTTGCCCCGACGCTGCGCCGCATCGCGCTGATTCCGAACGGCGCGCTCGTGGGCGACGATCCGCTGGGCGGCCGGGCGGAGGACGCCGTTCCCTCCGATGTGGTCGGGATGGTGATGTCCCGCCCCGCTCCGTGAAGATGCCGACGTTGCGACGCAGCAGGATGAACTCCGACCGCCTGGACTCGGCGAGGAGCAGCAGGGGACGGGGCAGCAGGCTCGCGGCCAGACCGACGGCCGACATCTTCATGAAGCGGCGACGACTGAGGCTCATGGTGCTACGGGGCTGGGGTTCTTCGCGGGGTTACGC
>JBBDRR010000069.1:3169-4822 GCA_040905395.1 Gemmatimonadota bacterium
CGCCCCGCGCAGTACCGCCTCGTTGTACGTGGCATCGAGCTGTTCGGTCTCCCAGACGCTGATGCCGAGGTCGCGGAGGAGTCCGTTTTCGATGCCGTAGATCCAGCCGTGCACCGTGAGGTCGACGCCGCGGGACCAGGCATCCTGCACCATCGTGCTCTGGGCGACGTTACGGACCTGTTCGATCACATTGAGCTCGCACAGCCGGTCCAGGCGGCTCTCGTGGTCGGGGAGGGCGGCGAGCTGAGCCCTGTGGACGCGCTCGACATCGTGGACGTGGCGGATCCAGTGGTCGACGAGGCCGAGCCGAAGATCGTCGAGGGCCGCGAGGACGCCACCGCAGCCGTAGTGTCCACAGACGATCACGTCCCGCACTCCGAGGACATCGACCGCGAACTGCAGCACCGACAGGCAGTTCAGATCGGTCGGCGAGGCGATGTTGGCAATGTTCCGATGCACGAAGAGCTCACCCGGCAGGAGCCCGACGATCTGATTCGCCGGGACCCGGCTGTCTGAGCACCCGATCCAGAGATATCGAGGGGCCTGCTGCCGCGACAGCTCCTCGAAGAACCCCGGATCCCGCCTTCGCACATCCTCCGACCATGCCCGGTTCTTGGCGAACAGCGTCTCGAGATCGTGCACTGCTCCGGCTCCTCTTCGTGCGGTTCGTCGACTCGGTGGGTCGGAAGAAGTAGCCTCGAAGTCCAACGGCGGCAAGCCGTTGAGGGGGGCGGCGTCGAGTACGCGTCGCGCGACGCCCGCCACACGGGTCAGACGGCTACCAGATTCCCGATCGTCAGGACGTATCCGGCATCGTTGGCGGGCGTACCGACTTCGATCCTCAGAGGGTACCCGGACGCGTGGTAGTCGACGATCAGCCGCTGGCCCTCCGCATCGATCGCCTCGATCAGCGTGAAGAGCTCCTCGATGGCGTACCACCGAACGGTGCCGTCGAGGTCGACCGGCTCGCCGGAGTTCCGCGAAACGACCGAGACGACATCCTGGTTGCGAACTTCGATCGTGACCGGGTCGGTCCAGGCGGGAAGACATTCGCAGATACGCTGGAAGTCGAACCGGTACTCGGATGGCGCCGCCGCTTCCCAACGAGCCAGGGCGGTACGCAGGTCGGTCACCGGCCCGGCCGGCGTCGGCGCGGCGCACCCGGACCCGAGGAGGGCCACCGTCAGGAGAAGCAATGTCTTCATGGTTGCCGTCGGAGCAGTTGTGTTGACAGGATATGGCATTCCGGCGAGAGCACCGCATCGGGCCAGTGCGTCATGCCAGGCGATGTGCAGCGTCAGGCCACTGCCCGTCAGGCCTGTCATGCCAGCCATGCCCGTCACGGCCGTCATGCCCGCCACGACCGTCATCCCCGTCATGCCCGCCACGACCGTCACGGCCGTCACGCCTGTCATCCCCGTCACGACCGTCATGCCGGCGGAAGCCGGCATCCAGCCGCTGGATCCCGGCTTGCGCCGGGATGACGTAGTGGACGCCCGGATGACGTAGTGGACGCCCGGATGACGTAGTGGACGCCAGGACGACGTAGTCGACGCCGGGACGACGGTGCTGGATCCCCGACCCCCGGATCCTGCCATAAGAACGTGCAATGGCAGGGAATGCTGACGCTCGAGCCGCTTCATGTTCATTCCC
>JBBDRR010000069.1:4922-8407 GCA_040905395.1 Gemmatimonadota bacterium
AAGAACGTGCAATGGCAGGGAATGCTGACGCTCGAGCCGCTTCATGTTCATTCCCGCCGGGCGGCGATCCTCGCACGAACCCCGTCTGCGCGCTGTCGGATGACGAGGACGGCGATCCGGGTCTCGCGCACGAGCATCACCGAGCCGTGGATGAGCGCCGCAACGGCTACGAGCCCCGCAGCTACCGCGATGACCTCGAAGGCGATCACCACCGCCTGGGTGCTCAGGCGGACGAGGACGGCGCCGAGTAGCGACAGGAGCGCAGCCGCCGCAAAGCCGCCGAGGGCCGCGTAGAAGCTCTGGAGTGCCTGGATCAGCAGGAGAGCACGGTGTTCCGCGGAGGAGAGCTCCCGGAGCCGCCGATCGGTCTCGGGTGAATCGAGGCCATCGTGCGCCTCGAGCTGCTTCGAGAGCTCCCGAGCCCGGTCTACCGCGCGCGCCAGCCGGTTGCTCGTGCTCATCGCGAGCACCGACGACGCGTTCGTCAGGATCGCCGGTGCGACGATGAAGGAGAGGATTGCGAAGGGGTTCGCCAGAGCGTCGGTCGGGATCTGCATCGTTGGAGCGGAGCCTCATCAGCGGGTTCGGCCGACGTTCGGAGCCGGCCGGGAGGCGCCGGGCGATCGGCGGGTGCGGTTGCGCAGGGGGGCGGATCTCACCCTGGATAGCCCGGCGGCGCCACGAGTCGCAGCGCTCCCGGCAGGACGCGGTACTCGAAGGTGGATGCGTCAATCGGCTCCCCGTCGGCATTCACGCTCAGCTCCTCCTCGGGATCGACCAGCAGCTCCGAAAGCTGCGTGTAGACGACGTGCTCGCTCTCCACGTGCGTACCCGACCGGAGGTTCGGCAGAAACCGGAGGAACTCAGCGTGGGTCAGCCCCTTCACGATGGCGAGATCGAGCAGCCCGTCGGTCAGGCTGGCTAGGGGCGTAAGGTAGTTTCCTCCGCCGGTCTTGCACCCGTTGCCGACGGCGTAGAGAAGGAATTCGCCATCATATACCACCTCGCCGTTCGACCTGAACTGTCCGAACGAGGGTCGCAGCGCTGCGAACTTCCGCACCCCGGTCACCACGTATGCGAGGGCGCCGAGCGCGCGCTTGACCTTGTCGGAAGCTTCCTCCGTAGCCTCGGCGCCAAAGCCTCCGGTGGAAACATTGAGAAAGAAGCGCCCGTTCAGCCGTCCGATGTCCACCGCCATCGACGTGTCCATCAGCGCAGCTTCGACGGCGGGCCCGATCTCGACCGGCAGCTCCAGCCAGCCCGCGAAGTCGTTGGCGGTGCCGAGCGGAATGATCCCGAGCTTCGGCAACGAGCCTGGACCGTCGAGCGGGCCTGCGGTGAGGATCCCGTTGACGACCTCGTTCAACGTCCCATCCCCGCCGGCGGTGATGATCAGGTCGACACCGCGCCGGGTCGCCTCCCGGGCGAAGCGCTCCGCGTCGCCGCGTTCGAACGTGACTCGGCCGTGCACGAGATGCGAGCGCTCACGAAGGCTCGCCGCCGCGTCCCCCAGCTCCTGGAGCGCCCCGGCGTCGCTCGTGTGAATGATCAGCTCGATATCCATCGTCTTTGACCCGGCTTCGCTCCTCGCTCTATTCTGAACTCCGATCGTCGATCCCACCAGCAAGCCGCCGGACCGCAGCGCACAAAGGAGGCCTTCGTGAGAGTGCCGATTCTGGCCGGCCCGCTGCGCGGCGCGTGGTGGCTGCTCACCAGCCGCGGCCAGACGGGCCGTGTTCTGACGGGGAGCTACGAGCAGGAGCATACCCGGCTCTTCGAAAGGTGGGTAGAGCCGGGTTCCCACGTCCTCGACGTGGGGGCCCACGTCGGCTACTACACGCTGCTTTCGGCCCGGCTGGCCGGGCCGGAGGGGCGAGTATGCGCGTTCGAGCCGGACCCGCGCAACTGCGCCCATCTTCGCCGGCACCTCGCCATCAACCGCCTCGCCAATGCGGAGGTCGTGCAAGGAGCCGTCTCCAACGAGGACGGCGTCGCGCGATTTCGTTTCGGCTCCGGCAGCGGGACAGGGCACCTCTCCGACGACGGCACCATCGAGGTCGAAACACTTTCCCTCGACGCCTTCTGCGGGTTGCGTGGCTTGCAGCCGGACTTCATCAAGATCGACACCGAAGGCGCAGAGGTCCGCGTCCTCGAGGGCGCCCGCCGGACGCTCCTCGCGCACCGGCCGGCGATCGTCCTCTCCACCCATGGATCGGAGCTACACCGGGAGTGCATCACGATCCTGCGCGGACTCGGTTACCGGCTGGCGCCGATCACCGGGGGCGCGGTGGAGGCGACGTCTGAGCTGATCTGTACGCCGGACACGTCGTCGTCCTGAGAGCGCCGGGTCAACCGACTCATGCCGCCAGAGCCCCTATCCGCGTAACCTCGTGGCACGGTCACTGAATCCCCTTGCCGATCGTTCTCGTAAGGATGGATGGAGCCTGCGGACACTATGACCGCAGGCGTTGCCGGACACTCGAGGTGCCCCATGAACTCGACTCTCGTTATTTCGCTGTACGCCGCCGTCGGAATCATCGTGACGGCATATGCGTTCTACCACGGCGTGGTCCTGCGACGCCGAAGCGCGATCTTCAGCTTCGCAGACCATGCGACGCTCGCGCTCACGACGGCAGCCATCGGAGGGCTCTGGCCGCTCTTCGTGCCAGGACTCGTGGTTCTCCTCGCACGCCAGCTCGGCAGGTACGTCACCGGCCGGCGCCGGCTGTGGGGATTTCATAGACCGCAGGGAGCTCGGGCGGGTTCCTGATCGCTCACCCGGAGGCGCGGTTCCCACGGGCGAGCCCGACAGTTATCGACGCACACCTCGACACCGGGGTTCAGGAAGCGCATCTTGTCGCAGGCCGGCACGGCGAGCTCGATGAGGTCCCCGTAGCAGCCCTCGATCACCCAGCTCCGGTTCGCTCTGAGAAATCGCAGGATCTCCCGCACGCTCTCCTCGAATTCGCGCCTTCGCGGCCCGGGGTCCCAGGCGAGCCGGTCGAGGTCCGGGTGCGCGATGCCCAGCCGTCGCGACACCGACCGGGCCAGGGTCGTTTTACCCGATCCGGAGTTGCCGTCGTTCGTCACACCCACGAAACCCACCTGGAGAAGCGCACTATGAAGAAGTCCGAGCTGATCGATCGAGTGGCACAGAAGGCCGAAATGAGCAAGGCCGCCGCGGCGCGAGTGGTGGATGTAATCTTCGACGCGAGCAGCGGCGCGATCGCCGAGGCGGTTCAGGCGGGGAAGCAGGTCACGATCCCCGGCTTCGGCAGGTTCCGGGCGAAGGAGCGCGCCGCCCGTAAGGGCCGCAACCCACAGACGGGTAAGGAGATCGAGATTCCCGCCAGCACCGTCGTCTCATTCTCGCCGGGTAAGGGGCTGAAGGAGACCGTCGCCGGCCGGAAGAAGTCGGGTGGCAAGAAGTAGTACGATCCAGACGGCTTCGTAACGAGCTGCAATAGCGATCGGGTCCGCCGCCA
>JBBDRR010000070.1:0-8398 GCA_040905395.1 Gemmatimonadota bacterium
AGCTGGAGCTGGAGCTGGGGCTGGGGCTGGGGCTGGAGCTGGTGCCGGAGCTGGTGCCGGAGCTGGTACCGGAGCTGGTACCGGAGCTGGTACCGGAGCTGGTGCCGGAGCTGGGGCGGGAGCTGGGGCTGGAGGCGGTGGAGGCCCTGGAGCCGGGACCGGCACGGACGCGGCCGCGGACCGTGCGTCGGACGCCGGGGCCGATGCTGAAGCAGACGCTGGAGCCGGAGCCGCAGCGGGCGCCGCTGGAGGTAGCGCGCGGCCCGAAGCAGGAGCGGCTTCCGCAGACGCTCAGAGCGGCGAACCCACAGACGAGGTGGTCGAAGGCGACGCCGAAGGAGATGCTGGCGCGGCGGCGGCTGCCCCAGGTGCTGGCGACGAGGGTGTGGGCCGGGCCGGGACAGGTGCGATGCGTGGCGCCGATGCCGACGCGGCGGGCGGGGTGGAGGCCGAGGATCGCCGCGATGCCGAGGATAGGGGCGAGGTCGGCGCCGGCGCCGGGGGCGGATCCGAGAAGTCGTCCGGTCTGGCCGCCGACCAGCGCGACCTCGCCGACCGGCCTGAAGTCCCCGACGAAGAACCACCTGCGCGCTCCATTCCGGCCGCTGGCGAAGGAGCAGAGGACGCGCCCCGCCGCCGCCCCGAGCGCGACGCGAGTGTCGCTGCGGCCGGGCCCCCCGAGTCGTCGGGACGAGATGAGATCACGGATCCCCGAGAGGCCTCGGACGAGCCGGGGCGGACGGACACGGTTCCTTCACCCGAACCGGCCGACCTCTCGACGCAGGAGTCGGAGCGAAGCGCTTCACCACCGAGTGCGACGGAGACTCCGGGTTCGCAGCAGCTTCCCGGAGGCGCTCCGGCGGAAGCAGACGCACCGGCCAGCTCGACCGGCGAGCCGCCCGTTGAGCCGGTCCGGTCCACCAGCAGCGGTCTGCCGGCGGCCTCCCCGGCGGAGGGGTCGGACTCGACAGCGCATAGTCAGCCCGATTCGGGAGGCGCTTCGGCCGATGGAGCGCCGGAGGTGCAGCCGGCATCGGCAGAGCCCGCCGCGCCAATCGGTCCACCGGCCGATGTCGGCACGACCGCTCCCGCCGACGGGGACGACGGGGACGACCGGGACGACCGGGACGACGGCCGGTCGTTGCTCGACAAGTTGAAAGAGATAGGGCCAGGCAGCTGATCGGCGCCCGCGAATGCGAATCCCCCTTCGCGCTTCGGGCCTTGGAGCGCGCACCCAATCACACGATCCCGGAAGTCGAACGTACCCCCTGAAGGTCGCCGCACTGACGGCACTGCTTGCTGGCCTCATACCGCTCGGGAGAACGGCGGCGCACGCCCAGGAGAGCCCCGACCGATCCAGGTATTCAGTCCACGGGGGTGCCGGGCGGCCCGAAGGCGTGGAATTTCGTAGGGGTCACGGCGGAGTATTTTTACCAGCATCTCGTCGCCGTCCCTCACTACCGCGGCCGCCTCCAACTCGCGGCTGAATTGACAATCGTGCGTCGACGTTTATCCTTCGGCCACACGCCTACCCCTTCACACAGCTGACGGAACCTCGTCAGAGAGTCCAGAGCGACACAGCTCGCCGCCGTCGTCGCCTCGAGACCCTTTCCCTTCGCGCCCTCTCTGAAAGGGGATGTTTCCGTGCTCCATGCCATTGGGGATCTCTTTACCCGGATCTCGGCGCGGGTTACGCCGAATCCATTCGCATTCGCTCTCCTGCTGACGCTTGTGGTGGCCGTCGTCGGCGTCCTCCTGACGGACAACGGCTTCCTGGAGATGGCGACCTTCTGGTACCGCGGGTTCTGGGACCTGCTGAGCTTCGCGATGCAGATCGTGATCATCCTCATCAGCGGCCACGTGCTCGCCACCTCGCCTCCCGCACGACGCGTCATCACGAAGCTGTCCGACCTTCCGAAGACCGCGGGCCAGGCGATCCTGCTCATCGCCTTCGTCACGAGCATCGCCGGCTTCATGAACTGGGGGATAGGCCTGGTGACCGGGGCGGTCATGGCGGTGACCGTTTCCTCGAGCGGACGCGCACGCGGAATCCGCATCCACTATCCCCTCGCCGCCGCGGCCGGCTACATGGGACTGCTGATCTTCGGCAACGGTTTCTCCTCGTCGGCGCCCCTTCTCGTGAATACCGACGGTCACTTCCTGATCGACGAGATCGGGCTCGTTCCACTCGACCAGACGATCCTCACGGGATTCAACATCGCGACCGCTCTCCTCTTCCTGATCGTCATCCCCCTGCTTCTCCGCGCGATGCATCCGCCTCCGGAGAAGTGCCAGGAAGTCGAGCCGGACGTGGTGGATGCGTTCGCGCCCGAAGCTCCGTCGGTCGACAGGACGACCGGGCCGATCCGTTCGTTGGGAGATCTGGTCGATCACAGCCGTGCTCTCGCGATGCCTCTGGCGGGGATCGGGCTCGCGGTCGTCCTCTGGCTACTCGTCTCGGGGACGGTCGCCCTCGATCTCAACTCGCTGAACTTCCTGCTGGTGATGTCCGGGCTGGCACTCTACGGGAACCCTGTCGCCTATGTGCGGGCCATCGACAGGGCCGTGCACACGTCGTCGGGCGTCATCCTTCAGTTCCCCTTCTATGCCGGGATCATGGGGATGATGTCGCTCTCCGGACTCGTCGCGATCTTCGCGGGGGGGATGGTCTCGGTATCGACGGCAGCCACGCTGCCCATCACCGCGTTCCTGAGCTCTGCCCTCGTGAACCTCTTCGTGCCATCGGCCGGGGGGCAGTGGGCGGTTCAGGGACCGATCATCGTCGAGGCAGCGCAGGCACTCGAGGTCCCGATCGGCACGATGATCATGGCATTCGCCTACGGGGATCAGCTCACCAACATGATTCAGCCGTTCTGGGCGGTCCCGCTGCTCGGGATCACTTCGCTTAACGCCCGGGACCTGCTAG
The DNA here is from genome assembly GCA_040905395.1 of Gemmatimonadota bacterium. Lineage (GTDB taxonomy): Bacteria > Gemmatimonadota > Gemmatimonadetes > Longimicrobiales > Longimicrobiaceae > WHSP01. The sequence continues at coordinate 2,927 of JBBDRR010000070.1, forward strand.
GCTACACTGCCGTCGCGATGATCGCTGCCCTGTTCATCTTCCTCTTCGGACTCACCGTTCTCCCTTCCCTCTTCGCGTAGACCGATAACGCACGAGCCGTCGACCGTGACGGGCGGAAGGCAAGGAAGGGACTCGCGCTGCCGCCGCGGCACGATTTCTGGTGATGCTTCCCGGCGAGTTCCTCCACATCGACCGACGGACATGACGAGAGCGGAAGTGGAATCATTGCGCAAACCCATGGTAGCGGCTGCACTCGCGCTCCTGGCGACCGCACCTTCGCTCGCCTGGTCACAGGCCGACTCGGTAACGGCCATCGCGGGCGAGAGATACCGGGCAGGCCGGCTTGCCGAAGCGGCCTTCGGAAAGGACTACCGCGACCTGTGGACCACGCCCATCCGTGTCCCCCTGCTCGACCTCGGCGCATACGCCGGCGGGCTCGCTCCGGTTGAGCGCGGTGGCGGCATGCAGACGATCTCCCTTCGTTTCCGAGCGGGCGACGGCCGTGAGTACAACTTCCGCTCCGTGGACAAAGATCAGACGGGAGGGCTCCATCCCGACTTCCAGAACACCCTGGTCGACCGGATCGCGCAGGACCAGGTCAGCTCGAAGCATCCGGCGGGCGCCCTGATCGCGACCGCGCTGCTGGATGCGGCTGGGGTGCTGAATCCGGCCCCTGAGATCTTCGTGATGCCGGACGATCCGCGCCTCGGCGAGTTCCGCGAGGAGTTCGCGGGGATGCTCGGCTTTATCGAGGTCCATCCGAACGAAGGTCCGGACGACCAGCCGCTCTTCGCGAACGCGGAGGTGGTCGCCGGGGCCGAACGCCTGCTCGAGCACATCGAGGAGAGCCCGCGGCACCGCGCCGACAGTCGCGAGTACCTGAAGGCCCGGCTGATGGACCTTTTCATCGGCGACTGGGACCGGCACCTCGGTCAATGGCGATGGGCACGCTACGGAAACGAGGATGCGTACCGCTGGATCCCGGTACCGGAGGATCGCGATAATGCCTTCTCGGACTACGACGGCTTTCTGCTTCGGTTCGCCCGCGGCCCCGCACCGTATCTCGCGGAGTTCGGTCCCGACTACCCGGACCTCTTCGGGCTGACGCAGAACGCACAGGTCCTTGACCGACGGCTCCTCTCCGACCTTCCGCGCGAGGTATACGACTCGCTCGCGTTCGAGCTGCAACGGCGACTCGACGACCGGGTCATCCAGCGCGCCGTTGCGAGCACGCCGCCCGCGTACTTCGCGCTGCGCGGGCAGGAGCTCGTCGCCACACTCACGGCGCGCCGGGCAGCGCTTCCGGGGATTGCGGCGGAGTTCTACGCGCAGCTGGCGCAGGAAGCGGAGGTACGCGCGACAGACGAATCCGACGTCGCCGTCGTCGAGCGGATGCAGGATGGGAGCGTCGAGGTGCTGATCCACCCCGCCGGGGCGGCTGACGAACCGTACTTCCGACGGCGCTTCCTTCCGCGCGAGACCCGTGAGGTGCGGCTCTTTCTCGCTGGTGGTGACGACCGCGCGACCGTACGGGGCGCCGCCGCACGGAGCATCATCATCAGGGTCATCGGGGGCGGTGGGGACGACGTGCTCGTGGACTCCTCGAGTGTCGCAGCGGCTTCGAGGACCGTCTTCTACGACGACCGCGGCGACAACACCCTCGTCACGACGTCCGAAACGGTGGTCGACACACGGGAGTTCCGACCGCCCGAGCGTGCGGAAAGCGGCTTCAACGAGAACCAGCCGGCCTTGCGGGATTGGGGCTCCGAGCTGACCTGGCTGCGTCCGCTCGCCGAATGGCGCTACAACGTCGGTCCGGTCATCGGCGGCGGTCCGAGCCTGACCCGCTATGGCTTCCGGCGGGTTCCCTATGCCGACCAGGTCGAGGTTCAGGCTCTGTACGCGCCTCTGCACACCCGCTTCGCGCTCGAGGTTGACGGTGACTTCCGGCGCACGAACTCGCCCGCCCGAGTGAGCGTATCCGCGAGAGCGACTCAGCTGGAGGTCACACGCTTCCACGGCTTCGGCAACGAGACTCCCTCCGGGCCGCGAGCGAACCGTTTCAAGATCTGGTCGACCGACTTCGATGCCGTGGTGCGCTACCACACCGAGCTCTCCTCGGTTGGCGAGGTGTTCGTCGGGCCGCTGGTTCGCTACACCCGCCCCAAGGTCGACGCCGACAACCCGGCGGCGCCCGATCGGCCGTTCGGTACCGACCCCGTCGGCAGCGGGGGAGTCCGCGCCGGTGGGGTCGTGGATACTCGAGACGGTTGGGGATTTCCCCGGAGCGGTTTCCTGGCTCGCGTCGACGGTTCCGTATTCGCGCCCGTCTGGGACGTGCCCACGACCTACGCCTCCGGGACGACATCGACCGCGGCGTATTTCAGGGTGCCGCTCCCGATCGAGACGACGCTTGCCCTCCGCGCCGGGGGCAGCATCGCCCTCGGCGACTTCCCTTTGCAGGACGCGGCCTTCGTCGGAGGCCCCGCTTCGCTGCGAGGTTTCCCGAGGCAGCGCTTCGCTGGCGACGCCGCGCTATTTGCGAACGCCGAGCTGCGGCCCTTTCTCACCCGGTTCAACTTCATCAGCCGGGGAGATCTGGGGCTCATCGCGCTCGCCGACGCGGGCAGGGTCTTTGTAAAGGAGGAGAGGTCCGGCCGCTGGCACACCGCACACGGCGGCGGCATCTGGGTGGGCATCCTGGACCGGACGCGCGTCCTCAGCCTCGTCTATGCGCGCGGCGAGGAGAGCGCGCTATACCTCTCGCTCGGCATGCCGTTCTGATAGCTGGCGCCCGGAACTCAGACTCGCGCCTGCACCTTCTGAAAGATCCAGATCGCGAGGAGGACCAGTGCGGCGATCCAGAGCAGGTTCAGCGCGGCGCCGATCACCCAGCCCAGAACCTCTGCCGCCACCCAGAAAACGATGAGTAGGATTGCAAGGATGAGAAGCCAGTTCATTGATTTTCTCCGGTAAGGGGTCTGTCCTGCGCGGTGCATGAAGCATTCCCGTCGGTAATCCATTCCGCGGCCGGCCCGCTTCGATCAGACCTGACCATTTGCGTCTCACCTGCCCGGTGCTATCGTTCGGCGCGTCTATGGCCGGTGGGTCTCGCCGACCCGAGATCGTGCACGAACTCGAAATAACTCCCGACCCGACTTCATGGCTACGCTGCTACTCGTCGTTGGAATATCGCTCGGAGTCTCATTCCTCTGTTCGATCCTGGAAGCGGTGCTGCTGTCCATCTCGCATTCGTACGTAGCCGTACTGCAGGAGCGGGAGCATCCGGCGGGCAACCTGCTGGCCCGGATGCGCGCCGACATCGAAGAACCGATCGCCGCCATCCTGACGCTGAACACCATCGCCCACACCGTGGGTGCCGCGATGGGCGGCGCCATCGCGCTCGAGGTGTTCGGGGACCGCTGGATCGCCCTCTTCTCGGCGGTCCTCACCCTGCTGATCCTGATCTTCTCCGAGATCGTCCCGAAGACGATCGGCGCCACCTGGTGGGAGCGACTCGCGCCGATCACCGCCCGAGTCCTCCGCTTGATGATCCTGGTCATGAAACCGGTCCTCATCCCGCTGGGATGGTTCAACCGCCTGATCACCCCCCGGGGCGAACGGGGTGCGACGGTGAGCCGGGCCGAGCTCGAAGTGCTGGCGGAGATCGGACGTCGGGAGGGTACGATCGACGACGAGGAGTGGGAGGTCATGACCAACATCATGAACCTGGACGAAGTGAGCGTCGGACAGGTGATGACACCCCGCACCCGCATCGTGGCCGTCTCGCGGGACTCCTCACTCGAACAGGTCCAGCGCGTGATGCTGGACACCGGGCTCCTCCGGCTACCCGCCTACGATGCCGACATCGACCACGTCAGCGGCATCGTGCTCGCCCGTGACCTCTGGAGGGCGCAGATGGAGGGAGTGAAAGACCTGGGCGGGGTGATGCGTGCGCCCACCTTCGTACCGGAGAGCAAGCCGGTCGAAGACCTGATCCGAGAGATGCGGCAGCAGCGAATAAAGATGGCGATCGTCCTGGACGAGTACGGAGGCACCGCGGGTCTCGTCACGCTCGAGGACCTGATCGAGGAGATCGTCGGCGAGATCCAGGACGAGCATGAGCAGGATCCGCTTCCGTTCGAGGGGGACAGCGAGGGAGAAATCCGGATCGGCGGCACGGTGCCCGTCTCCGAGGTCAACGAGCGCTTCGGCCTCGAACTGCCGGAGGGTGCTTACGAGACGCTGGGCGGATTCGTCTTCGGAAAGCTCGGGCGGATCGCCGAAGTAGGCGACGAGGTGGTGATTCCCGAAGGGGTGCTGCGCGTCGACGCCATGGACGGGCGCCGTATCGATCGGGTCATCCTGATTCGGTAGTCGCCGAGGCCTGCCGCACGAGCGAGCCTTAGGGCTTCTCGAACACCATGAAGTGCTGCTGGGGCAGGAAGTCCTCGGTGCGCACCCACTCGAATCCCAGCGCCGCCATTTCGAGGCGAGCCTGGGCTTCGCTCATCTTGTGCAGCCGCTTTATGGGGACGTATCGGTCCTCAGCGCGGTATTCCAGCAGGACGAGCTGCCCGCCCGGCTTCAGAGCGTCGAACATCGCCCGGCCCATCTCGCGCGGATGAGAAAACTCGTGGTACGCGTCGACGATGAAGATCAGGTCGACGGCGCCGAGCGGTAGACCGGGATCTTCGATGTCGCCGAGGACCGTTTCGAGGTTCTCGATGCCCAGCTCGCGCTGCCGCTCCGCGATGATCTGGAGCATCTCGGGTTGGATGTCGACGGCGAGGACGCGCCCGTCCGGGACCCGTTCGGCGATGGGGAGAGAGAAGTAGCCGGTGCCGGCGCCGATGTCCGCGACCACGAAGTCGCGCTCCACCGGCAGCCTGTCGATGAAGAGGTCCGTCCGCTCCTCCCGCTCCCGTGTCGGCCGCTCCAGCCACTCCGCGCCGAGGTGTCCCATGACGTGGGAGATCTCCCGTCCCATGTAGATCTTGCCGGTGCCATCGGCGTTGGCAGCACCGTACTCGTACACGGTGTCGGCCGCGGCCTGCAGCGCCAGCGCCTGCGCCGGCGAGGCCATCAGGGAGCCCACGATCCCGAGAGCGAATAAGAGGATCTTCATAGGAGGGTGCCTACCAGGCCGGAGTGGCGATCGGCGTCCCGATGGGAACGTCCGCGGGCAACGCGACGGAACTACGCCCGAACTAAAGAGATACGGCAACTCGTGGATGGCGTCAATGCGCGTTGCGGAGTCAGGAGGGGGCGTGGGATCCCCTACGCCGATCGGTCACGCCTTGCCGTCGCCCCCACGCCCCTCGAAGAATCGCTGCATCGCGTTGCGCGCCTCGTCGGACTGGAGCCGTTCGGCAAACTTCGCGGCCTCTCGCCGCATCTGCTCGGGCAGCGTCTGGCGATGTGCGTCGCGCATGAGCGATTTCGTGGCCTGCACGGATTCCGGGGGGAGCT
>JBBDRR010000071.1:0-1390 GCA_040905395.1 Gemmatimonadota bacterium
CGCTTCCGGCCAGTACGTATAATCGGCCACATCCTGCCCCAAGAGGTTCGCATGAAGCGTTTCGTCCTTCTCGCCGCCGCTGTCAGCACCGTAGCCGCCTGCTCGGACACGACCGCTCCACTCGTGCCACCGCCTGAACTGGCGCCGATCTTCAGCGTCGGCACTTCGGGAGTGATCCCGGGACGGTTCATCGTGGCGCTGCAGGAGGGAGCGAGCCCATCCGACGTCGCACGAGCGCACGGGGTTCAGCCGGAGTTCGTGTACAGCAATGTCCTGAACGGCTTCGCCGGTCCGATGTCCGAGGCGGCACGTAGCGGGTTGCTTCGGGACGCACGAGTCCGGCGGGTGGAGACGGACGGGGTCGCGACGGCGAGCCTGCTGGCGAATGTGACGCAGACGGACGCGACGTGGGGCCTCGACCGCATCGACGCCCGGGCCGGTCTCGACGGGACGTATACGTATGCCGTGACCGGGGCGTCGGTTACCGCGTACATCATCGACACGGGGATCCGCATGTCTCACAATGACTTCAGCGAGCGTGCGGAGGCCGGCTACGACGCTTTCGGCGGCAGTGCGGAAGACTGCAACGGCCACGGTACGCACGTGGCGGGGACGGTCGGCGGACAGACCTACGGCGTCGCCAAGGGCGTGGCGCTCGTTGCGGTGAGGGTGCTGGACTGCGGCGGGTCCGGAACGTGGAGTGGCGTGATCGCGGGAATGGACTGGGTCACTGCGAACGCGACTCTTCCGGCCGTTGCGAACATGTCGCTCGGAGGCGGTGCGAACACGTCTGTCGACGAGGCGACGCAGGCGATGATCGCGGCCGGAGTGGTCACCTCGGTGGCCGCCGGGAACGGCAACATGGGAGGCAAGGAGCAGGACGCCTGCAACTATTCTCCGGCGCGCGTCCCGGAGGCGATCACGATCGGAGCCACGAGCCAGTCGGACGCCAAGACGTCGTGGTCGAACTATGGCTCGTGCGTCGACTGGTTCGCGCCGGGATACCAGATCACCTCTGCCTGGTACGACAGTGACTCCGCGACCCGGACGATCAGCGGAACGTCGATGGCCGCGCCTCACGTCGCCGGCGTCGCCGCGCTCTACCTGCAGAACCACTCGGGTTCCACCGCACAGGCCGTGCGCGATGCTCTCTACAACTTTACCACGAAGGGCATCGTGATGTCCTCGAAAACCGCCAACAACCACCTGCTGTACAGCTTCGAGGTGGTGGACGACGGCGGCGACACGGGTGGTGAGGAGCCGGAGCCGGAGCCGTGCACGCCCAGGGGCAACTCGGGCAAGTGCTCGTGAACGCTCCTCGCGCAGGCGGTCAGGGACCGGCGCGTACCGATCGCAGAACTGCATGATGGAATGGCGGTCACTCCAGGCA
>JBBDRR010000072.1:0-8307 GCA_040905395.1 Gemmatimonadota bacterium
GGAGGGTATCGGTCCGATGGCGCTGGCGACCTATCAGCAGGTGCGCCCGTGGGCGGCGGTGATCAAGGATCGGGTTCAGAAGCGGATCATGCCGCCGTGGCACATCGATCCGACGGTCGGCATCCAGAAGTTCAAGGACGACTTCTCCTTGAGCAGGGACGAGATCGATACGATCGTCGCGTGGGCGGACGCCGGGGCGCTAGAGGGCGATCCGGCGCACCTCCCGTCCCCCGTCGAGTGGCCGAGCGGCGGCGACTGGCAGCTCGCGGAGATCCTCGGGCCGCCCGACCTCGTGATCAGCTCGCCCGCCTACACGGTCCTCGCCGACGGGCAGGATCAGTGGTGGGAGCCGAATGTGCCGTTCGAAGGTCTCGATAAGGAGCGCTGGCTTCGCGGCGCGGAGTTCAAGCCGGCTTATCCCCTTGGCGTGAAGGTCGTTCACCACGGCCACGCGGTACTCTTCCGGCCGGGCGAGCCCTCCACCGCCCTCGCGCGTTACGGCGTCGGCAAGACGTGGGAGATGTTTCCGGAGGGCGTCGGAATGAAAGTAGCCCCTGGCGGGACGATCAACTGGAACCTCCACTACTTTCCGATCGGGGAGCCGGTGAAGGACGACGTGGTCCAGGTGGGCCTCTGGTTCTATCCGGAAGGAGAGAAGCCGGAGCTGGAGACCGCCGGAGAGGTCATGTTTCGGGTCGACGGCATGAACGGAATGTCGCGGGGTCAGGACATCCTCATCGCTCCGCACGGATACCAGGTTCTCCAGGGCGTTCACGTGCTCGAGGAAGCAGCCCTCATCCACAGCTTCCGGCCGCACCTGCACATGCGGGGGAAGAAGATGACGATGGAGGCGATCTTCCCCGACGGCCGAAAGGAGGTCCTCAGCCAGGTGGACAACTACAACCACAACTGGCAGCTCGCGTACCTCTACGAGGACGACGTGAAGCCGCTCCTGCCGAAGGGCACGGTGCTGCTCTTCACGACCGTGTTCGACAACACCGCCAACAACCCCATCAACCCCGACCCCAACCAGTGGGTCGTGTTCGGCCGTCGCGGAGTCGACGAGATGAGCCACGCCTGGGTCGGCATCACCTACCTGGACGACGCGCAGTTCGCCCGGATGGCGGCCGAGCGGCGAATCGAGACGAACTGACGTGCTGCTCACGTAAGCCAGCGAACCACCGTCCGCACTTATTTCAACGGCGCGGGAAGGTGCAGATCCCTCGCTGTCGCTCCGGGATGACAACGCGCTGTTTGGTGGATGCACTCGGGCCGACACTCCCTGGCCACTCCCCACGACCTCGGGTCCATGACCAGTCCAAGCCTTCAGGCGCGCCGCCGATGCGCGGTCGCTTTCGCGCTCATCCTGTCGATACGGTTGCTGTCGCCGTCGGAGGCGCATACCCAGACAGCTCCCGCCGCCTTCACCGCAACGCAGGCGGAGAGTGGAGCCGAGGTCTACGCCTCGGCGTGCGCGGCGTGCCACCTCTCCAACCTTCAGGGCTCTTTCGAAGCACCTGAGCTCGCCGGGCCGAACTTCCGGAGCGCGTGGGGAGAGCGGTCCATGTCCGAGCTTCTCGTGTACCTGAGGCAGACCATGCCGCCCGCCGCGCCGGGGTCCCTATCCAACGAACAGTACGCGTCGGTCGGCGCTTACCTGGCACGCGAGAACGGCGTTTCGCCGTCCGGCCAGCCGCTGACCTTCGCGAGCGCGGGGCCGGTCGTGTCGACAGGGGCCGCGCGGGCGAGCGCCGTGCCCGCCGCGGTCGTCCCGCCGATTCCGGGCCGGGCGAGCACGGGGCCGTCGCCGGAGGCCGTCGACCGGCCCCCCGCTGTGATCGGGGAGCTGACCGAAACCCCGACCTCCATCACCCGCACCTTCGCACCCGCCTCCCGCTTCACGCCGGTCAGCGAGGCCGACCTTCTCGCGATGCCGGGCCGCGACTGGCTGCACTGGCGCGGGAACCCGCAGTCCTGGGGATACAGCCCGCTCACCGGAATCGACACCGGCAACGTGCACCGTCTTCAACTCGCCTGGGTCTGGGCGATGGAGGAAGGAACCAGCCAGCAGGCACCCCTCGTTCGCGACGGTATTCTATTCCTGAGCAACCCCGGCAACGTCGTGCAGGCGCTCGACGCCGCCACCGGTACACCGCTCTGGGAATACCGGCGGCAATTTCCTGATGGTGGCGCGGGAGGGCAGCTGCGGACCCTGGCTATCTGGGAGGACCTGCTCTTCGTGGCCACGCGGGACGCATACATGGTCGCGCTCGACGCGCGAACGGGCGTAGTTCGATGGGAGACCCGCATCGCGGACTCGGAGAAGGGCTATTCGAATTCGTCCGGTCCGATCGTCGCCGACGGAAAGGTGATCAACGGGATCAACGGGTGCACGCGCTTCTTCGAGGAGAGCTGCTTCATCACCGCGCACGATGCCCGGACGGGTCGGGAGCTCTGGCGCACCCATACCGTCGCCCGGCCCGGACAGCCGGGTGGCGACACCTGGGGTGACCTGCCGTTCGAGCTGCGCGGCGGCGCCGACGTTTGGCTCACGGGCAGCTACGACCCCGAGCTCGGCCTCGTCTACTTCGGCACAGCCCAGGCGAAGCCCTGGGTCGCGGCGAGCCGCGGGCTCACCACCGCCGACTCGACGGCCTACGCCAACTCCACGCTCGCCTTAGACGTCGACGACGGCCGGATCGTCTGGTATCGCACGCACGTTCCCGGCGAGACGCTCGATATGGACGAGGCCTTCGAGCAGGTGCTGATCGACGTCGACGGCCAACCGCTCCTGTTCACGGCCGGTAAGCACGGGATCCTCTGGAAGCTCGACCGCCGCACGGGTCGCCATATCGCTCACCGCGAGATGGTCTACCAGGACATCTTCGAGGAGATCTCGGCCGACGGCGCCGTTCGGTACAGGGAGGATATCCGGAACGCCCGTGTGGGCGACTGGCTTTCCGTCTGCCCCTCCACCGCCGGCGGACACAACTGGCCGGCGAGCGGCTACAATCCCGACGCCGGGCTCCTCGTCATGCCCCTTAGCCAGAGCTGCATGGAGATGGCCGGGCGCGAGGTTTTGCTGGAGCCGGGCTCGGGCGGCAACCAGGGCGACAGGCGCTGGAAGGAGATGCCCGGCACCGGAGGGCAATTCGGGAAGCTTGCGGCGTACGATGTCTCCACCCTCGAGGAAGTCTGGAGCATCGAGCAGCGGGCTCCGTTTCTGACCGGCGCGCTCACCACGGCCGGAGGCGTCCTCTTCATGGGCGACTTCGACCGCTTCATCCGGGCGTACGATGTCCGAAGCGGCCGCCAGCTCTGGCAGTCGCGACTCGCGAGCCCGGTGATGGGATTTCCGATCACCTTCGAGGTCGACGGCGTCCAGTTCGTCGCGGTGGCGGGCGCGCGGGGTGGCGGCAGCCCCTGGCGTGTCGGTGACTTCCTGACGGCTGACCTGTACAGCCCCGAAAGGCACAACGCACTCTATGTGTTCCGCCTCGGCGCCCCCTGAGCGGCGACCGAAGGAGCCCCGAAACGGACCTCCCTCTCCCTGAAATTCGGATCCGGTTGATCATGTCCTGCGCATTCATCAGGCTCGCGCTTGCGACCTCTCTGGCGATCGCCCTCTCACCCTGCGCCGGAGCCGCGCAGGCCACTATGGATTACGTGGCCGACAGCGACTGGGCGAAGCTTCCCGACGGCCGTGAGTGGGGCGCCGTCACCGGAGTGTACCCGGACCCTGACGGCCGGCACGTCTGGGTGCTCGACCGCTGCGGGGCGAACTCCTGCCTCGACTCGGAGCTGAGCCCGGTCTTCAAGTTCGATCTGGAGGGTAACCTCGTCGCGAACTTCGGAGCAGGTCTGTTCGCGTGGCCACACGGGTTCTATGTCGACCGGCAGGGAAACGTCTGGGTCACGGACGGGGGAACCGGGGCGCGAGCCGAGGAAGCGGCCAGACACGGCTTGGGTCATCAGGTGCTGAAGCTCAGCCCATCGGGTCAGGTGCTCCTGCGGCTCGGGCGGGCGGCCGTTGCCGGTGCGGGCCCTGACACGTTCGACGGGCCCTCCGAGGTCCTGGTCGCCCCGAGCGGAGACATCTATGTCGTCGACGGCCACGGAGAGGGCGGGAACAACAGGGTCGTGCGGTTCGCCCCCGACGGGCGCTTCGTACAGGCCTGGGGCACGAGCGGTCCGGGGCCAGCCGCCGGCGAGCTCAACGACCCGCACGCCCTTGCCATGGACTCGCAGGGCCGGCTCTTCGTGGGCGATCGGAGGAACGCGAGAATCCAGATATTCGACGAGGACGGCACTTTTCTCGAGCACTGGACCCAGTTCGGGCCGCCGAGCAGCATCTACATCGATGCCAATGATCTGATCTACGTCACCGACACGCAGACGGCTGCGATGCCCGGCTGGTTCGCCGAGCGCCGGCCGTCGAGTTGGGTCCGGGGAATCCGCATCGGCGACGCGCGGACGGGTCGGGTGACCGGCTTCCTCCCCAGCGATGCGGAGTTCGTCGCCGCGGACGGGGAGGGCAACGTCTACGGTGCGGAGGTCCCTGGCGAGCGCCTCACCAGGTATTCTCCCGCCGCCCGCTGACCTCTAGTCCATCACCGCCAGCGCGCGATTTCTCACCTGCATCCCGTACCGGTGCCGATAGTCGACCTTCTTCTCGATCAGCTGGATCACTGCGCTTCCGAAGTCCACGCCCTCCATCTTCCCGGCGACGTTGAGTCCCCCCGAGCTGATGGCGTTGATCTCCACCAGCTTGTCGCCGACGATGTCCAGGCCGACGTCGAAGATCCCGTCCGCCAACAGCCGCGGCCTCACGATATCGGCGATTTCGAGCATCCGGGGAGTGATCTCCGCCCGTTCCGGCCGCGCGCCCGCCGACATGTTGCTCCGGAAATCCTCGGAATCGTTGACCCGTCTCACCGCGGCATATTTGCCGTCGACCACCAGGGGCTTTCCGTTGAACAGGAAGAGCCGCGTGTCGCCTGCGGTCGCCGCGGGTAGATACTCCTGCGCTATGATGTAGCTGTAGCGCGCGATGGACTCGACGATCTGTTTCAGGTTCGACGCATCCTCGTCCAGGAGGTATACGTCCTTACCTCCGTATCCCTCGAGCGGCTTGAGGACGATCTGACCGTTCTGCTGCTCGTGAAATCGCTGAATCTCCTCCAGCCGCCGGGTGATCACCGACTCCGGGCGGATATCCCTGGGAAAGTGCTCCAGGTACATCTTGTTGACGGCGAATCCTACGGTGAACGGGTGGCTGAGGACGATCACCCCCTGAAGAACGGCCATCCGGCCGAAGACGATGCCCGCATCGTGCGCCCACGGTTTGGACGCACCGTCCTCCCCGGGGTTGTATCTCAGGTACAGCACGTCGATGTCGGCTGTCGTGATCCTGGTGCGAGCGGCGTCCGCCTCCTGCAGCCCCTTCAGCATCTCCTTCTGATCACGGCGTTCCGGAGCCGGAACCAGGTGAGCGACCCCGCCGATCCTTCCATCCGAGAAGTACGTGAGGTCGTCGATGCCGATGGCGTAGACGGTATGCCCCCGGCGCGCCGCCGCGTGGATCATCACCGTCGTGGCGGCGAGCGGATGTTCGGTCGCGATGTCGTTGACGAGAAAGGCGATTCTCACGCGGCCGCTCCGCTGACCATCTGCGTGAGCGCGATGCCGCCGCGTACCGCCTCCAGGCGCTCCATCGCTCTCTCCGAGTGCAGGAAACGGGGAGTTAGAGGCGGCGTCCGCAGAACTCTGCGGTGTCTGAGCTCCTCGATGACTCCTATATGCTTCAGCGCGAACTTGCCGGTATAGAGCACTCGAAGCTCCTGCCCGGTCCGCAGCAGGTCGATGAGCCTGACCAGTCCCCGCAAGTAGACCAGATCCCGTGTGAAGCCGCCCGACGCATGAACGCGTACCGCCACGTGCCATGCACCGCCCGACGAGTATCCGTATTCCTTCGTCAGGATCCGGAAGGTGTCGACGAATTGCGCCCCCGCCTCCACGGCGTTTGCGGCCACTACCCGGGCCGCGAGAAGTCGCATCCTCAGGTGATCCAGTCCGCCGACCAGGTATTCGGCGAGCACCGCGAGCCCCTCCTGCATCTCGTCGTAGTCCGCCAGTCCGAGCGAGAGCTGCTCCAGCGGCTGAGCCGAGCCGTTGACGTAGGTGAGCACGTGTGTGCCGACCTCGTGGTGGATCAGCGGGTCCACCCGTCCCGGCTCCAATCGAAGATCTTCGCCTATGAGCAGCACGCCCTCCGACACCATCAGGCCCGAGATGTCGCGGCGGATCTGTACCCTGTCTCTGAGGTCGATGTCCTCGGTCGAGTAGTAGTCGAGCTCCTCCACGGCCGCTTGTCTGAATCCCATCGCATCCACGGTTCTGCCAACCTGGCGAGGGGGAATGGTCACGTTGTCGAGAAGATCCTTCGCCGTCCGGAGCAGGTGGTCGTCGACGGTTCCGTAGAGACGGTGGCTGCTGTACCGGAAGCCGGCCGTACCCCGCTCCCTCAGCATCGAGAACTGCGTATCTAGCTCCTGCCGCTTGTCTTCGAATAGGTCCGCCAGCGCCGGATCGTCGATCGCTTCGATTTCCAGGTCGAAGAGCCGCCGCTTCATCAGGTCGGGATCGATCGGGAGCAGCCTGTAATGGAAATCGGGATTGCGCTCGAAGCCGCTGGCACGAAACTGCTCCCATGCGTGGTCCCGGTTCACCGGCGAGGAGAGCAGCAGGAAATCGAAGGAGTGCTCGATCCTGCACAGATCGCGATCGATCGCCCAGACTGCATCCGGAACGGTTCGGGTGCCGAGAGCGAGATGGTTCTCCACCTTCGATGCCGTCTGCACGCGGATGAACTCGTAGAGGGCCTGCCGGAAGACGCGCGAAAGGGCCCGGCGCAGATCCCGTAGGAACCGCGGGTATACCTCCCCACTCTCGGGCTCCCGGTAGATCGGCGGCACTTCCAGGCCGATGAGCAGGACTTCCGTCTGCCAGCTCTCCTCCAGCGTCAGCAGCGGGGGGTGTCCGCGGGGCCCCCGATCGTCCGTCCTCTCCACTACCGCGTCGACGGGCGCGAAGCGGTCGTCGAGGCGACGGAGCCCCTCGGCCAGCTTGTCGAGCGTCTCCGGCGCGGGTCCGTCCGGCGCGCGTATGGTGAAGGTGCGGCTCGACGGATCCTCCCCCGACCACACCTCGAGAACCAGGAAGGCGCCGTGCGTCGTCGAGCCCGCCTCCGCGACGTCGCGGACCAGAAGCCCGGCGGCGGCTTCGCCCCCACGCGAGATGAGATACGAGGCTTCGCTCGTGATGAGCCGCGCGGTTCCGGGGTCCGCGCGATCGTGAGGCTCGCGGTACACCAGCAGGTACGGAAGCCCCCGGTCGATGCTGAGGATCCCGCCGCCGGTGAGCGTCTCGTGAACGCTCTCCCTCCTTGCGACGCGCTCCAGGATGTCGTCGATCATCGTCGGCCCGATGCGGCTGCTGATGGGTTGGCCCCTGTCACGGTAAGTCGGCGGCGGTCCGAATGGCGGCGGCGTGACCCCCGGCATCCTGCCGCGATCGGTCGTTATCGGCACCTGCGGATTCGACCGTCTCGCAACAAGAAAGCCATTCGAGACTTTCACTCGCGCGTTCGAGAGGCTATCGGTGCGTTAGTTGCGCAGTCGAAGGCCGATTTCCTGGTGTGTGGGGTGGACCCGGACCGGAGGGGGGATGAAGTCACTTCGAGAGAGATTCACGGTCGGCGTCGAGGAGGAGTATCAGCTCGTCGAGCCCGCCAGCGGCGCGATGCGAAGCCTCGGAAGTGCCGTCCGCGCGAGCGATCGTACCGGTGAGGTCGAGGGTGAGGTCCAGGAGACGATGCTGGAGATCAGTACGCCGATCGCCACCACGGCCCGGGAGCTCAACGTCCGGCTTCGGGAGCGACGCTTCCAGGCTGCCGCGGCCGCTGCTGCCGAGGACCTCGATCTGCTCGCCATCGGCTCCCACCCCTTCAGCAGCTGGCAACGTCAGCACCTCAGCGACGCCGCCCGCCCGCGCATGCTGGAGACCTTCTTCCGCCAGGTTCTCAGGCAGCAGCATATCTGTGGGATGCACATTCACGTCGGAGTCCCCGAGGAGATCGATCGCGTCGTCCTCATGAATGCCATTCGTGCCTTTTCGCCGCACCTCCTCGCCCTCTCCTGCAGTTCCCCGTTTCACCTGGGCGACGACACCGGCTTCGCTTCCTTCCGCTCGATCATCTGGCGTGCCTTCCCCTTCGCGGGGGCGCCCCCGCGGTTCGAATCCCCCGAA
>JBBDRR010000073.1:0-8281 GCA_040905395.1 Gemmatimonadota bacterium
GCTCGGGATGACGGCCGCTTCCGTTAACCAGACGGCCGCTTCCATTCACGATACTGGGCGTCCTAGTCCTGCCGTGCGACATGGATGATCTGGTCACGCCGGGTTCCGACGGAGACGTACCAGATCGGCGTTCCCGTCAGCTCCTCGATCCGCCGAAGGTAGCGCTGCGCGCCGTCGGGCAGATCCTCCCACTGGCGCGCCTCCGCCGTCGATGTCTGCCATCCGGGTACCGTCTCGTACACCGGCTCGACCTCGCTGAGCAGCTCGAGGTCACCGGGGAAGTCGTCGACGGTTTCCCCGCCCGCGCGGTACCCCGTGGCGATCCTGATCTCCGGGAGCGTATCGAGCACGTCCAGCTTGGTCACCGCCAGGCCGGTCAGGCCGTTCACCCGGGTTGCGAAGCGGACGACGACGGCGTCGAACCAGCCACACCGTCGCGGCCGGCCCGTGGTCGCGCCGTACTCGCCCCCGAGCTCGCGCACCTGCTCCTGTTGTGGCGAAGGCAGCTCTGTCGGCAGCGGTCCCTCTCCCACGCGGGTCGTGTACGCCTTCACTACCCCGACGACGGCGTCGATCATCGTAGGCCCGATACCGACTCCGAGCGCGGCCCCGCCCGCGGTGGTGTTCGAGGACGTCACGTACGGATAAGTGCCGTGGTCCACGTCGAGCAGAGCGCCCTGCGCACCCTCGAGCAGGACGCGGCGGCCGGCGCGGAGCGCCTCGTCGATCACCCGTCCGGTATCGAGCATCAGGCTCAGAAGCCGCTCCCGGATCGCGAAGACGTCGGCGATCAACCTACTGGCGTCCACCCGCTCCTCGACGCCGGCCATCCGGAGCCTGAGATTCGCGCGTTCCGCCCCAGCGGTAAGAAGCTCGCGAGCGCGCGTCTCGCTACGCAGCTCCGCGACGCGGATTCCCTGCCGCGCGACCTTGTCCTCGTAGGCCGGTCCGATGCCGCGCCCGGTGGTGCCGATCTTCCGGTCCCCGCGCCCGGCCTCCGCCGCCCGATCCAGCATCTTGTGATACGGCAGCAGGAGGTGCGCGCGAAGGCTCACCCTGACGCGCTCCTCCGCATCGATTCCTCGCGCGATCAACGCATCCATCTCCTCGAAGAGCTGGAACGGGTCGAGCACCACGCCATTCCCGAGGAGGCAGCGCCGATCCGGATGCAGAATCCCCGACGGAATCTGATGGAGGATGAACTCCTCCTTCCCGACGTGCACCGTATGACCGGCATTCGCGCCACCCTGATATCGCGCGACGATATCGACCTCCTCGGCGAGAACGTCGACGATCTTTCCCTTCCCCTCGTCGCCCCACTGGGAGCCGACGATGACTACGCATCTAGACATGAAAAACGCTATCGGCTATCGGCTATCAGCTATCGGCGAAACGGCATAGGCGCTTCGCGCGCGGCTCGTGCCGCACACAAAAAAACGGCCCCACCGAAAGGATGGGACCGCCGCTCACGTATCCTATGGCGAATCTAGACGGGACTCCAACCGCTGTCAATCGCCAGTGCAGTCGCGTGCCCGAGGCAGTTGCTGATAGCCGATAGCTGATAGCCGAGTGAAGCTTCAGCTTCACTCCACCACGGCCTCGTTCGCCTCACGCGCCACCCTCGAGATCTCCTCGTCCAGCACGATCTCCTGGCTCGCCTCGGGGAGCCATACGGTGAAGGTCGAGCCGCCGCCGAATTCGGACTCGACGTGGATCGTGCCGCCGAGCAGGTGGAGGAGCTTCTTCGTGATCGAGAGGCCGAGACCGGTGCCACCGTACTCGCGAGTCGACGACTGGTCGACCTGGCGAAAGTCCTCGAAGATCTTCGCGACGTCCGCCTCCCGGATCCCGATTCCGGTATCGCTCACCTCGATCACGATCCCGTCCTGCTCCGCTGCCCGGGTGGTGACGGAGACCCGGCCGTCGTGCGTGAACTTGATGGCGTTGGAGAGCAGGTTCAGCACGACCTGCTTCACCTTCGTGGGGTCGCTGCGGATCACGGGCAGATCCTGATCGAGCTCCACCTGGTACTCCAGGTTCTTTCGCCGCACCATCGGCTCGATGGTGTGCGAGAGCTCGCGGATGACGTGGCGGACGTCCACCTCCTCGATGTGGACCGGCATCTTCCCCGCTTCGATCTTCGCCAGGTCCAGGATGTCGTTCACCAGCTCGAGGAGGTGCTGGCTCGCCGTGTACATTCGCGCCAGCGCCTCTTCCTGCCGGCGATTGAGCTCGCCGTAGATCTGGTCGCGCATGAGGGACGTGTAGCCGAGGAGCGCGTTGATCGGCGTCCGGAGCTCGTGACTCATGCTCGCCAGGAACTGCGACTTCAGTCGATACGCCCGCTCCAGCTCCTGCCGCTGCCACTCGAGCTGCCGGTTCCGCTCCTCCAGCTCGAGGGTCGCCGAGCGGATCCGGTCCTCGAGGCTCTCGTTCAGCTTCCCGAGCTCGGACGCCAGCCGCTCGTTCTCGACCGCCTTCGTCAGGTCGTGCAGGATCGAAACGATCGCGGTCATCTCGCCGCGTTCGTTCAGCACTTTGCCCGACACGACCTCGGCGGGAAACTCGAGACCGGAATCGGGCAGCGTCAGGTTGAATTGCGCGACCCGCGTCTGGTCCGGGTTCAGGGCGAAATCGGAGATGAAGGAGGAGAACTTCGTATCGTTCGCCCGCACATCCTGGCGACGGCGCGACCGCAGGGCGGTTCCGGTCGGAATGTCGAAGAGGCGCTCGGCCTCGCGGTTCATCAGGATGATGTTCGACTGGTCGTCCGTCACGAGGATGGGATCGCCGACATTCTCCAGGATCAGGTTGAGCCGGTCGCGCTCTCGGGTCGACTTCACCTCGGCCTGGCGGACCCGCTTGAACTGGTGCTCCAGCTCGGTCGTCGCGCTCTTGAGGTCGGTGACGTCGCGCAGCACGGAGACGTTCGCGTTCTCCGTCGAGAGCGTGCTCGGCAGCGGTGTGGAAAGGATCTCGAAGAGAAGGTCCCCCCCCTCGGAGGGGTCGACCAGGTTCAACTCGCGGCTCACCCCGCTGCCCGCACCGGCGGGCCCCCCGATCGTGGAGCGGGTAAGGAACGAGGTGAAGAGAAGATTGTTGATCTCGACCGCTCGCCGCCGCCCCTCGCTGTCGTCCTCGCCCGCGGTGAAGAGAGACTCGGCCCTGCGGTTCTCGAGGATGATCGAGTTGTCGGCGCCGCTGATCAGAACGGGATCGGGGAGGGCGTTGACGATGGCCGTGAGGAGGTCACGCTGCTGCTCGAGCTGACGATTGCCCCGGAGCAGCTGGTCGCGCTCCGAGATGCGGGCGAGCACCGCGCCGAAGACGCCGACCCGCTGAACGAGCGGCGACGAGACCTCGGGCGCTCCGTCCTTCCTCGAGAGAAGAATGAGGCCGAACGGCGGTTTGTTCGGATCCGGCGCGGAGAGGGGGAGCGCCAGGAATCGGAGTTGCCGGTCGGCCTCCAACGATGCAGGGGCCGCGACATCCGCGGCTACCTCGGCATGATATACCGTTGCGATAGGGTCGGTATCCTCCAGCGATACACGGACCGAACGTGCTTCGCCGGAAGTCCAGCCCATCCCGAGAATCCCCTTGAGCTCCTCGCCCTCGCGAACGAGGACCAGCGCGCGTGCTATCCCACCGGGGCTGAGGACCGAGTCGAAAAAGATCGACAGCGCTTCCGGAAGGTCATGGGCGCAGAACAGCCGCCCTAGAAGATCCTCCTGCTGGTTGGCATCCGGGGTAGAAGCACTCACTGAGTCAGCTCAATGATTCCAGCTTTCGCTTCAGCTCGGCGTTCTCGGCGGTGAGGCGATCCAACTCCGGCTGGTTCGATGGGGCCGAGATCTCACGTCGGGCGCCACCGGTGATTCCGACGGCCTCGGAGTACTTCAGGTAGGTGTCGATCGACGCCACGACCACGCGGGCCTCGACGGTCACGAGATCGATTCCCACGAGTGAGACCCGAACGTACGCATCGATCACGATGCCCTTATCGAGCACGCGATCCAGAACGTCGATAAGACTGGAACCGCCTGGTGCTCTCTCAACGGCCATGGGTTACCCTCTCCGATGAATGTTTGTGCTCCACCGCCTGCGGAGGGGCGGCGGATTATCCGCTTCGCGACCGGAGCGTCTTCCTATTTTCCCGACTTGGTTCCTGCGTCGAGCCGCTCGAGGCGCTGCTCCAGTTGTTTCAGGCGATCTCTCAGGTCCCTGTTCTCGGCCTCCATCCGCTGCATCTCGGCGCCGCCCGAGAGGGCGGGGTCGAACTTCCACCAGTTGAGCCCGATCTGCTCCGCCTTGTCGATCGAACAGACGAGTAGCCGCACCTGGATCGTCAGCAGCTCGACGTTCGCCAGGTTGACCTTGATGTCGCCCGCGATCACCAGACCCTTGTCGAGTATGCGATCGAGGACGTCTACGAGCCCTTGCGAGCGCGTGGGTGTGACCGGTGCAAAATCTGCCAAGGGAAGTCTTTTGGGAAACCGTGGTCAGAGGAGATTGCCCAGTGGGCCAAGATTCACGTTGAGATCGTCTTCCGCAACCCCGAAAACTTCTCGGATCTCCTCCATCTTTTCTTCGAGGCGAAGCAGTGCGATCCCCATCCGCTCGACCTGTTCGTCGGAGAGGTCGGGGTCGTCCATCCGGCGGACCGCCTGGTGCTCGACGACCCGGCGGATGAGCTCTATGAGTGTGAGCACGAGCTTTGCCAGATCCTGGCCGACGGCGTCGGGATCCACGTCGATCCGTTCGGGCAGCCCTTCCGCGATCTCGATCAGCTCGGCCGCCAGCGCTGCTTTCGCGTCAGATCCGCCTTCGACCATCGTCATACGAAGGAGTATGGAGCCCAGGGGCCGGTTACCGTGATTCGCAGATCGCCACGGTCCAATTGAAGCAGTTCGATGCGGTCCCGATAGAGTCGGAGCTGCTCTCTGTGCACCAGATGTGCCACGCGGCCGATGGTCGAGGTGGTTCCTTCGATGGATCGCACGCTCGGGAGCTCCAGATCGGCGAAGCGGGATTCCACCTGGTCGAGCACCGAGGCGGACGCCTCCCGAGCCGCGGCGGCGGTTCTGAGCGCGGCCCGGCGAGCCTCCAGGTAGGCGCGGCCGGGTCGCTCGCGGTCGCCACCTTCCCCGTCAGGCGACGGCGCGCCGTCACCTCGCCCTTCCTGTTCCCCATCCCCTGCCCGACCGATCCGCAGCCCCATCTCGACCCGATTTGCGATTCGTTCGAGATCGGCGCCGAACTCCTCCCCTCGATCCGTCAGTAGCCGCACGGCCGCGTCTTCCTCGGCGAAGACCGCCCCGAAGCGCAGCGGGAGGGGCGTCGCACTGCGGAGCGCCGCGCGCACGACGCGCTCGTGGTCGCGGAGCCGTTCGAGATTGACCGCGGCCCCATCGGTCTCGGACACCCAGATTCCCAGACCCTCCGCCTCGACGACGCGGACCGAGCTGCCGCCTACTCCGGCCAGATCCGGTGGAGCCGACGGCTCTCCGGCGCGCCGCACGCAGTACCCGTGCAGCACCGCGTCACCCTTCTCTGTTCGAGCCCGCGGTACGACCCAGGTGCTCGCGCGCGGTGGATACGGACGTGAGCAGCGCATTCAGGCCGAGGTAGACGAGATCGACTCCCGCTACCGAGATCGTCACCTCCCCGGCGATGACGACGCCCTTGTCGAGCAAGCGGTTGACGAGGTCCACCAGCGACTGGTCGGCGTCCGCGAGACCGGACCAGAGCACGTCGTCCTCCTCCGCCATATCGAGGCTCCAGACCTCGTTGCCGCTTTCACTCATCGTCCGTCGAGGCAAAGTTGTAGGCCGGCCATGGACCGGTGAACTCGATCTCGAAGCCCGAGCCCGCGAGACGTCCGGCCTGCTCGGTCACCGCTCGCTGGAACTCCTCGAAGCCGTCGTCCGCCACCAGATACGCGGCGTGCAGCAGGAGGACGCGCTCGGCGGCCGGTGCGACCCCGGGAATGGGCACGCTGGTCGCTCCGTCCGATACGCCGCGCAGATCGGCGAACAACTCGTGAGCGATCCGGTTCGACACCAGCCGCAATTCCTCCAGACGCATCGCCTGACGCTTCTTCTCGAGAAGAAAACGTTTGCCGGCAGGCGCCTCGTCGATCTGCCGTCCGATCTCCTGCAGGGACGGGGAAAGCCGGTCGATTCCCTCGCCGGCGTCCGCCTCGTGACGCCAGAGCTTGATCCCCCATTCCTTGCGGCCGCGGAGCCGCTCGAGAGAGCGGCCGAACGCCTCCTGCTCGGAGCCGATACGCCGCTCGAGCCGCACCAGGTCACCATGGAGAGAAAAGAGGCTCAGCGGAATCACCGGTCCATGTTCGGCGAACCAGTCGAGGACCCGCTCGTGAGAGACGCCGCGGGCGCCGACCCAGGCGAGGTCGTCGAGTCGGGCGTTCAGTGCGTCGTCCGAGT
Organism: Gemmatimonadota bacterium; assembly: GCA_040905395.1. Taxonomy (GTDB): domain Bacteria; phylum Gemmatimonadota; class Gemmatimonadetes; order Longimicrobiales; family Longimicrobiaceae; genus WHSP01. The sequence continues at coordinate 6,447 of JBBDRR010000073.1, forward strand.
ACGCGTCGGCGGGAACCCGGCTGACGATGGCGCCGAGCGACCCGACGCGTACCACCTCGACGGGCGCGTCCTCGACACCCGTCAATTCGGAGGGCGGATCGGCCGCATCCCCTGCCGTCAACCCGTACAGGTAGATCAGCGATTCGGACTCGTCAGCCAACGTCTGTCTCCTCCGTCTCGGGTATTCGGGGCGCGAGATCCAGCTCCCGCCACTCCTCGATGAACGTTCTCAGCCCGGCGATCGAATGCGGAGCCTCTTCCAGCAGCGGCGCCCCGGCGACCCTGACGGCAGGGTCGATCGCTGCGAGCCGCCGTGCTTCCCCGAGCGCTGCGGGCAGCACGCCGTCACCGGACAGCAGCGACCGGTTCACGAGCAGTGCCCCCGGCCGGATTCCCAGACCGCCGAGCCGTGGGAGCAGTCTCGCGGTCTCGGAGATCGAGAGCGACTCGGGCAGGGCGACCGCGAGGAAGAACGTGCGCTCATCGTCTCGCAGGCAATCGCGCAGCGCGCGGAGACTGCGGGAGAGCTTCAGTACACGCTCGCCGAGGCCGCCGAGCGAGATCGCCTCGCGGTACTTGAGGAGCAGCCGGAGCACGGCGTGAGCCCAATCGAGAGCGAGATCCGGAAGCTCGAGCAGGCGCAGCAGGTGACCCGTCGGAGCGGTGTCGAGGACCAGGGCATCATAGACCGCATCTTCAGTCAAGTCAATCACTTCCATCAGCGCCATCAACTCGTCGATGCCCGGTGGCGCCAGGTCGACCAGGCGCTCGACGACTGCTCGGTCCATTGTTGCCGAGGCGCCTCCGGGGAGCAGCCCGGTGAAGAGCTGATCCACCTCTTCCTGGTATTGCCTGCGGAACTCGAGCCAGGCGGCTTCGGCGTCGAGCTGCTGTGCCCGAAGACCGCCGACCCCTTCGACCGGCGCCGCCTCCGAATCGACGGGCCTGCCCAGCACCTCGGATAGAGAGCCCGCGGGATCGACGCTGAGCAGAAGGACATGCCGTCCTCCTTCGTCCGCCACCCTGACGGCCAGCGCCGCCGCCGCGGTGCTCTTGCCGACGCCCCCCTTTCCGCCGACGAGATACATGCGGCGGTTCAGCGGCGGCCGGTAGGGTGCGCCCACGTGAAGCCCCGAGTGGCCGGTCTCGGCGACAGCCGGATCCGCCGCCCGCGGATCTATCGTCGCGCATCGGCTGAAGCGACGCAGCCCGTCGGGACCCGTCAGATCACCCGCAACGGGCGGCACATAGACCATTCCCGGACCGATCGCGTCACCGGAAGGCTGCCCGGCCTGGCGATTGACCACGATTCCGCCCGGCGCGATACCCATGGACTCCAGCCGCTCGCGATATCGGCGCGTCTCCGCGAGGACCACGGGCTCCGAAGTGGTGACGAGCACGAAGCGAGTCGCAACGGAGTCCTCGAACAGCGCCGACAGCTGATCGATGTCGTCGCGCAGGGTCCGGAGGAACTCCGTGGCCGGATCGGAGGCGCTGCGTCCGACGAGCGCGGTCGCGATCGCGTCGTGCTTGGCTTGCATCGCCTCGAGCGCTTCCAGCCAGCCGATCGCTACACGCGGGAGCTCCAACAGGCGGAGCGTGTGCCCGGTCGGAGCGGTGTCGACGAGAATTCGGCCATCGAACCGACCGGCGAGACGCATCACGGTGAGGAGCGCCGCGAGCTCGTCCATGCCCGGGATCATCTTGTCGGTGAGCTCGCGGGCGTCCGCCTCGTCGAGGTAGGTACCCCGGTCGACGAGGGTTTCTATCGCGGCGCCGTGCCGCTCGAAAAACATCAGGCGCTCGCGGTCGGCATAGACCTCGAGCGCCTGCAG
>JBBDRR010000074.1:0-16640 GCA_040905395.1 Gemmatimonadota bacterium
GAGTATCCCCGTAGGACCAAGATGGGTTCTCCGCCCACACCAATACGGCGGAAGGATTCTTTTCCATCTCTACGCGGCCCCGTGACCGGCACCTCCCACCACGTCAGCCCGGAACACCGCCACCGCTATGCGCTGAGGCGATCCGGATGGCGGACGGAAAGCGGCTGACGTATCGGGTTTCAGCACTTCCCGAGACCGCCTGGACCCCCGTCTGGATTTACCGTGAGCATTGCAGGGGACGCGTCAAAGGGGTAGATTTAAGGGGCGGTAGCCCCTTTTTTCTTGCGCCTTCGAGGCCTCTGCGAATGCCCAGAAAGCGGAAAGATGTGCGGTCGGACAGAGCGGCGTTTCGCCTTGAAATAAGTGCGTATACACCGGCAACGATGCCGATGGCCCGCGTCGCGGAGTATATAGCCGCACTTGCTGGTCTATTGGGTGAAACCAAGCACGTCCACTTGGTCGACATCGTAGAGGGGAGTACCACGCTGGTACACGAAGTCGAACACGAGGCGATGCCCAAGGTGGTGGAGCGCACCGAGGCGATTCGACGGGGTGAGGCTGCACCAGCTGCGCGGGACGCTTATCGGAGCATGAATAGACTGCTCCGCGCTGACAGCGCTCATGCTGTACTTCGGAAGTGGCGGCGGGGACCGAAGCTACTGGATTTCCCAGGAATCAAGGAGGCAGAGGAGCCGATTCCCGTTGTCCGGCAGTTTGGTAGTGTCTCCGGTGATCTGGTGCGCGTGGGTGGAATGGGGGACGAGATTCCGATTTTGCTTGAGGTTGAAGGGCGGCAAATGTCGGGATTCTACACCAGCAAGCCCCTCGCTAAGGAAATGGCAACGCTCCTGTTCGAGCCAATCCGCGTTCGCGGCCAGGGCATATGGGAACGAACGATAGAAGGAGATTGGACACTAAAGCGCTTTAAGGTCGAGGGTTTTGAGCGCTTAGCCGCCACAACACTAGCTAGCGCGCTGGCCGGCATACGAAGCCTTGTCAGTGACTGGGACGAAGGCGCTTACGATGACGTGGTTGGGTTGAGGACGGGAAATTGGGGAGATGGTAGTAATTGACGCTACCACGTTGCTATTGTTCGTAGATCCGAACGCCGCCGGTCCGAGAGACGCGAATGGGGCGCCGGTTCAGAACGCAAGGCGTCGAATAGAGTACTTGATTACCGAGCTGGATCGGAAGCGGACGAAGGTTGTTATCCCCACCCCGGCACTCAGTGAAGTGTTGGTGAGAAGTGGGCTGGCTGAATCGCAACGCGTTGTTGAGCTTTTGGATAAGTTGGCCGTTTTCGTAATAGAGCCGTTTGACCAGCGAGCAGCAATCGAAGTTGCCCAAATGCTACGGACCGAATCGGCACAGAGCCAACGGCGGGCGAAGCGAGGGGGTGCAGAAACATGGGCAAAGGTGAAGTACGACCGGCAGATTGTAGCTATCGCAAAGGTGGTTGGCGCTGCTGCGGTTTACTCCGACGACAACGATGTATACGGGCTCTGCGGGCGATTGAAGATACCCGCGTACCGCACTGCGGATCTTCCCTTGCCCCCGGAGAACTTGCAGCAGTCCATCTTCGACGTATTGGAACGGCATGAGCAACCCGAAAAAGATGCCAGTGACACAGAAGCCAGGTCCGAAACCTGAGAGTCTGTCAATCGGCGGGAATCCAGGTGCCATTTTCCGTCGAACTAGGTTTTCCCTTCGCTCAACCACCGTCCGGATGTTGCGGTCAAAGGCCCCGAACGCCGTCCACGCACCACAAGATGTTGTGGTCGGTTGAGCGAGGGGAATACCCACTTCCGTCGATTGCTCTCTATTCGGAAGCCCGAAGGTGGCTCGCCCGCAGAAACGGGTACGTCACGGCCCCGGAACGGCAACAAACCGGATTAAATAACGAAACCCAGGTAATACCGGGGCTCGCCACTTGGTCGGTTGTCTGAGACCGTCCCTCCCGAGGCCTCCTACCGATCCGCGGCGAAGTACATCCCTTCGTCGATCACGCGCCTCGCGGCCACGAGATGGTCGAGAAACCACTTCCCGCGGCGGCTCGTCAGGTCGTCGTACCGCACGCCGCGGCCGCTGCTGCTCGAGTGGATGATCCTGCCGTTGCCGGCGTAAATCGCGGTGTGATCGACGTCGGAACCCTCCGTGGCGAATGCGAGGATGTCACCCGGCTGGAGTTCCGAGATCTTGAGCGGGAGCGGACTTCCGAAACGGGCCTGGTCGCGGGACACCCGGGGAACCGCCACGCCGTTGAGGTCGAATACGTACCGGATGAACCCGGAGCAGTCGAAGCCCGTCTGCGGCGAGTTGCCGCCCCACAGATAGGGAACGCCGACATAGCGCTCTGCGGTGCTCAGCGTCGCGGACGCCACGCGCATCCGCGCGCTCGAGCTCACCAGCGTCGAACCGAACGGAATCGCCGTCGGGCGGCTTCTCACGGGGGGAACGGCCCCCGGGCGGGACGACGGCAGGCCGCCGCCGAAGCCGACGTTCATTCCCGCTCTGAATTCGATTCCGCTCTTCAGCATCGCTTCGGGACCGGCGCCAGGCTGCGAGACGTACTCGCGGTGCCGGGCTTCGCCCTCCATCGAAAAGCCGGCGCCCAGCGGGGCTCGGAAGCCGCCTCCGTAGCTGTAATTCGCCGCCACGCCCAGCCTTCCATCCGTGCTTACCCCGCGCACCCCCACACCGGCGAGGCCGTACGGGACGAGAGGCGCATTTCCACGTGGATTGCCGAGGAAGAGCTGTCCGTCGACATCCGAGGTCCAGACTCCGCTGGTGACCGGTCCGAACGCCTCGCTGGAAACCTCGGGTGGCGCCGATACGTCGAAGGCGAGACTCACGCGGGCCGCGAGCGGGCCGGTCTCTCGCGCGAGCGTCCCACCCACCAGGAGCGGATCGCCCGCCACTCCGGGGTCCGTCGCCACGTACGCGGAGACCATCGTCCGGGTCTGCGCGGTCAGCGTGGCCGGCGCGAGCAGCAGAACCGCGAGATATTTCTTCATGTCAGCTTCTCCGGCACGCACAGGTTATCCGGATGTTTCATCAGGAAAGATCGTGACGGAATGGTAAATATCGGGGGAACGAAAGAGAAAATTCGGTTCAGAGCGAGCCCTGTCAAGGTGCTCGGCTTTTTGAAAATCTCGCGGGGTGGATGCGGCGAATACCCGGCATGCCCGCCGAAGGTCCAGCGCGGCGGTCTACCGGCGCGTCGTTCGGGAGGGGCTCAGGCGGTCCTCGCGAGGCCGTGATCGCGGCTGGCCGCCCGTTGTGGAAATATTGCCGGCTGCTAGGGCGCGATGTCGTGGAACGTCACCGCCGCTTCCTTCTCGAGCGCCGTCTTGAGGCTCCACTCGCTCTCGAAGAGGACGAGTGGCCGGTCCTTGGAGTCGTAGACGAGCGACCGGCCGATCCCGCTGCCGAGGCGATCGATGTCGTTCGCGGGCCCCTCGACCCAGCGGGCGACCTTGTAAGGGAGGAAGTCGAGCTTCGCGGCCACACCGTACTCGTTCTCCAGGCGGTGGAGAAGCACGTCGAACTGAAGCATGCCGACCGCGCCGACGATCGGGGTAGGCCCGGCGCCGGAGTCGCCGTAGAACACCTGGGCGGCGCCCTCTTCCGAGAGCTGCTTCAGACCCGTATCGAGCGCCTTCCGCCGCAGTGGGTCGGCGATCTGGACGCGGGCGAAGTGCTCGGGCGAGAATCGCGGTATGCCGCTGAACTCGAGATCGCCGTTCGCGGAGAGGGTGTCGCCGATGCGCAGGTTGCCGCGATCGTGAATGCCGATGACGTCCCCGGGCCACGCCTCTTCGACCAGCGTCCGTTCGCGCGCCAGGAACTGGGTGGGGGCGGAGAGGCGGATCGGCTTGCCGGTGCGGACGTGGCGGACCTGCATGCCGGCCTCGAAGTGACCCGAGCAGACGCGGACGAAGGCGATGCGGTCCCGATGCTTGGGATCCATGTTCGCCTGAATCTTGAACACGAAGCCGGTGAACTTCTCGTCGTCCGGCTCGACCGGGCCGATGCTGGACTCCCGCGTCCCCGGCGGAGGTGCCAGATCCAGGAATGAGGCGAGAAACGGTTCGACACCGAAGTTCGTCAGCGCGCTTCCGAAGTAGGTCGGCGACACCTCTCCACTCAGGAAGGTCTCAGGCGTGAACTCGGTTCCCGCGAGCTCCAGCAGTTCGATCTCCTCCTGAAGGCGCTCGCGGGCGCTCTCGCCGATCAGGTCCCCGACCTTCGGATCCTCGAGCGACCCGATGCGGACGACCGCCCGGCTCTGACCGTGGTCCTCCCCCTTCTCGAAGAGCAGGATCTGCCGGAGCTGCAGGTGGTACACGCCGACGAAGTGCGCGCCGTCGAGGATCGGCCAGGTGACCGGGAAGCATTTCAGCCCGAGGTCGCGCTCCACGTCGTCGAGGAGCTGAAGCGGCTCCATGCCCGCACGGTCACACTTGTTCACGAAGGTGAAGATCGGCGTGCGTCGGCGGTGACATACCTCGAAGAGCTGCCGCGTCCGTTCTTCGACGCCCTTGCGGTTGTCGAGCAGCATGACCGCGCTGTCCGCGGCGATCAGCGTGCGATAGGTATCTTCCGAGAAATCGGCGTGGCCCGGGGTGTCGAGCAGGTTGACCTGCGTACCCTGATACTCGAACTGGAGAACGCTGGAGGTGACGGAGATGCCGCGCTCCTGCTCCATCTTCATCCAGTCGCTCGTCGCGTGACGCGCGCTGCGGCGCGCCTTCACGCTGCCGGCGAGGTGGATGGCGCCGCCGTAGAGAAGCAGCTTCTCCGTCAGCGTCGTCTTCCCGGCGTCCGGGTGGCTTATAATGGCGAAGGTCCGCCGACGGCGGACCTCGTCCTGCAGTCTCGACATCCCACTTCCATCTTCGAGAGACGCACCGGCGGAATACGCCTCGGTGCAAGCTCTTGAAGATAAACAGGAAAGAGGGTCGACTCAAGCCGCCGGTCAGCTGCCGGTTTCCAGCCGCATGCTGAATTCTCTCGCCTCGATGAGCTCGGCGTTCTGCTTCTCCAGGATCTGGACCTGGTCCTCGAGCAGAGAGATGCGGCGATCGAGGACGCGTTCGCGCTCGTCCGCGATCGGCGCCTCGCGGAATCTCGACCACGACTCGACCAGCGGCTTGAGGGCGAAGCGCGCGGTCAGGCCGAGTAGCGGTATGATGACGACCGTACCGCCGACCAGGATCGCGATGATGGGGACCAGGATATCGAACTCGCTCATGGGGTCGATGCAGTCGGAAGTGAGAAGTGGGGCTCAGTAGACCCTACGGGGACCGGAAGGTGCAGGTTTCAGCCGCCCCCGTTTCGCCGGGAACCGCCGGCATGGTGAGAGGGGTACGAGATCGACACGCAGGCCCCCCGAAGGAGTTCATGGATAGAATCAGAATACCCAACGACGCGACGTACACCCCGCTTCCGCTGCTGGACATCGCCATGGTCGCGCCGATCGTGACGCGGCTCCTCTTTCGTGCGACGCTTCCGGGCCGCGCGATCCAGGCGGCGGCGCTGGGGATCTATCTCGGCAGCGCGCTCCAGGACTGGCGAGAGAGACGAGGGGTGCGGAAGATCGACCTGCTGGCAGAGTTCGGAGCCGACGTGAACCATCTGGAGGAGATGCCTCTCGATGTTCGGCGGCGAGAGCTCGCCGATCTCGTGGAAGCCGCGAACGACCGCTATACCTCCGAGCGGATCCCGCGCCCCGAGCTCGCCAGGGAGGTCGACCGCCATCTGACCGACTTCATCGCCGGAATAACCGGACAGCGCGTGGAGACGAGCACCGAGATCCGCAGCTTCACCGTCGCCCAGCTCCTCTTTCCCTTCGCCCTCGGCGCGTGCGACTTTCTGTCCGGCGATGTGGCGATCTTCCACGACACGGGTGTGTTCGAACCGCACGTGATCGCGCACGAGTTCACGCATCGCAAGGGGTACTGGAAGGAGCTGGACGCGCAGGCGATCTCCTACCTGTCGAACGCGAGGTCGGGCAACCCGGTGCTCGAGCAGTCGGCGCGCTGCGAGCGGATCCATCGGCACCTCAGGGTGCTCGCCGGCGACGAGCCGGAGCGGTTCGCGCCGGTGCTCGAGAAGGCGGGATTGCGACCTGAGCTGGCTCGCAACTTCTCCGGCCTCCGGCCGACGCCCGGCCCCGTCGCGGCGAAGGTCGAGGTCGTGATGAAGACGATCTACGAGGAGCGCATGCGGCTCACCGGCCAGAACGGCATCCGGGACTACGATCTGGGCTTCACCAACTTCCTGTATACATTCGAGCGCAGCACCGCCGCACGACAGCGCCCGGTGCCCTCAACTGCCTGAGCCCCGACTTCGAACATGAGACCAGTCGTCACCGCACTGCTGCTCCTTTCCTGCTTCCCGCTGCAGGCGACCGCGCAGTCGCTGTCTTCGCGGATCGACCGGATCGTCATCCATCCGGCGGACCGCACGATGATCGCTGGAGACACGTTGCGGCTGCGCGGCGAGGCGTACGACGCCAGCGGTGCGCTGATTCCGGGCGTCCAGTTCCGCTTCGCTCCCGCCGGCGCCGTGTTCGAAGCGTCGGTCGATCCGTCGGGGCTCATCACGTCGGGAGCGACCGGAACGGTTCCCGTAGGGGTCGCCGCGATCCTCCCGGGCGCCGCGCCGCTGGTACAGCGGATCGACATCGAGATGGTTCCGGGCCCCGTAGCGAGCGTAGAGATCACTCCGCGGGGTGCCCGTCTGGTGGCGGGACAGCGGATGAAGCTCGGTGCGACCGCACACTCCGCCCTGGGGGACGTGCGGGACGATGGTTTCGTCTGGCGCAGCTCCGCACCCGAGGTGGCATCGGTCGACGAGCTCGGCCGCGTACGCGCGGTCGCGGCGGGCGAGGCGACGATTTCGGCGACCACCGGAGGCGTTTCGTCCGGCGTCGCGATCGAGGTCGTGCCCGATCGTGTCGCGCGGGTCGAGATCACGCCGTCGGCGACGCGGGCTCGGCAGGGTGACGTGATCCGCTTCGAGGTGACCGCGATCGACGAGGCCGGAAGGCCGATCGAGGGCCTCGCGCCGACCTACACATTCGCCCCCGGCGACGGTGTGATCGGCGCCGACGGCGCCTTCGTCGGATATCGGACCGGGGAGTACGTCGTGAGCGCGAGCTTCGGAAGCAGCAGCGCCGACGCCCTCGTCGAGCTGGAGAGCCGCGACGTGCGCAGGCCAGTCGAGGTCGTGGGGCGGCTTCCGCGTACGACCTTTACCACGGAAGAAGTCTGGCCCCACCCGACGGAGGACGTCGTCTATCTCGGCACGGGTTCTGGCGGGGACCGTATGTACGTGATCGATGTGAGCGATCCTGCGAACCCCGTGGTGACGGACTCACTCGTCGCCGACACGCGGCGTGTGAACGACGTAATGACCACGCCGGACGGTCAGGTTCTCGTGCATACGCGGGAGGGCGCGAGCAATCGTCGGAACGGGATCGTCATCGCTTCTCTCGCCGACCCCCGCCACCCGGAGCCGATCGCCGAGTTCACCGATGGCGTGACCGCCGGCGTCCACTCGGCGTTCGTCTACCACCAGCAGGCGTACGGAACGCACGTCTACCTGACGAACAACGGCACGAACGCGATGCACGTGATCGACATCAGCGATCCGTACAACCCGCGCGAGGTGTCGCAGTGGCGATCGCCCAGTCCGGATGCGGGCGGGTCGCTCCACGACATCGACGTGCAGGACGGCCTGGCGTACCTCAGCAACTGGAACGACGGGCTGATCGTGCTGGACGTCGGCAACGGCGTGCGGGAGGGCAGCCCCTCCAATCCCCAGCTCGTTTCGCAGTACAAGTACGACCTGAACGAGCTTTACGAGCACGTGGCGGCGGATGGCGGACCCGGCTTCATCCGCGGTACGCATACCGCCTGGCGGCACAACGACTACGTCTTCATCGCCGACGAGGTGTTCCCGAGCGCGCCGCAGCGCGGGACTCGTGACGCCTCGGCGACGAGAGCGTACGGAACGCTGCAGGTGATCGACGTATCGGACTGGGAGAACCCGCGCTCCGTCGCATGGTACACTCCCGAAGATGGCGGCGTACACAACATCTGGATCGAGGATGACCTGCTCTACATGGGAGCCTACACCTCGGGATTCCGTATCTTCGACGTGTCCGGAGAGCTGAGGGGGGACCTGCGCGCGCAGGCGCGGGAGATCGCCCACCTGAACACCGCCGACATGCAGGGGCACGTGCAGAACCAGGCGATGACGTGGGGCGTCGTGGTGAAGGACGGGCTCGCGTACGTGAACGACATGCACAACGGGCTCTGGATCGTGCGATTGCAGCCCGACGCGGGCGCTAACTGACGCCGGGCGCTTCACCGGATGACATGGGATCGACAGGTCAGCGAATGACGGATCGCAAACGAGGGGTCGGAGCGGCGGTGCTCTTTCTGGTGGGTGTCGTCGCCGGCGTCGTGCTCCTGAGCGTGCTCCGCCTGGTGGGGCAGCCGCCGGAGGAACACGTCCACTACCATGCGAACTGGGCGGTGTTCGTGGATGGCGAGCGCCTCGACCTGACCGGCATTCGGTACATGGAGGACGTCTTCCAGTGCATGGCCGACGCGTCGCAGCAGCGCCCGGAGGACCGCGTGCACATGCACGAGAACGACCATGACGTCGTTCACGTACACGCGTCCGGGGCGACCTGGGGGCACCTGCTGGCCAACCTCGGCTTCGGCATCGGAGACGACTATCTCGAAACCGAACGGGCGCGCTATGCGACCGAAGCAGAGAGATCTCTCGAGTTCATCCTGAACGGCTCCCCGGTCGCGTCGATCCGGAACCTCCCGATCGGCGATCAGGACCGTCTGCTGATCAGCTATGGCCCCGAGAGCGCCGAGGAGGTGATGGAGACGCAGTTCCCGGTGGTCGAGGAGAGCGCCGCCCAGTACAACACGATGCCCGATCCCGCGAGCTGCTCGGGGGCGCTGGAGCCGACGTTCGGCGAGCGGCTGCGGCGGGCGGTGTGGTACTGAGGGTACATAGCGCCGGATGCACGAACGCGCGACGGCACAGTGGTTTAAGGCACTGCTCCTGCATTGGAATTGAACGTTGCCCCGCGCCGCTTTTCGGAGCGGGGCGTTCTGCCCCTGCAGCAAACCGTCGCATATGCCACATCCAGCTCGACAGTCGTCCGACCCGAAGAAATGGAAGCCGGAGATCGGCAACGCTTCAAGCACTTCAGAGGAAGGCCGTTCGGTTGCGTCGGATGCGGATTCGGAGACGAGTCGTTCGCGCTGGGCGTTCCTCGCCGAGGCAAGCCGATACCTGGCCGATTCGATCGAGTACGAGACGACGTTGGAGACGGTCGCCGCCCTGGCGCTCCCGCTGCTCGGGTCCTGGTCCATCGTCGATCTCACCGACGCGGACGGGAGCGTACGCCGTCTGACGATCGTTCATCCTGAGGCCGACAAGCAGGCGATCGCGCGTGAGCTGAAGTCGGGTTGGCCGCCTCGCAGGGACGACCCGATGGGAGTTTCGGTCGTGGCTCGGACGGGAGAATCCGAGATGATGAGCGACATCAGCGATCAATTTCTCACCGAGATCGCCCGCGACGAAGACAACCTCCGCCGGCTGCAAGCGCTCGGGATGACCTCGGTGATCACCGTGCCCATGCGCGCGCGGGGTCGGATTCTCGGCGCGATAACGTTCGTATCCTCCTCCGCAAGTCGGAGGTTCAGCGAATCCGATCTTTCCCTCGCGGAGGATCTGGCAAGTCGATGTGGGCTCGCGATCGACAACGCGCGGTTGCACCGGGCGGCCACGACACTCGTCGAAGCGGAGCGGGCTCGCCTCCGAGCCGAGACGGCCGATCAGGTCAAGACGGAGTTTCTCAGAACGGTCAGCCACGAGCTGCGGACGCCGCTGAACGTCATGGCCGGATATCTCGAGCTGCTGGTGATGGAGCTCGCCGGGCCGCTGTCGCGCATGCAGCGGCAATACGTCGAGCGGTTGCAGGCCGGGGAGGAGCAGCTCCTCCGCATCGTCGAAGACATGCTGAACTTCGTGCGGCTGCACGAGAATGAGATCGTCTACGAGCTGACGGATGTCGCGCTCCGGTCCGTCGTCGAGGATGTCTCCAACGCCTACTCCCAGGGACTGATCGAGAAGGGTCTCGAGTTCAATATGAATTGCGAGCCGGACGTACGCGCGCACGCGGATCCGGCGAAGGTCTGGCAGATCCTGGTGAACCTGCTATCCAACGCGCGCAAGTTCACCGATCCGGGCGGGACTGTGACCGTCGACTGCACCACTGTGGATGGCCGACCCACATTGCGCGTGATCGATGACGGGCAGGGGATCCCCGAAGACAAGCGGGAGCTGATCTTCGAGCCGTTCGTCCAGGCGGACAGCAGCCTCACACGGGCCGCTGAAGGGATGGGCCTTGGCCTCTCGATCAGTCGCCAGCTCGCGAGGGATATGGGGGGCGACCTGACCGTGACCAGCGTCGTCGGTGAAGGATGCACCTTCGAGTTGACGCTCGAGCCGGTGGCCTCACCCGTCAGCCACTCGTAGAGCAACGAGGGCTCGGCGTTTCTCGACGTGCATGGAGTGCCAGGCCGAGCGGACAGCGGGCACGGGCATCAGGAGCTGTAGTATGCAGCGTTCTCGTCGATGTAACCGTGCGTGAGATCGCAACCGAACGCGGTTGCGGCCCCGTCTCCCATCCCCAGGGACACGCGGATCTCGACGGGGTCGCCCGCGAGCACCGTCCGCAGCGCCGCCTCGTCGTATTCACACCGACAACCCTCCGCGAAGACGGGGACATCGTTGATCCAGACCGCCGTACACTCCGGATCCTGGTCCACGTCGAAGCACTTGCCCACCGCCATCAGCACGCGACCGACATTCGGATCGGCGCCGAAGGCCATCGTCTTCACGAGCGGCGAGTTGATGATGGCCTTCGCGACGATCCGTGCCTGGGTCGAATCCCGGGCCCGCTCCACCCGGGCGCGCAGCAGCTTCGTCGCGCCCTCGCCGTCGCGCGCCATGATCTCCGCCATGCGGATGCAGCCGGCGCGCAGGGCCGCGGTGAAGGCCTCCTCGGAGACCCGGCCGGCGAGCCCGTTCGCGAGGATCGCGCAGGTGTCGGAGGTGCTCGTATCCGTATCGACCGAGAGCATGTTGAACGAGTCTTCGACCGCCACACGCAGCATCCGGTCGAGGGTGGGCGCGTCGAAGGCGGCATCGGTGAAGATGTAGACGAGCATCGTCGCCATATTCGGCTCGATCATGCCGGCGCCCTTCCCGATCCAGGTGATCGTCGCCTCGCCGACACCCGCGGAGATCGCCTTGGGGTGTGAGTCGGTCGTCATGATCCCCTCGGCGCCGACGATCGGGTCGTCCGTCAGCTCGTCGGCGATGCCCCGCAGTCCGGCCTCTATCGTCTCGATGGGAAGCTGTTTCCCGATCACTCCCGTCGAGCTCATGAGCACCTCGTCGGCACGGACGCCCAGCTCGGCCGACGCCGCGATCCCCATTCGCCGGGCATTCAGGATCCCCGTCTCGCCCGTGCCGACGTTGCTCACCTTGCTGTTTACGACGATCGCCTGGAGCCGCCCGTTGCGGAGCTGCTCGCGGCCGACGATGATCGGCGCCCCGGGAAAGCGGTTCCGCGTGAAGACGGCCGCCGCCGCCGCGGGCTCGCTCGAGACGAATACCGAGAGGTCCTTTGCCGCCGGCTTCAGGCCGCAATTCCGGCTCGCGCAGCGGAAGCCGCGGGGGAAGATCGGACGTGCGTGAAAGTCCATGGGTCGTCTCGTGGATCGGTGAGCAGCCGCGCTGGCGAGCGGACCCCGCAGGGGGCGCGGGCATGATAGGCAGGGTCGGCGCCCTACGACAGGGCGCCCGCTCCAATTCCCGCGCGGTCGGACTCCGAGATGCCATTGCAGGCGCACGCACTATATTGTCCGCGAGGTGCGGAAAAATCCAACCACGATAGCGGAGCCCGTGCTAAGAAGACTCTTCCCGATCGCCGCGCTCGTCACCTCCGCAGTGGTGACGCCGCTCGCCGCGCAGATCGCGCAGATCGCGCCGGCTGCGGGCGCCGAAGCCGTGCAGCCGCGCTCGTCGCTCGACAGATCGAGCGCGGCCGCAGCTTTCCACCGGCCACCGTCCGCGATCGCCGTGGCGCCGCCGGAGGCCGCCCGCGACACCGCCCGACGTGTGCCCCTCGATCTGCGCATCGCGGCACAGCTACGTTCGTCGGGGGTCCAGCGGAACGGCGCGATGCGAGCCGCCGCGCGCGTATTCGATTCCGCCGCGATCCCCGGAACCCTGTTCCTCGCGGCGGCGATCTACGGCGTCGGCCGAGTGCAGGACGATGCGGGTCTCTCCGACCTCGGGCTGCATACGGGCCAGGCGATCGCCGTTGCGGGGGGCGTCAGCCTCGCCGGAAAGGTGATCGTCGGCCGTGCGCGACCGCGAATCTCTCCCCAAGACCCCCACGACGTGCAGCTCGGTCGCGGGCTCCACGGGAACCCGTATCAGTCGTTCCCATCCGCGCATACGGCCGTGGCCTTCGCCACCGCCGCGGTCATGGCCGCGGAGCTACCGGGCCGGCTCGAGGATCCCTCGGGGTGGGTGGCTCCCGCCGCCTACGCCGGCGCCGCAGTCTCCGCCGTCTCCCGCCTCTACTACGACGAGCACTGGGCCAGCGACATCCTCGCCGGTGCGATCGTGGGAACTCTCTCCGGCTTCGTGCTCACGAACTGAAGCGGCCCTCCGATCGGCTGCCGCGGCGGCGACCGAATCGTTATCTTCCATGCTCCCGGGCGACGATCCGACTCGAGACGTCGCCGAAAGTAACCGCTGATCCGACAAGATGAAGCTCGACCGGCTCGCTCGGTACGCCTGGGGCGTCCTCGCGCTCAACCTGGGTGTGATCCTCTGGGGCGCGTACGTCCGCGCCACCGGCTCGGGGGCCGGGTGCGGGAGCCACTGGCCACTCTGCAACGGCGACGTCGTGCCGCGTGGCGCAGCCGCAGAGACGCTCATCGAATTCACGCATCGCGCCACCAGCGGTCTCGCGCTCATCGCCGTGATCGGCCTCTTCCTGTGGGTGCGTCGCGCGCACCCGAGCGGGAGCCAGGTTCGCACGGGTGCGGCGCTCTCACTCGTCTTCATCGTCGTCGAGGCACTGCTCGGTGCCGGCCTCGTGCTCTTCGAGCTCGTCGCCGAGAACGATTCGTCCATTCGTGCCTTCTCGATGATCGCGCATCTCGTCAATACGTTCATCCTCGTCGCCGTCCTGTCGCTGACTGCATGGTGGGCCTCCGGCGGCGCGCCGATCCGGCTCCGCGGCCGTCCCGCTCACCTGCCGCTCATCGCCGCCGCCCTGCTGGGGCTGATCTTCGTCGGTGCAACCGGCGCCATCGCCGCACTCGGCGACACCCTCTTCCCCTCGCCCAGCCTCGAGCAGGGCCTCCGCGACAGCTTCTCGAGCGAATCGCATCCGCTGATCCAGCTACGAAAGTACCACCCACTCGCCGCCATCCTGGTGGGGCTCCTCACCGTCCTGCTCGCGCGACACCTCGCCAGGGTCGTCGCGTCCGACGCCGTTCGAGCTCTCGCCGCCGCGGTCATCAGCCTCTACGTGGTCCAGATCGCCGCCGGAACGGTGAACATCGTCCTGCTCGCGCCCCTCTCCCTACAGCTGCTGCATCTCCTCCTCGCTGAGCTCGTCTGGATCGCCATGGTGCTGCTCTCGGCCGCTACCCTCGGCGCCACGCCGGTCCGTCGGGTCGACAGCGCCGCAACACGCTTCGTCGTCCGCTCCTGAACCCACGGCGGCCCCGAACCGCCCGGTCGGACTCCCTGCCACCCGGCGCCTCACACCGCCGTCCGCCCACTGTACGGTTTGACCCGCCGGGCGGCTTTACTTACTTTAGTAGTGAGATGAATTCACATTCGACGGTTCCGACTGCTGCCCCTGCTGGTGGGGGCGACGACCAGGCCCGGGCGCTGAAGCTCTGGGTGGTGCTGTCGCGAGCGCGGGAAGCGATCGCGGCGCGTCTCCATGAGGACGTCGAGCGGCACGATCTGACGCTGATGGAGTTCGGCATACTGGAGGTGCTCTATCACAAGGGTCCGCTGCTGCTGGGGGAGGTTCAGCGGCGGATCCTGGTTTCGAGCGGCGGCGTTACGTATCTGGTCGATCGGCTGGAGAAGAAGGGGCTGGTGGAGAGGCGTGCATGCCCCGAGGATCGTCGCGCGCGGTATGCGGCGTTGACGGAGGGCGGCGACGAGCTGATCCGGCGGATCTTTCCGGCACATGCCGAATGCATCGAGGCGCTGATGTCGGAGCTGACGGCGGAGGAGCAGGGGACGGCGCACCAGCTGCTGCGCCGGCTCGGTCTGGCAGCGGCCGCTGCGGACGAGGTTTGCGGCGACGAGGTCGGATCCGGAACTGGTTGAGGACGGGAACGCGCGCATTTCGGTGGGCGTGCGACGTCAGAAGGGCGCTGAAGCGAGCGCCGATTTTCCGAGGACCCATGCACCAGCCGACCAGGAGAGATCATGATCGACCTGACCGCGTATCGGCCGACGTTTCTCGGAATTCTGCGGATCATCGCGGGACTCCTCTTCATGCAGCACGGAGTTCAGAAGCTCTTCGGCTGGCTGGGCGGCACCCAGATGGAGCTGCTGTCGCTGATGGGGCTGGCGGGAATCCTCGAGACCTTCGGCGGACTGCTGATCGTGGTGGGGCTGTTCACGCGCCCGGTCGCGATCGTGCTGGTTCTGGAGATGCTCTACGCGTACTTCATGGTCCACCTTCCGCAGGGGTTCTGGCCCATCCAGAACGGGGGTGAGCTGGCGGCGCTCTACGCGGTGATCTTCCTCTACCTGGCCGCGGCGGGACCGGGTCGGTTCTCGATTGACGCGACCCGCGACCGCGCGGCGGCCGCTCCGCCCCCACCGGCCTGAGCCGGATGGACGTACGGAGGACGGGGGTTGGCAAGGGACCGGGGAAACGGCAGATTGCCCGGAGTCCGGCGGACGAACCTCTCGACCTTCGAACGAAGAAATGAACCCCATCTTCCGAACACCCTTTCGAGGCGGCTCGCTGATTCCGCTCCTGCTGACGGCAGCGCTGCTGGGCGCGTGTGCCGATGCGCCTGAAGATGCGGGGATCGCTGTCGGCACCCCCGAAGACGTGACGTACGCACCGGAGCTGAACGTGGACCTATCGGCGATGGAGCGCACGGCGGAGGGGCTGTACTACCTCGATCTGGAAGAGGGCAGCGGGCCGGAAGCCACCTCCGGGCAGATGGCGACGGTGCACTACACGGGTTCGCTTCCGTCGGGTGAGGAATTCGACAGCAGCCGCGGCCGCGCTCCCTTCCAGTTCGCATTGGGGGCAGGCGAGGTCATCCGCGGCTGGGATCAGGGCGTCGCGGGGATGCGGGTGGGCGGCCAGCGGCTGCTGGTCATCCCGCCTGAGCTGGCGTACGGCCAGGCCGGTGCCGGCGGGGTGATTCCACCGGGCGCGACGCTCGTCTTCGAGGTGGAGTTGCTGGCGCTCAACTGACCGCGCGCCGCCACCGCCGCCGCGCCGCCGACGACGGTCATGTCGCGCGCGGTCGGAACATTCTGCGCGTCGAGCCGCTACAATCGGTAAGACCACCGGGGCGAAAAGCCTCAACCCTCCGAAGCCCAGAGCAGTACTCACCATGCAATCCAAGACTGTCCTGCTCGTCGAGGACCAGATCCACTTCCTCGCGATCCAGAAGGCCTATCTGGAGCGGCACGGCTACCGGGTCCTCGCGGTCGAGGATGGCGCCGCAGCGGTGCGCTTCGCGCGCGAGCATCGCCCGAACGTGATCCTGATGGACCTTTCCCTCCCCCATGTCGACGGGCTCACCGCTACCCGGACGCTCAAGCAGGACCCGGATACGAGCGCGATCCCTATCGTGCTGCTCACGGCGCACGCGTACGGATCGGCCGGTCGGCGGGCGCGCGAGGCCGGATGCGCGGCCTTCATCCCCAAGCCGTGCGAGCCGAGCCGGGTACTCGACGAGGTCCAGTACCTGATCGGCCCGTCCGGCGAGACGGCGGCTTGAATATGAGGCTTGGAATTCAGGTGTTTTTTGTCCTGGTCCCCGCGGCGCTCCTTCTGGTCGCCGGCCCGGCGGCCGGCCAGCAGCAGCAGGCGCCCGACTCGGTGCACTTCTACGGTCTCAGCGAGCGATCGGTCATTGCTGGCGGCGTCGTCATCCCCGCCGGTCGGGCGATGGTTTGGACGAGCGGCACGGTCCCGCCCGTCTTCAACGAGCGCGCCGAGCCTGGAACGCGCGAACGATTCGGCGATACGGCGATCCAGGCGGAGGGCGTACTGCGCCGGATCGAGCAGCAGCTCGAGGACGTCGGCCTCTCGCTGAACGACGTGGTCTATATCCGGGCCTACCTGGTGCCCGATCCGCAGACCGGCGAGATCGACACCGCCGGTTGGAACGCCGCATTCGGACAGTTCTTCGGAACGGCGGCCAACCCCACGAAACCCGCGCGGTCCACCGTGGGAGTCGCGGCGCTGGTGAATCGCGACTGGCTGATCGAGATCGAGGCGGTGGCGGTGTATTAGA
>JBBDRR010000074.1:16740-44446 GCA_040905395.1 Gemmatimonadota bacterium
AGCCAGCCGGGGCTGCGGCGAAGGTGGGCTACGATGGGTGAGGCGGACCCATCGGCCATGACCACCGTCTGGTTGGCGCGGGCGACGAAGAAGTAGCGGTGGAGGCCGGCGGCGTCCGGCGAGCCGACCTGCCGGACCGCCTCGTCCACCTCCGCCGACGCATCGCCGTCCTTCACCAGCACGTGGGACCGCCGGCGTCCGGTCACCGCGAGAGGCGGAGCCTCGGCGGCGTGGCGTCCATCTGCTGTAGGAGCAGGAGGACGTCGCCCTGCCACCACTCCTCCACGATCCTGCTCTCCTCGACCCGGAATGTGCTGGTCCCACCCGCCGTAACCCGTTTGAACGTCGGGGCGATGCCCTGGAACTCTCCGAGATGCGTTCCGCTCATCGAGAAGCGGACGACGACGCGGTCACCTTCGGCGATGACATCGAGGATCTGCACCTCGATATCGGGGAAGGCGATGAAAAAGGTGGACAGGACGGTCTGAAACGCCGGGAGCCCTTTGGCCTCTCCGAGCGTTCCCCCGTGCCAGCGGTAGTCGCGGCCACAGGTGTCGGCCGCCGCCTGTGGATTCTGCCGGTTGAGCACCTCCTGCACGAAGCGGCTCACGATCGCCTTGTGTCTCTCCGTCGCGTTGCCGTCGAGCGCCTGTGCGTACAGCTCCAGCGGCGCCCGACGGTCGGGTGCGTGAAGCGGGCTGCCGCTCACCAGGCCGAGCTGCCGGAGCAGTGTGTTGCTGTCGAAGTAGCTGCGGATGTGGGCGACCTCCACGTCGCGGATCTCGAGGACGTCACAGAACCGGACCTGCACGTCCATTCCCGTCGGCGGAATGTGTCCACGGGGGGTGACGAGCGGTCCGGTGTGACTGCCCTGGAGCTCGTATTCCGCGACGGCCCTGCGGTCGCCGACATCGATCTTCGACAGCTGCATCGTCAGGTCGGGAAATGCGGCGGCCCAACCGCGATGGTAGACGAGAAAGCCCGCACGTCCGCTGTGGATGTCGCCAGTGGCGACGTTCAGCACGCGAACGTTCTCGGAAACCGCGCCGGCGGCGCGTTCGAACTCCCCTTCGGCGAGCGCCTCGTAGAGGGCGCGGACGCCTTCGGCCCCATCCAGGCTCATGCTTCCTCCGCGAATCGAGAGATCTCACACCGTTCTCGCATGCGGCGCCGCGGTGGCCGCCGCGCGCGTCCTGACGGGTGCCGTCACCGCAGGAGTGATGCCCCGGTCTGGCACGGGTCGGCCGAAGGCCGGACCGGGTAAGCCGAAGCCGTTCAGGGCGTGGAGCTTGCAGCGATCTTCGCCGGCTTCCACCCGACCAGAGCGATAGTCATACGATGGTTGCGACCGCCGGAGCGAGCCGGTATCCTCGGGGCTCATTCCGGGAGCGGTCGACGTATAGACCGATGCACCCAGGGCAGCGTCAGGGGACATTCTCGTCCATTCGAAGCGATGATGAATACGCCCGATCTCGAACGCCTGGAACGGCTGATCTGCACCGAGGGCTTCGACAGCGTCCTGCTCGAGACGCTCCTGTCTCTGGTGCCGGCGGGGGTGCTAATCGCGGAGGCCCCATCGGGAAGGGTGCTGATCGCCAACGAGCGGATGCAGACGATCTGCGGCGGACCGATCCAGGACGCGGGGGAAGGTCGGAGCTGGCAGGCGATCGATACCTTCGGATGCGACTACGACGAGACGCGGTGGCCTCTGAACCGGGCCATCTCGTCAGGGGAGACGGTCAGCGATGAGGAGATCGAGATCATCCGGGCGGATCGTGGCCACTCGATCGTGCGCGTGAGCGCCGCTCCTCTTCGTGGACCGGGGGGCGCCATCGTCGCCGGAGTCCTGACCTGCCTGGACATCTCGGACCAGCGTCGACGTTACACGTCGCGGAAGTTTCTCACCGACGCTGGCGCCCTGCTCGCCACGAACGTGGATCCGGTCACCACACTCCGCAACATAGCGCGCCTCGCGGTTCCAACGCTGGCCGACTGGTGCACGATCGACCTGATCCGCGGGGATGGCTCGCTCGAACGGGTGGCGGTCGAGCACATGGAGCCGCGCAAGGCGATGGCGGCGGCCGAACTGGCGCGACGTCACCCGCCGTCGCGGGAGTCCGAGTTCGGCGTGTCGAAGGCGATCCGCACGGGCCGCTCCGAGCTGATCCGGGAGGTGACGCCCGAGCTGATGCGCGAGCTCGCGCGCAGTCCCGGTCATCGGAAGCTTCTGGAAGAGCTGGGGATACGCTCGGTCATGCTCGTGCCCCTGATCGCTCGAGGCGAGCCGCTGGGTGCGATAACCTTCGTGTCGGCGGAATCGGGATGGTTGTATTCGTCGGAGGAGCTGGAGATGGCGGAGGAGCTCGCCGGGCGGGCCGCCCTCGCGATCGAGAACTCGAGGCTCTTCGATGCCTCGCAGGCCGCGACCGAAGCAAAGTCCGACTTCCTGGCAGTCATGTCGCACGAGCTGCGGACACCCCTGACCGCGATCATCGGATATTCCGAGCTGCTCCAGCTCGGCGTGCCGGAGCCGGTGACGCCCCGACAGCACGAGCAGGCGGAGCGCATCGAGGTTTCCGCAAGGCACCTGCTCCAGCTCATCGAGGAGATCCTCACCCTGGTCACGCTCGATTCGGGCGAGAGCAGGGTCCGCAGCGAACAGATCGACGTGAAGGAGCTCCTCGACAGTGCCGCGTCGATCATGGACCCGATGGCGCGGGCCAAGGGACTGGCGATCGGCATCGGGCACGCGGCTCACGATACGGTCCTTCTTTCCGACCCCGACAAGCTGCTCCAGATCCTGCTCAACCTGCTGTCGAACGCGATCAAGTTCACGGAGTCGGGGGAGATCCGGCTGGAGGCGTCGGTCGAGGACGGCGTGGTCACCTTCACCGTCGCCGACACCGGGATCGGGCTCGGCCCCGAGCACATGGAACGGATCTTCGAGCCCTTCTGGCAGGTCGAGCGGCCGATCACCCGTCGGGCCGGCGGTACCGGCCTCGGGCTGACGATCAGCCGCCGCCTCGCCGACCTCCTGGGCGGCGACCTCGAGGTGGAGAGCGAGGTCGGGGCGGGGAGCACCTTCCGGGTCATCCTGCCGCTGCGCGATGGCGCGACGGCCTGAGAGCGGACCCTCAATCCACGTACGTTTCGAAGAAGCCCTCCAGCCGGCGCGGCGGAAGTCCCGCCTCCGTTACCGTCGCTATCCCGCGCATCTGAACGAAGTAGCGCGCCACCTCGCGCTCCATGTCCGTCACGTGGCGATCGAGCACCTCGACCTCGACGAGCAGCCCCCGCCGTGCATCCTCGAAGCGCATCGAAGTCGGTAGCTCGAGAGACACCCCGCCGACCGCTGCCGTCTCGGTTCCGGAGATTACGATCGAGGATGGACGGTAGAGGCCTCGGACACCCGCCTCGTCGACGAGATAGGCGAAGATCCCCTGATCGGGTGATTCGGGACTGTCGACGGCGCCGTAGAGGAGACTCGTCGTCTCGTCCGATGCGGCCCCCCATTCCCAGCTCACGTCTCGCCAGACCCCCCAGTTGTGATCGTGGTACGCAGGTGCGCCCTGCACCGACTCACACGTAGTCGCCTCCCCCAACGGCAGACAGACCCGGCCCTCCGCCGTAGCGGCGAGAGCGGGCACCACATACCCGGAGACGAGAGCTGCACCGCCGATCTCTGTCGGCGGGAAGAGGCGGTGCGGAGCCGGCTGGAGCCGGAGGTCGATCGTCGCTCCGTCGACCGAAGCGTTCAGCAGGTAGGTACCGTCGCGCTGCCGGACGATGTTCTCGGGTCCGAGGGTGAGGTCCGCCCGCGCGGTGTCGAGCTCGATGGCGGTGTCGGGGACGTCGCGGGTGATCGACCGATGGGTTCCGCCGGCCGACCTGACGGTGAGCAGTAGCTGGCCGCCCCACTCGCCGGGGATGCCGATGCGTCCGCCGACGAGATAGGTGAGGTAGATCCAGCGGTCCTCGTCCAGCACGACGTTGAAGTAGTGCCACTCGGCCCACGTCGAGTCGCCGACCGCCTCGCCGTAGGGACGGTGGAAGGAATCGATCTCGTGGTAGAGCTGGGCGGGGGAGGGCGAGACCCAGCGGCGATCGGAATCGCTGTCGCTCCAACCGCCGGCGAGCATGCGAGGCGCGGCACCCGCCGCCTCGGAGCGACTCGGTATCTCGCCCGCCGCGATCGCCTGGACGCTGCGGCCGCCGCGGGAGATGCGGACGATGCGGCCGTCCAGCAGAGGACTCGCTGCGACGATCCCGTACTCCTGCCGCCCACGCGGCGACTCCAGGACCGAGCGCTGGATGAAGCGGGCTTCGTCGAGGCCGAGGAATAGCGAGCCGGTCCCGCCGGCCCTCAGCATCTCGGCACTGATGCCGGCGGGCACGAGGATCAGGTCTCCCCCACCGAGCAGCGTCCGATCGCGCGCCTGCGAGAGCATCGCCTCTCCCACCGCGAGCAGCACGACCATGACGGACACGCCGAAGGCGTAGCCGGCGAGGAGAAACGCGGCGCGGGCCGGCCGGTTGCGGAGCTCGGCGAGGACGAGCTGCAGGATCATGGCAGCCGCAAGGTGTCGGAGACGATCACGCCGTCAGACATCTCCACGATCCTCGCCGCCCGTGCCGCGACCTCGGGGTCGTGCGTGACGGTGACCAGCGTCGTGTCCGTGGAGTTCAGGCGTTCGAAGAGATCGAGGATCTGCGCCCCGGTCCGCTGGTCCAGCTCGCCGGTCGGCTCGTCGGCGAAGACGACGGCAGGCTGGTTCGCGAGGGCGCGCGCGATCGCCACCCGCTGCTGCTCGCCGCCCGAAAGCTGCGAGGGCCGATGCGTCGAGCGGTCGCCGAGGCCGACGAAATCGAGCAGCTCACGGCTACGCCGGCGACGTTCCTGACGGCCGAGCCCCGCCTCCGCCATCGGCAGCTCGACATTCTCGCGCGCGGTGAGCACCGGCAGCAGATGAAAGCGCTGGAAGACGAAGCCGACCTGCAGGAGTCGGAGCCGCGCGCGCGCGGCGTCGGTGAGCGCGGCGAGATCGCGGCCGAGTAGCCGCACGGCGCCCTCCGTCGGCGCGTCGATCCCGGCCAGCACGTTCAACAGGGTACTCTTGCCGCAGCCCGAAGGCCCGGCGATCGCCACCCACTCGCCCGCCCCCACGGTCAGATCGACACCGCGAAGCGCAGCGACGCCGACCGTTCCCGTACCGGCCCCGTGGTACTCCTTCGTGACTCCGACCGCGTGCACCACGCGGGCGCCGCTCTCCGCCGCCGCCGGCGCCGACTCCTCGGGGCCGGGTGTACGTCGCGGCTGATTCAGCGGCTGATCCATCAGTCGGCCTCCTCGCGAAGCGTACGGCCCAGCGGCGCGCGCAGGGCCTGCGCACCGGGCACGATGCCGACCAGGGCACCGACGAGGATCACCATCGACATCGCCAGCGCCAGGGCGAGCGGATCCAGTACGAAGAAGGAGACCCGGGAAGGGATGCCGGGAAAGGCGAGCAGGATCCGATCGAGCCGGCCGGCCATCCAGAGACCGATCGGTATACCGAGAAGGCACCCCGCGGTGGTGAGGGCGACCCCCTCGACGACGATACCGAGCTGGAGGCGCCGGCCAGAGATTCCGATCGCCCGCAACGTCGCGATCTCACCGAACCGTTCGCGCACACCTATCGTGACGATCGTGCCGACCAGGAGCGCCGCGACGGCGAGCGCGATGGTACCGAGGATCGTCGAGAGCTGCCGGAAGTAGAGGAGCCGCTGGTCCATCGCCGCCATCAGCTCGCGAGTCGAGTATACGGAGATGCCAGCGGTGGAGGCGGCGATCCGCTCGGAGAGCGCTTCCTCGTCCACCCCTGCTTCGGGAGCCACGGCGAAGAGCGAGATCTCGTCCGGCCTGCCGGTCATGCGCTGGAGCTGCGCTAGCGAGATCGCGAGAGACCGCTGGCCCGCGTAATCGTACAGGAATTCTCCGATGCCGCTGACGCGGAATTCCTGGATGCCGCGGGGCCGACCGAGGGCGACGTCGAGCTCGGGAGCGAGCTCGATCGAATCACCCACCTGCAGCTGGTACGCCTCGGCGAGTGGCTCACTCACCACCACTTCACCCGCGCGGGGCTCGCCACCGTCGACCAGCAGGTACAGCATCTGGGCCGCCGGATCGATCCCCGTGGTGAAGATCGGCTCGCCACTCGATGCTCCGCTCCCCAGGTAGAGCTGCGCCCCGAGCACCGGCGCGACCGCGCGGATGCCCGGAACGCCCTGGATCGCCGCTCGGACCTCCCCGGCATCCCGAATGCCCGCCTCGCTGTCGAACGGAAGCGTCCCCTCGGGCGTAACCCGGTAGGGGTACCCCTGGGCGCGCGTCAGCTCGGCGAACGATGTCGTCAGGCCCGACGCGAGCATCGTCATGTCCAGCAGGAGTGCCGCCGAAACGGCGATCCCGGCGAGCGCCAGAATCGTTCGGCTCCGGCGCCGGACGAGGGTGCGGAGGGACAGCGCGACGATCATCGCTCGCCCAGCTTCTGCGGCGGCACGCTGACGAGTCGCAGCGCCGCAAGACCGCCGGCGATCACGCCGAGTGCGATCCCGAGCCCTGCGGCGAGCACGACGATCCGAGGGGTGAGGACGGCGAAGCGCAGCGTCGTGTCGTAGAAAGCGGCGTAATAGCGGTTCACCCCCCAGGTGAGCAGTGAGCCGAGGGCGATGCCGAGCCCGCTCGCCACGCCGGCCACCACCACGGCCTCCAGCACCACCGTCCGCACGATCGTACCTCGCGATATCCCCACCAGCCGCAGCGTCCGCACGTCGGACCGCCGCTCGTCGACGCGAATCACCATCAGGCAGAGTAGAAAGATGCCGCTCGCCAGGAGCGTAACGAGACCGATCGCATCTTGGAATCGGCTGACCACGCGGAAGGTGGTGCTCGTCTCGTCCGCGAGCGCTGCCGCCTCGTATGCCTGCGTTCCGAAGGCGAGCGACTCCACCCAGCGGCCGACCCGCTCGGGATCGGCGCCAGGCGCCAGCACCAACGCGAACCTGTCGACGCGGTCATGGGCGAGGAGCATCGCCTCGAGGTCGGGAAGGTGGAAGCGGATCTCGTAATCGTTCCGCGCGATGCGGTTCGGATCCGCTTCCCGCTCGAATACCCCCGCCACGACGAACCGCCGCGCGGCGAGGTCGCCCGCCAGCGGGGCGGCCCCGAGGGTGTCTCCGACCGAGAGCGACAGGTCGGTGGCGAGCCGCCGCTCGATCAGGACTCCCGGATCCTGCCAGAGGGGGGCGAGCACGAACGCGATCAGCGCTAAGAACATCGAATCTAGGTTCTCCCCGCTCGTGAGGAAGGGCGGATTCCCCCCTTGCCTCTTTCGATAAAATTCGCAAATGGCATGGGGTCTGCATGGAAGGGGCGACTCAGCTAGCTCGTGATCGTGCCAGCTGTTGCGGGATGCGCGGTCACCTTGAACACGAAAGAAGGAGTCGAAAAAATGATCGTCAGAAATCGAATCTTCAGTGTCGCCGCGGCATTCGCCTTTGCGGGTCTTGTGGGCTGCGGCAGCGGAGCCGATCAGGAGTTCGAGACCACCGACCAGGAGATCATCACCGAACCGGGTACGGAGCAGGTCGAGATCGAGATTCCGACGGAGGACACGATGCTCGTCGAGCGTGAGGTCGAGACGGAGATCGACGTCGATGTCGATACCACCGAGATCGAGGGCGACGAGGTCCCCGCTACGGCTACGCCTCGGTAGTTCGTCACCCGGCGGCCGAATCGAAGAAGCGGGTCCCGGCGGGGCCCGCTTTCTTGCGTTCCGGGCGACCGTGCGCGGGGTCGTCAGTCGTCAGTCGTCCGCTGCCATCGTCGTAGGACGTGCGGGTCCCTCGCTACGGTCGCGATGACGGGCGGGCAGGCGCGTGAATGATCATTCGAAGATCGCCTCCCAGACAGCACCCGTGTTCGACAGGTCCTCGAAGAGGTGATCCGGCCGGCATCGGGCGAGCTCCTCGGCCGAAAAGCTCCCGGTGGCGACGGCGATGGTGCGCACCCCGAGGTGCTCGCCGCAGCTGATGTCGGAGGGCGTGTCGCCGATGATGACGATCGACTTCCCTTCGAAGCGGTGCCCGACCGCGGCCTCTGCGCGCTCGACGGCGATCGCGGGGAGCTCGCTTCGGTCGTGATGATCCGACCCGAACGCTCCCACGCGGAAGCGGTCGAACTCGATGCCGACAGAGGCGAGCTTCAGGCGCGCACCTTCGCGGACGTTTCCGGTCAGCAGCCCCAGTATCGGCTCCTCGGACGCCGCGTCGAACCGGTCGAGCAGCGCGTGGACTCCGGGGTAGAGGACGGCCGTCGTCGAGCGGAACTCCTGCTCGAGCAGCTCGAGGTAGCGCGTCCAGAGGCGGTCCAGCCCCCGTTCCACATCGAGCTGCTCCAGGCCCGCCATGCGGAGGAGGTCGCGCGCGATCTGAGGGTCGGTCCGCCCGGCAAAGGAATAGCCGGACGTGGGTCCGGAGGTGCCGAACACCTCCTTCAACGCCCGTCGGAACGCGCGAGGGGCCGCGCGGTTGGAGCTCAGAATCGTACCGTCGATATCGAAGAGGACCAGCCGGCTCATCGGGTGCTGCGGAGAGGCTCGCTCAGCGGCTTCTGCTCACGCCGACGGTATACTCCGCCGAGGTGTTCCCGAAATCGGTTCCCATACCTCGCCCACGGAATTCCGCCATGACGCCCCACTGGTCGTTGAGCCACATCTTCACCCCGAGCGCGCCGGAGATCGTCAGGTCGGTGCTCCAGCCCTCGCCGCGGTCGAGCGCGGCCACGCCGGCCCCCAGCCCCATGTAGGGGTTCACCCCGGTGAACGGCAGGCTCAGCTGAACCTGGACCTCCGGAATCAATGCCGTCGCCAGAGCGCTGTCGTCCGGCCTCGCGGCCACCAGACTCCCCTCGACAAGGAGAACGGAGCTGATCGGACTTCCGACTCGCAGCGCGAGCATCGGCGCGAGCCCGTCCGCCTCTCCCACCTCGTACTGGAAGAGGCCCGCCGCCACCGAGACATGGGCAGGTGGTGGCTCCTGTGCGGCCACCTGGCCGGTCGGACCGATCGCGACGACGAGGAGCAGAGCGGCGGGTAGAGATCGTATCGGGCGCATCGACTCGGATCGGCTGGTGTGGAAACGAGAGGACCGGCTTTCGTGCCAGGGAATGCAAGATCGTGCCCTCGAGTATGGCAGACAAGCAGAACGCTCCGGTTCGGCGCATCCGCGTCGCTGCGCGAGATTCCGCCTTCCCCATCCCGCCGGAACGCAACTTGAACGAACAAATATGTGAATCACGAATCTTCAGACGTGCTAAGCCGAGGGGAATAGATGTTACCGGAGCGTAACTTACGAATAATCGCCACGCCGTTGTTACTTCTAACGTTTCTTGTTTTTCAGGGTTGCACACCCGCTGAGCAGGATGGGGATACGTCGGCGACGGAGCTCACCCAGGCGACGCTGGATTCGCTCATGCAGGAGTTCCCCCGCCTACAGGCGACGCCCCGCGGGGAACCGACGCCATCGGCTGACGCGACGCCGGGGCAGGTACCGGATCGTGTTGCGAGCGCTCTGCCGCAGGAGGCGTTGGAAGAGGTGACCGGACAGGCCACCTTCTATGCGGACTATTTCGAGGGACGCCGAACGGCGAGCGGAATCCCTTTCCGGCAGAACCAGCTGGTCGCGGCCCATCGGGCATATCCGTTCGGGACGGTGTTGCGGGTTACGAATACGAGGAACAGCCGATCGGTCAACGTTCGCGTCGTCGATCGGGGGCCGTTCGGCTCGGCGGCAGCTGCGCAGAACACGATCCTCGACCTGTCGCGACGCGCGGCGGAGGAGCTGGACTACGTCAACGCCGGCAGGACGCCCGTCAGGATCGAGGTCCTGGAGTGGGGAACCGGACTCCCGACCTGATGCGGGTGGACCGAACACGGCAAACGCGGTGTAGTCCAGACCGCGCGTCGGTGAGGGCATTCATCGGCGGCGACGCCTCGTGAAAGTGGACTTCCGTCTGAATGCCGAAGCGCATCCGCTACGCTAGCTTTCTCGGCCGATTCGGCCTCCTGGTCGGCACGCTCGCCTTTGTTGCCGGGGCGACAGTGGAGCCGCTCGTGCACCAGTCGGCCGCGCCACTTTCGGCATACGCACCGCTCAGCGACGACGGTGGCGAAAAGAGTGACCGCGGGTCTCTGCCGCATGATGAGCCGAGCTGCGTCGTCTGTCAGC
The DNA here is from genome assembly GCA_040905395.1 of Gemmatimonadota bacterium. Classification (GTDB taxonomy): domain Bacteria; phylum Gemmatimonadota; class Gemmatimonadetes; order Longimicrobiales; family Longimicrobiaceae; genus WHSP01. The sequence continues at coordinate 27,007 of JBBDRR010000074.1, forward strand.
TACTCGGCGCGACTGTCGTCCTGCCGTCGCCGCCGAGCGCGCTCCTCGTCACGGTCGGTACGCCCGCACCGGACCGCCACCCGTCCCCATCCCCCCGCCCCGCTCGACATCAGTCTGCCCACTCGCGAGCTCCGCCCGTCGTCTGACGCCCGGGGCACGGATGCCCGCTGGCACGACGCAGGATTTCGATTCCGCCGCACCCGCGGCAATCGATGGTGCTTCTTCACGACGGAAAATAGTGATGCGGACAGGATCCAGAGCTTCTTCCTCGGACTTCTCGCCGACGTATGGCCGGGTGGCGTATGCAGCCGGTCTCCTGGCACTTTTCGCGACGTCCGCCGCCCCGGGTGCGCTCGCGGCGCAGACGGGTGCGATATTCGGGCGGGTCGTCGACGATACGGATGACGCGGCGGTGGTCAACGCGCATGTCCGGCTCCGGGAGGTCGGACGAACCGACCTCTCCCACCCGGATGGAAGCTTTCATTTCACCGAGCTGGGGTCGCGCACCTACACGGTGCTTGCCCAGCGAATCGGGTACGCGCCGGCGGAAGCGCGCATCGAGCTCGTCGTCGGCGATACCGTGCATCTCGAGCTGCGGCTGGCTCCCTCGGCCCTCGAGCTGACCGGAGTCGTCGTGACGGGGACCGGTCGGGAGCGCCGCGCCGGACAGACGTATCAGCCGACTACGGTGGTGGGCGACTCCGAGCTGAGAAGGCGACTCGAGCCGAGTCTCGCGGGGACGATCGCCCACGTCCCGGGAATCTCGCAACAGTACAACGGACCGGCGGCGTCACAGCCGGTGATCCGGGGGATGGGCGGGGATCGCGTGCTCGTTCTGGAGGACGGCCAACGAACAGGGGATCTCGCGACGACGGGCGGCGACCACGCGGTCTCGATCGATCCGATGACCGCGCAGCGGGTCGAGATCGTCCGTGGACCCGCAGGGCTGATGTACGGCAGCAACGCGCTGGGCGGGGTGATCAACGTGGTGCGCGAGGAAGTGCCGCGAACGCTGCCGGAGGCGACGTCGGGGATCGCCAGTGTGCAGGGGGAGAGTGTGAATGGCGGCGTCGCCGCGGGGGCGGGAGTCCTGACGGCTGTGGGGCGGGTGGGATTGCGCGCCGAGCTGAGCGGTCGATCGGCGGGCGACACCTCGACACCGCTCGGCGATCTGCCTTCGAGCGACCTGCGGGGCTTTGGCGGGAGCCTCGGGGCCAGCGTCATCACCAGCTGGGGCTACGCCGGGACGGCGGTCCGCCTGAACGATCTGGAATACGGTGTTCCGGGCGAGTTCGGTGGGGAGCTGATACCGGGAGCCCACGAGGACGGTGTGGAGATCGAGACGCGCCGGGAGGCGGCCCGGATCGACGCAGGCCATCACCTCGGCTACGGCCCCTTCAGCTCTTTCGCCTTCGACGCCAACATCGTCGAGTACGAGCACCGGGAGATCGAAGGCCGGGTCGGGGAGCGGGCAATCGTCGGGGCGAGCTTCCACAATCGCTCGGGAGGAGCGAACCTTCTCGCCCGCCACGAGCACGCGGCCGACCCGATCTTCTCGGAAGGGGCGATCGGCGCGTCGGTCACGGCGAGGGCGCTGACGACCGGGGGCGGCTTCACCGGCAGCCGGGATGCGACGGAGCGGTCCGTCGCGGCATTCGTCTACGAAGAGCTGGTGCTGGAGCCGTTCAGGATCCACCTCGGCGGCCGCTACGACTGGTCGCGCGTGACGCCCACCGATCTGACCCCCATCCGGACCGGCGACCGGCTGATACCGGTACGGGAGAGGACGTTCGGCTCGGCATCCGCATCGATCGCCACGCTGATCGAGCCGAGCCCGGGGGTGGTCGCGGGCGCCAGCCTCGCGCGCGCCTTCCGCACCCCGTCCGTGGAAGAATTATTCTCCGACGGTCCTCACCTCGCGGACTATTCGTACGACATCGGCAATCCCGAGCTCGAGCCGGAGATCGGGATCGGCGGAGACGTCTTCGTCCGCATCTCCCGGCCGCGACTGCAGGCCGAGCTCAGCGTCTTCCGCAACGCGCTTCGCAACTACATCTACCACGCGCCGACGGCGGAGATCGACCCCCGCTTCGGGCGCTTTCCGCTCTTCGTCGCGCGCGGCAGCGACGCTACCTTCGTCGGCGGCGAGGCCGGGATGCAGTGGGAGGCGCTCAGGAACATCGTCGTCGACGGCTCGATCTCCTACGTGAAGGCGACGCGGGAAGAGGACGGCGACCCGCTTCCCGCGATTCCGCCGCTGAATGGCATGCTGGAGCTTCGATACGAGCGACGCGTGTTCTACCTCACGGCAGCGTGGGAAGCGGCGGCGGCGCAGAACCGGGTGCCGCGCGCGTTCCCGTCACCGGTGGACCCGGATCAGCTCATCCGGCCGGAGCAGCCGACAGCGGCATACGGTCTCTTCAACCTCGGCGCCGGCGTGCGGCTCCTCCGTGGCCAGCGCCTCCACACGCTGACCCTGCAGATCGACAACGCCACCGACACCGTCTGGCGCCAGCACCTCTCGCGTATCAAGGAGGTGGCGCCGCAGCCGGGTCGAAACGTGCAGCTTCTGTATCGGGTGCAGTTCTGACCTGAATTTTCAGCGCAAAGAGGTAGCCGTCAGCGGAGGATGATGTAGGCGAGGGTGATGAGGAACCCGACAAGCCCGCCGATGAGAAAGGCACGCAGCGCGATAGCGCCAGGCGATGGTTTTCTCGGCGGGTCCGGCTCGCCGGAGATCACCGCGACCGCTCCAGCGCCTGCTCGACGTCGGCGATGATGTCGTCGACGTTCTCGAGACCGACGGATATGCGGATCATGCCCGGGGTGATCCCGACGCGCTGCCGCTCCTCCTCCGTCAGCTTCGAATGCGTGGTCGAGGTCGGGTGGGTGACGATGGTACGGGTATCCCCGAGATTCGGGCTATGCGACAGCAGCTCGAGGCTGTCGATGAAGCGCCGCGCCCGCTCCAGCCCGCCCTCCAGGACGAGCACCACGATTCCGCCGCCGGCGCTCATCTGCTTCCGCGCCAGAGCGTGCTGGGGGTGGCTGGCCAGGAAGGGGTAGAGGACCCTCTCGATCTCCGAGCTGCCCTCGAAGTGCTCCGCGAAGCGCAGCGAGTTCTCGCAATGGCGATCCATCCGGACCGGCAGCGTCTCCAGCGATTTCGAGAGCACCCACGCGTTGAACGGGGAGATCGACGGACCGGTCTGCCGAATGAAGAATCTGCACTCCTCGATGAGATCGGCGGGTCCCAGGAGCGCCCCGCCGAGCGTCCGCCCCTGCCCGTCGATGAACTTCGTCGCCGAGTGTACGACGATATCCGCTCCGAAGCGGATCGGCTGCTGCAGATATGGTGTCGTGAAGCAGTTGTCCACCACGAACAGCACGCCCTTCTCGCGGCATACGCCGCCCAGCATCTCGAGGTCGATCAGCGCGAGGCCGGGGTTCGAGGGGGTCTCGATGAAGACGAGCTTCGTCTCAGGCCGGATCGCGGCGGACCACTCCTCGGCGCTCGACTCCGTATCGACATAGGTGTGGTCGATCCCCCAGCGGGGAAGGATCCGGGTCAGGAGCTGGTGCGTCGATCCGAAGAGAGCGCGGCCGGCGACGAGGTGGTCGCCACTGTTGAGCAGTGAGGCGAAGACGGTGAAGACAGCCGCCATCCCGCTCGCCGTCGCCAGCCCGGTCTCGGTGCCCTCCATTGCGCAGAGCTTGCGGACCAGCTCCTCGGCATTCGGGTTCGAGTAGCGGCTGTAGACGTTTCCCTGGATCTCGTCCGCGAAGAGAGCGCGCGCCTGCTCGGCCGAGTCGAAGACGAAGCTCGACGTGAGGAAGAGCGGCACCGAATGTTCGCGCTGATCGGTGCGCTCCACCTGCTCGCGGATCGCACGCGTCTCCGGGGCGATCTCTCGTTCTGCCAAAATCGGCCTCCGTGTTGGCCATCGACTCCCCACGTCCCGACGGGGGTCGGAGGGCTTTGTGCGATGTTCGTCGGGGGGCGAAATGTAGAGCCGGCCGGCCCGCGCACAAGCGCCTAGCCGGCCCGGCGTCACCAATTGCCGGCGTATTCGATGCTGGTCTGGCCGACCCTCTCGGCCAGGCTCTCGTACCGGAGCCTCGCGATCTGCCGCACGTGAAGGAGGTCGTGCGCGATCCAGGAGGCGAGCATCTGTCGGCCGCTCATCGTGCCCAAGCGCGGGTGTTCCCGCGTATTGCCCAGCGCCGCAGCCTGGATCTTCGCGAGCCAGGCCAGCGATCGAGCGCGCTCCAGGTCGAAGCGGTCCAGCGAGTCGGCCATATCGCGCTCCGCATACGCCCGGTGCGTCACCCAGCCGGGCGGGTCGATCGGAGCGAATTCGGTGTCGGGCCTGTGCAATAGGATGTCGAGGCGCGCCCGGAAGTCCTCCGCCTCCTCGTCTGCGAGATGGTTGACGACCTCCAGTACCGACCAACGGTCGGGGGCGGGCTTCCACCGCGCCTCGCTGTACGACAGGTCGGAGGCGAGGGTGCGAATCGCCGCCCCCGTCGTGCTCAGACTCCGCACCGCCGCTTCGATTTCAGAGTGCATCTGGTCAGGTTTCGGGTAGGAGGAATGGAAGTGACCCGACCTCGACGACGAATCGCCGCCGCTATTTCGTCCGCTGTATCGACAGACGGAGCTCGGGGGGCGGCGCGGCGGCGGCCGAGCGCCACTCCAGTCCGCCGGCCCCGCCTGCGGCGACGCCGAAGCGGGCGAAGATGGACCCACCGGCCCGGATGCTGAAGGTGCTCCCCCCGTTTGCGATGCTCGTCGTGCGGAGTGGGAAACCGTCACCGAGCAGCGGGAGGAGAGATCGGAAGTTCCAGCTCGGTTGAGCGTAGGTCGCCGGGGTCCCGGCGACGGCGTCGTCGGCGTAGACGGCGACCGTCCAGTCCTGCATCCATGCCAGCGCCGGCGCACCGATCGCCTCCTCCACGTTCTCCAGCCCCACCGTAGTGCTGTTCACCAGCTCGTTGAAGAAGGCCTCGTCGACTCCCACTTCGCGATCCGCGGCGTAGCGCAGGAAGGCCCATCCGGCGCCCCGCGTCGGCAGGGCGTCCTGACCGATCAGGCTCACCGTATCCGGGTTTTCGACGTATCTCCGGTAGCGGCCGAGGTTGGAGACCAGGAACCGGTTGGCCGCGTCCAGCGTCTGCTGCGACGCGCTGATCTGCGCCTTGGCGAGGTTCTGCCGCGGCTCGTACGGCGTAGTCCTGTAGAAGAGGAGTTCCTCGGCGATGTGGGAGAGCGCCTCGTTCAGCCACACCTCCTCGAGCGGCGCGTCGAGGATGTAGATCCTTCGCGATGCGTTGATCAGGTGCTGCAGCTCGTGGCCGACGGTGTTCAGCGTCATCCGGAAGACGTCCTCGCGCGCGAACTCGTTGCCGAGCGTCCCTTCGGGGTCGGGGGCGAGCATGTAGAACATCTCCGCGAAGTTCCCGCCGGCGCAGCGATCCTCCGGCAACAGGTCGCCGGCCCAGAAGAAGCCGCCGACCACACCCTCGGCGGCGTCTTCCGTCAGCTCGTTGACCGCCTTCGTGTAGAAGACGATCACCCGCGAATTCGAATCGATGTCCGTCGGTTCACCGAAGGCCTCGACGTTGACGGGGTAGATGAGGGTGTCGACCGCCTCCGCGACGCTCTGGTACTCGGCGGTGGAGAAGCCTCCGGCGGGATTCGTCGTGTCCGCGACGATGATCGCCCTGTCGGAGATCGCCACCACGCGGCCCGTGGCGGACTCGGCGCTCTGGCAGCTCGCCTCGGTGTTCAGGCTCAGCAGCTCGCCGACGGCGGGGACGTCGAAGCTCGGGCTGATCCGGGCGCTGGGCCGGATCGAACCCTGGAAGCCCGCGCGGAGCCGCTCGACCTCGCGCCGCTCCCGGGCTCGGAAGCGATCTTCCCACGCGAAGTCGCGCTGATACGTGGCGTCGTCCAGAGCCGGAGAAATGGCGGGCGACGGCGGACCTACCACACCCGTGACACCCGATGCTTCGAGCGTCAGCGCCAGGCGCGCTCCGCTGCTCTGGCTGGCGAAGAAGGGGACGGCGACGTACTCGCCAGGTCCGAAGCAGAGCGAGCCGGCGGCAGCACCCGAGAACTGAACCACCCCCCCGACTTCCAGCGGCGTCACAGCGTCCGGGGAGCAGGCGGCAGCGGGCGGCGCGGCGACCACGATCTCCGTCGAGTCCCGCAGGCCGCTCGGCACGGACGCGACGATCCAGGTGGCCCCGGGCGCCTCCGCTCGTACGAGGCCGTCGCTGTCGACGCTCGCGATGGACGGCTGCCGTGACAGCCACGCGATGGTCACGTCCAGGGCGGCGCCATCGGTGGACAGGGCGCTCGCCTGGAGCTGCACGGTCTCCCCGACTTCGAGCGTGTGGCGGGCGGGCTCCGCGATCCGAACCGACGCCGCGACCGATTGCGAGGGTGCGGCGGGAGAGCCGTCCCCGCACGCCCCGGCCGCGAGCAGGGGGAGCAGCCAGAGGAGTCCTGTCAGATTGCGAGACATCCGAACGCGTTGCGATACGTGAGTGAACGTTCGCTACGCTGTTTCGCACGATCGAGGCCGAAGGGGGGTGAGCGGGTCGGGGACCGCCTCCAGCCGCTCAGGCTGCCGGGTCGGCCGGTACGCGATTCCCGTTGATCCAGACGGATTCGATCGACCGGGTGTTGAGAATGTCATCCAGCGGGTTCGATTCGAGGACGACGAAGTCGGCGCGCTTCCCGGGCTCGATCGTTCCGAGCTCCTGGTCGAGCCCGACGCAGCGCGCCGCATCGCCGGTGGCGGCGACGAGGATCTGCATGGGAGTCAACCCGGCGTCGGCCATCATCTCCATCTCGAGGTGCTCGAAGTATCCCTGGAAGCGACCCGCGGGGCCGCTGTCCGTTCCCATGGCGACTCTCACGCCGGCGTCCGAAAGGGCCTTCATGTTCTCCATCGCGAGCGGGAGCTGATCCTCCCAGTACTGCGCGCCGGGATTCTCGCGCGTCCGCTGTTGCCGCTCGGGGTCCGCGAGCTGGTCCAGCACCGCCGGATCGGCCTCGCGCAGGAAGAAGGGATCGTCGAAAAAGTCCGGTCGGGAGCCGTAGACGAAGGTCGACAGCTCGCGCGTGAGCGTGGGTACGAGACAGACCCGTTGCTGGCGCATCATCGCGATCAGCTCGTCGTCGACCGGTACGTCCCGCACGCTGTGCGCGAGCAGGTCGGCGCCTGCCGTGAGCGCGCCCTTGGCGTCCGCGAGCTCGATGATGTGGACGGCGACCGGAATCCCGTGCCGATGCGCCTCCTCAACCACCGCCCCATACGTCTCGGGGGACATCTTCTCCGACGCGCCGAGGTTGCTGTCGATCCGGATCTTCGCCCAGTCGACTTCCATCCCAGCGATCCGCCGCACCTGCTCTACCGCTTCCTCGGGGGTGCTCGGGTTGAGAACAGGTCCGGCGACGTAGAGCCGGGCGCGCTCGAGCTCGGCTGCGGACTGCTCGTCCCGGATCCGCACGCCCTCCTCCTGGTCGTCGCCGAGGCTCACGACGGTCGTCACGCCGTACCGGGCGTAGAGGCCGAGCTGGTCCAGCACGTTGGCACGCGAATACTGGCCGCCCTGGAGCCCGCGCACGGCGCCGACGTGTCCGTGGGCGTTGATGAGCCCGGGGATGAGCGTACGGCCGCTCAGGTCTATCCGCTCGGCACCCACGGGAACGTCCACCTCCCCTTCCCTTCCCACCGCCTGGATCACCCCGTCCTGGACGATGACGACGGAGCGCTCGATCGGCGTTTCCCCCGTCCCGTCGATCAGGAGTGCGCCGACGAACGCCTGCATCGAGGCGCCCTCCTCCGGCGCGGCGCCCTCGCAACCGACCGCCGCCAGCAGGGCGAGCAGCGGGAGCGTTCCTCGGAGTCTGGATCGGTTCACTGGTCCTCCCGGGTGCACGGCAGAAAAGGGGTGGAAAGTCCGTCATCGGCGAACGGCCGGCATCCCGGCGCTCCTGATGTGTACGCCTCGGACCCACCGGGATCAAGCCCGGGCGAGCGGAAGCTCGACTCGGAAGCCGTCGCGGTCGAGGTTGTGGAAACGGGCGGCGCGGCCGCCGTGGAGCCTGGCGACGTGCCGGACGACGGCGAGCTCGAGCCCGAACCCGTCGCCCGTGGAACCCTCGAGCGCGCGGCTGTCCAGCAGGCTCCAGCGGCCGTTCCGGGCGGCGGGATCCGGTTCGGCGGGATCGTAGAGGACGACCACGCTGGCGACCGCTCCGGAGGCTGCGGCCGTCGCCGAAATCGTCGAGCCCTCGCGAGCCGAGCGCGTCGCCCCGTCGATGAGGTTGCCGAGCGCGTGCCGGAGCGCCGCCGCGTCCGCCTCGACGTAGATGCCCGGGGGAGGCGATACCTCCATCGTGAGGTGCCGCTCGGACGGCGGCGCGTGGTCGCAAGCGACGTCTTCGAGGAGTCCGCCGAGATCGAGAGCGCGCCGAACGGGAAACTCGCGGCGCCGGCCATCCTGCATCAGGAAGAGAAGGTTCTCCACCGCCGATCCGAGCCGCTGCGCCTCCCGCCCCACCACCTCCAGCCACTCCCGACGCTGCGCCTCCGACGACACGCCGCCGTGCACCAGCAGCATCTCGTTGAAGGTCTGGACATGGGAGAGCGAGGTTCGCAGATGGTGGGTGAGGCCCACCGCGAGCGAGCGGCGGATCCGTTCCGTCGCCCGCTGATGCGACCAGGCGGCGACGCCGCTCGCGAGGACGGTCGCGACCAGCAGCCAGCTGAGCGGACCCAGGAGATCGCGGGCGACGCCGATGCTCGCGAGGATTGCGACACCGACGGAGACGACGAGGGCGCCGGCGAGGAGCCACCGGAATAGCGTGGCCTGCCAGGTAGTGTGCACTACACCTGGCCGAAGACGACCGCGCCGACCGCCGCGCGACTCGAGACGCCGAGCTTCGCCAGGACCTGCTCCGTATGGTTGCGCGCGGTGAAATAGCTGACGGAGAGGCGCTTGGCGATCTCGGCGTTGCTGCACCCCTCGGCGAGTAGCCTCGCGACGGCCGTCTGGCGGGCGGTGAGCCCGAATCGCTCGTGAAGGTCCTCGTCGCTCACGATCACGGGCGCGACGGTTTCGCTCGCGGCGGCCGGGGCCGTCGCGCGGCGCAGCAGCGCCGAGATCCGTGCGAGCAGCTCCATGACGCTGAACGGCTTGGTCACGTAGTCGTCCGCCCCGAGCCGAAAGCCGTTCAACTTGTCGGCTTCCAGGTTCCGGGCCGACAGGATCAGGACAGGAGTCGCGTTGCCGCGGTCCCGCAGATCCTCGAGGACCGAGTAGCCGTCGCGATCGGGAAGTCCGAGGTCCAGGATGACGAGGTCCGGCCGCTCGCTCGCCACCAGCGGCAGCGCCTGAGCCGCGCGCGTGGCGAGTGCGACCTCGTAGCCGTCGAGCGTCAGATTTCGCTGGAGCGCCTCCGCGAGGTCGGGGCTGTCCTCCACGATGAGGATCCGGTGCATGGCTCCGCTGGCCGCGTGAAAGTGAAGTGCCTGGTCCGAAGCTATGACGGCAGTGGCAGCGGAGCATGGGTCAAGCTACCCCCCGAGCGGTGCGTGCCAGCTGATTCCCCCATCCGGATCGGAATGACGAAGTGGAAGGTCGCGCCTTCACCCTCGACGGAGTCGATCCAGATGCGGCCGCCGTGCGCCTCGACGATGGCCCGCGAGATCCACAACCCGAGACCGATGCCCCTCCGATCGGCGTCTCTCGCCTGCCAGAACGCGCCGAAGACATGGGGCACCTGCTCGCGTGGAATGCCGGGTCCCGAATCGGTGACCCGGACCGCCAGCTCCTCGTCGTCGAGGGACCAGCCGAGCACCACGCGTCCGCCCTCGGGAGTGAACTTCAGCGCATTCCCGACCAGGTTGGAGATGAGCTGCTGAAAGCGCACTCCATCGACCGGAACGGCCGCGTCGCCGCACACATCGTCGCCCTCGACGACGAGCTCGATCGAGCGGGCGAGGGCGAGCGGGCGCAGGAGCAGCTCGGCCTCGGCGAAGAGGTCGCGGGCGACGCAGGGGGCTGGGCGGACGGCGAAGGTGCCGTGCTGCAGGCGCGACACGTCGAGCAGGTCCTCGATCTGGTGCTGCATCCGCTGCGACGACCTGTGGATGCTCGTCAGCGCCTCCGCGGCGTACGGGTCACTCTCCGGAGGCAGGAGGTCGAGAAGCATCTCGGCGTACATGCCGACGACCGCCAGTGGGTTGCGCAGGTCGTGCGCTACGACCGAGAGCATGCTTTCCCGGGCACGGCTCGCGAGCTGGGCGTCCGCGAAGAGCTGCGCGTTCTCGAGAGCCAGCGCGGTCCGAGCGGCGAGCTCCTCCATCATGCTCAGATCCGCTTCACAGATCGATCCGGGATCCGGCACCGAGAGGGCGATAACCCCGACAGCACCGGAGGGACCGACGATCGGCGCCAGGACGAGCGGATCGCCGCCCACGTCGAGGACCCGCACTCCGCCCACTTCGATCGCCGCGGCGACGTCCGTCGCAAGCGACGTCTCGTCGAACGCCGACGGTCGGCCCGCGCCTCCGAGGGCGGCCTGCGCCGCGATTCGCACCTCGTCGCCGTGCAGCAGCAGGAAACCGCACGCATCAGCGACGTCGCGGACGAGCAGGTTCGCCACCTGCGCGAGCGCGGTGTCCGAATCGAGCGAAGCGGTCAGCACGCGGCTCACCTCCGCAAGGAGCCCCGCCCGGCGCTCCGCCGCCTCCGCATGGACCCGCGCATCCCGCTGCATCCGGTGGAGTTGCCGAGTCTCGAGGAGATTGCGCACCCGGAGCAGCACCTCGACGGCATCGAAGGGCTTCGTCAGGAAGTCCCGTGCGCCCTCGGAGAGCGCCCGGTCCCGCGCCTCCTGCGTGACGTCGGCCGTAAGCACCAGGACGGGCCGGTAGTCGTCGGCGGCCGTTCGCTCCCGGAGATCACGGAGAATGTCGAAGCCCGTCCTGTGCGGCATGTGGAGGTCGAGCAGGACGAGGTCCGGCGCACATTCGTCCCACGTCTGAACCACCTTGCGCGCGTCGGAAGCACGAGTGACCCGGCGATACCCCTCGGCCTCGAGCAACGCCTCGAGGAGGTCGAGGTTCGCCTCCTCGTCGTCGACGATCAGCAGTGAGCAGTCGGCCAATGGTTCGGCGATCATTTCTGGGCTCGCGGCAGAAACCTCTCGAGGGTGGCGAGGAACTCGTCGACGTCGAGGGGCTTCGGAAGGTAGCCGTCGGCGCCGGCACGTTCGAGCCGCTCGCGAGAGACGCGGGTCGCGTCGGCGCTGATCACCACGATCGGGATCTTCGACGTGCGAGCGTCCGAACGCAGCCGCCGCAGAACCTCCTCGCCCGAGATGTCGGGAAGGTGAAGGTCCAGGAGGATCAGGTCGGGCGAGTGCTCGCGGGCCAGCTCCACCCCCAGTTGACCCTGGAGCGCCGGAATCGTCCGCCACTTCGGCCGGCTCAGCAGGATCGACTCGACGAGGCTGAGGTTCGCCAGGTTGTCCTCGACGTAGAGCAGCGTCGCTTCCGCGTGCTCGACTTCGCCGATCGGGTGGGCGGACGTGCTGCTCTCCTCGAGGCTCATCACCGGATCGCCGGCGGGGAGCAGCTCGAGCCGGAAAACGCTCCCCCCGGGTCCCGAGCTCTCCAACTCAAGAACGCCTCCCATCGCCTCCGTGAGGCGCTGAGATAGAGCCAGCCCCAACCCCGTCCCCTCCACCTCCGACTGCTCCGCGCCCAGGCGCGAGAAGGGTGTGAAGAGCTCCTCGCGCCGCTCGGCGGGGATGCCTCGGCCCGAGTCCTCGATGCGGATGCGGATGCGGCCGCCGCTCTCCGGGTCCGGCGCTGAGCACGTGAGCCGCACCCGGCCACCCTGACGGTTGTACTTCACCGCGTTCGAGAGCAGGTTGAGCAGCACCTGCACGAGCCGCTGCCGGTCCGCCTGAACGAAGCGGTCCCCGTTCGCCCACGGACCATCGTCCAGCTCCACACCACGCTGCGCCGCCAGCGGACGCACCAGGCTGACCGCTTCGAGCATCGCCCCCCGCACCCGCACCGGCTCGAGCGAGAAGTTCTGGCGCCCGGCTTCGATACGGGAGATCTCGAGCACCTCGTTGATGAGCTGCAGCAGGTGCCGGCCAGCCTTCAGGATGTGCCCCACCCCGCGACGCTGCTCGACCGGGATCTCGGCGCGGTCGAGCAGCTGCGCGAAGCCGAGAATGCTGTTCATCGGCGTCCGCAGCTCGTGGCTCATCCGCGAGAGGAACTCGCTCTTCGCGCGGTTCGCACTTTCCGCCGCCTCCCTGGCATTCTCCGCCTCCACCCTCGCCTTCTCGAGGGCCCGCTCGGCCAACATTCGCTCGGTCGTGTCACGGATGTTCAGCACCACGCCACCGGACGCCGAGTGCGGCAGCAGCGTTCGGCCGAACGCCTCGAGCATTCGCCAGGTGCCGTCCTTGTGGCGAAAGCGGTACTCGAGGCGGAGAACCGTTCCGGGGGAGGCGACGATCCGTGCGAGACGCTCCTGAGCGACCGGGGCGTCGTCGGGGTGGATGTAGGGGAAGCCGACCCGGCCGATCATCTCTTCCGGGGTGTACCCGAGGCGGCGCTCCAGCGAGGGGCTCTGGTAGAGCATCATCCCCTGCTCGTCGCAGATGCAGGTGATGTCGTGGGCGTTCTCGATGAGCGTCCTGAAGTGCTCCTCACGTTCGCGCAACGCGTCCTCGGCGGCGTGGCGCTCGGTGACGTCGCGGACGTTGAAGACGAATCCGCCCTCCGCCGAATCGGGAACGAGCGGGCTGCCGACGGCCTCGACGTAGCGCCAGCTGCGGTCGTTATGGCGGAAGCGGCATTCGATCAGAGCGGGCACGCCGGGCTCGGCGGCGAGCTTCTCCAGACCCTGGAGCACCGCCCGCGCATCCGCGGGGTGCACGAACTCGAGCGTATCCTGGTCCTTCAGCCCTTCGGGGTCGTAGCCGAGGATTCGCTTCACGGAGGGGCTTCCGTACGTCATTCGTCCCCGAGCATCGAGGATCACGACCATGTCGTGGGCGTTCTCGATCAGCTTTCGGAAGTGCTCCTCGCGTTCCTGGAGCGTCCGCTCGGCGTTTTTCCTGGCGGTGATGTCGCGAACGATCGAGATGAGCGAGCCGTCGGGCATGGGCAGGAGGCGGGCTTCGTTCTCGAAGGTGACTCCGTCGATCGTCAGCGGATACTCGACGACCGCCAGCCTGCCGGTCGACGCGACCTCATGGAGGCCGGCGCCGATCAGATTCGCCGCGTCCGGCGGCATGATGTCGGTGATCCTGCGGCCGAGGAAGCGCTCGGGCGGAAGGTAGAGGCCCTGCCCGGCTCCGGTCCTGTGCTGGCGGATGGTGCCGTCGGCATCGAGGCGGAAGTAGAGGTCGGGCAGGGTTCGGAAGATCCCCTCGAGCTCCTCGGTGCGGCGCGTCAGTTCGTCGCGGGCCGCTTTGTGTTCGGCGACGGAGCGGCTGAGAGCGTCGTTCGCGTTCTGAAGCTCGGTGGTGCGCTCGGCGACCCGCTCCTCCAGCTCCTCGTACGCCCGGCGCAGCGCTTCCTCGGCCATCTTGCGCTCGTGGATGACGCGGACGTTCGCGAGGACCCGGTCCTCGCCGAGGATGGAGACGCGATTGAGACTGATCTCGCACCACACGGGCTTCGGCGCGTTCTTCACCAGCCATTCGAAGCGCTGCGGCTCACCCGCGGCGGCGCGGTGGATGAAGTCGATCGCGGCCGACTGGGTCTCACTGCCCGGCGGCCCGGCGATGGCGTCGAGCCCGCCCTCGATCAGGTTCGAAAGCTCGAGGCCGTGGATCTCGCATGCCTTGCGGTTGACGTCGAGAACGTCGCCGGTGACGGGATCGTGCACGAAGATCCCGTCGCTCGCGAGGTCGAATATCGTCCGATAGCTCTCCTCCGAAACCTTCAGCTGGGCTTCGGCACTCTGCTGCTGCGTCACGTCCTGACGCACGAGGATCACCTCACGCAACTTCCCACCGGCGTCGCGGACGGGGAACATGAAGGCCTGCACCCAGCGTGCACCGGGGACGTCGCGGTCGGCCGTGATGCGGCTGCCGTCGAAGAGCACCGGCGGAAGGAAAACCATCTCGCCGTCGAACCCGCGCCGGATGAGATCCCTGATCGGTTCGAGCTGCGGGTCGGTGAGGGGGCTGAAGCTGCCGAGCGCCTCGATTCCGTAGCCCCAGAACCTCTCGAATTCCTCGTTGACCTGCAGTGTTCTACCGTCGGTATCGAAGATCTGGACGCTGAAGGGGAAGTGCGCGAAGAGTTCGCGAAATCGCGACTCGGAGCCACGCAGAGCCTCCTGCGTGCTGCGCAGCTCGGTGATCTCCCGGGTCGCCCCGAAAACCCGGACGGGTGAACCCGCGGCATCGCGGTCGACGTGGCCGCGCGCGAGCATCCATCCGGAGGTGCCGTCGGCGCGCGTGGAGCGAGCCTCGAAAGCGAACGTCCGCTCGCCGCGAAGCGCGGATGCGAGCGTTTCCACGACCTCGGGCCGATCGTCGGGATGGACGAAGGCGAGGAACTCCTCGAAGGGCAACTCCGTGCCGCCATCGAGACCAGCCATGGCGGCGAACCCGTTCGAGGTGGTGACCACCCCGGAGTCGAGCTGCCACAGCCAGCTCCCGAATCCCGCCATCTGCTCGACCTGATCGGCGCGGAACGCCAGTTCGCCAGCCGCGTCCTCCGCCTCCTGCCGCCGCCCCCGCTCGAGCTGAGTCGCGATCGCCTGTGCGACGGCGAAGGCGAAGAGGCGTTCCCCCTCGGTCCAATCCCGACCGACGTTCGCCTCACAGGCCAGCACTCCGGCAGAACGCAGCGCGGAGCCGACCGGCACGTGGATCGTTCTGGTATCCGCGCGAGCCGACTCACCCCGCCCCCGACCGCGCCGCTCCGCGGCGAGCGGTTCCACGTCCGCCGGGAGATTGACGCGACAGAGCAGCCCATCCGCATCGGGCCTCCCGATCCAGAGGGCGATCCGGTTCAGCGACAGGGTACGATGTGCCAAGCTGACCGACGCCTCGATCGAGGCATCTGGATCGCCGGGAATGCTGGCCAGCTCGAGGAGTGCGCCTTCGAGATCGACCGCGCCTCCCTCCGCCGCGGGAAAGGGGGCGGGATGGGATGTCTTCATCGAGGTTCCGCGCGCTGCTCTGCGGATGTCGTTCAGGATCTGGGGTACGGATCGGCATCCCGAAATGGGGTCTTGAAGCTTACCCACGATCTCATGCCTCTGCAAGCGGTTGAAAACGGTGCACCGACCCTCTGGTAGCGCCTGACCCGACCGCTCTCCCGGCCGCCATCCGCGACCGCGCCGCCCTTCCGGAGAGGCCGTATTTTCGGCATCGGTCCTCTGTGGCAACGGGTTGCCAGCTCTACTTCAATCTATTGGACGTGCTTGCGACCAGGGTGGGCAGGTTTACCCAAAACTGTGAGAGGACGGCCGAAACGTAATGACTGCGCCTTACCATACAGGCCAGTCACTGTCGGCTACTGTAGATGTTCCTTGTCTCGACAGTAGTGCGAAGTTAGGCTATCAATCGTCCGGAGCTTGCCTGCAGGATCCTCGTCTCCATTACAGGAAAGATGGCTCAACGTAACGAGAAGGTCTTCGAGCGGGTGCGCGACGAGCTCACGAAGAACCCCAAGCTGGGTTCGCGCGAGCTGTACGAGCTGGGGCAGGAGGTAGACAAGGGGGTAGCCAATGATTCTCTGCAGCAGTTCCACGCCCGCTACGTACTGCCTGTCAAACGCGAGCAGAGCGCGGCGCGCGGCGGGGGACGGCGGCGGGGAGGCCGCAAAGGCAGCCGCAAGGCGAGCGCCCGGGCGGAAGCGGCGACGAAGGGGGCCAGTGGAAAGCGCGCCGCGAAGGGAGGCGCGGAGCGGGATCGCGTGCGTAGCGTCCTGCTGGACTTCGCCCGTGATTTCGCGGATGCGGAGAGCCGGGCGGAGATCGTCCAGGTGCTCAGCCGTATCGACGACTACGTGGAGCGAATCGCACCGGCCGGTGGCTGAACGGGGGCGGGCCCGGGATCGATCGTGCAACTGCGCGTCCCCGGGCCCCACAGCTTACCGTACCTCGTCGAACAATGCCCGGCGGCCACGTCGTCGAGGTCAGCGAACGAATCGCAGCAGACCGAGAAGCTCCTCCAGGTGGTCCTCGCCCACCGCAGACCAGACGTTGTACAGACACTCCTGACCGGGCACGACAAGATAAGCCAGGTAGTTCGGTCCGGTACCCCCTTCGAGGCCGTAGCGCGCCGAGGAGCCGTCCGCCCACTCGAGGCGATTGGGAAAGCCCTCGTATATCGCTCCCTCCGCGGACGCCCCGGTCCCCGCGACGCCGAAGGCGCTCCGCTGCTCGGGGAGGCCGTAGGCGACGCCCCATCCGCCGCCGAACTCCGCCGTCCGGACCGTCGCGATCCCTCCGGAGAGGGGCCTCGCCGGGGCCAGCGCGGCGCACGTCTCTCGATTCTCCGCGGCTTCCCACGCATCGCGATACACTGGCGGTACCGAATCCCACGCCAGCGGCGGCTGCGACCACGGGGGAGGCTCCGGCGCATCCGATGAAACCGCGGCCGAGTCCGTGGCGCTCAGCTCCACGGACGGTTCCGACGTGCCGCAGGCTGAGGCGAGCACCGCGAGCGTCAGCGTCGCGACGACTCGCGGAAGCCGCGCGTTCCAAACGGCCCATGAGGATCGGTTTCGACGGATCGGGTCCGGCATCGGGTCCGCGTCTGTGGCGAAAGGAGAGCGGAATCAGAGTAGTACTGGCCTGCTCTACACACTGCGTGCCGCACCGCAGACGCGGGTGTCGTGCCGGCAGGGGTCCGGCCGCCGGCCCGATCCGTCGCCCGAGCGTCAGGCCCCCGTCAGAAGGAACCGCCGCCGACCATGGCGAGAATCGCCGCCGGTATCGCGATCGCGAGCCACCCAAGGACCGCGGTTACGATGGCTCGGCCGGTGGAGAAGTCGAGCGCCTGCCGTATGGCGATCACCCCGGCGATCAGGATCCATATCGCGACCACCGCCCTGACGAGCACGCCGAAGAGGGGAATGATCGCGAAGACGGCGAGCACGCCAGGCGCCTGCGCGAAGCCGAGCGTTCGCAGCAGCTCTCCCCAGGTCGCGGTGCCCCCCAGGAGCTTGTCGCCGATCAGGTAGGTGATCCCGGCCCACACCAACCAGCCGAGGAGGGCCGCGAGAATTCCCGCGATCACTCCCGGACCGCCCTCCCCGGACGACGCTATGCCCTGGGCGACCGCAACGATCGCCACCACTATCGCCGCCTGCTTCGTCGCGCTCTCGTCGTGCTCCACCGCCTCGTACGTGTCCACGTCGAGCATCGC
>JBBDRR010000075.1:0-8249 GCA_040905395.1 Gemmatimonadota bacterium
CGTTCGCCGGGATGACGTCTTTGCGGCGTTCGCCGGGATGACGTGCCATTGGGATGACGTGCCATTGAGATGACGTGCCATTGGGATGACGTGCCGTTGGGATGACATTCCCCGGGATAGTTCCACCGGGACGGGGCGGTGCGCCGACAGCCAACCCACGACCCGCGCCGCAGGAACTCTCACCCTCCACCAGTTTACCGAGATTGACCGGTCCTGGCCGGTACCGTAACGTTTCCGCACCTCCCGGCCGGCCGGTGTGGCCCTGTCCGCCGCCGATCCGCCGGGTTCGCCACTTCGATTCGCCCTGAGTCGTCGCCCTTCGAGAAGGAGCAAGCATGGACCGGACGGAGAAAGCTGGAGTCCGCGCAGGTGGACGGAGGAAGCAGATTGCCGTTGCAGCCGTTCTCTGGGCCGCGCTGTTTGCCGCGCCCGGCGCGGGCGCGGCACAGGAAGGCGCCGAGGAGGACGCCCGGATGCCATTGCTGACGAAGGTAACCGGCTCCTTCACCCGTCCGGTGACGACCACCTCGCCCGAAGCGCAGGCGTACTTCGACCAGGGCATGCAGATGGTCTATGCGTTCACGTATTCGGTGGCGGTCCGCTCCTTCGAGGAAGCGCAGCGGGTCGATCCGAACTGCGCGATGTGCTACTGGGGCGAGGCCCTCGCGCGCGGACCTTTCCTCAACAGCGGGATGGTCGAGGCGAACGCAGAGCCGGCTTACGAGGCGGCGAGGGAAGCGGTGCGGCTCATCGACGACCGAGCGACCTCCGCCGAGCGCGGGATGGTCGAGGCGATGGCGCTCAGGTACTCGGAGGAGCACGACCCCGACACCCGAGCGGCGCTCGACAGCGCGTACAGCCAGGCGATGGGCGAAGTCTACCGCGCCCACCCCGGCGACCTCGAGGTAGCGACACTCTACGCCGAGTCGCTGATGCTGCTGAACCCCGCTCGAGCCACGTATCGCCTCGGCGACCCGTTCGTCCAGAGCATCCACCGCGTGCTCGAGGAAGTGCTCGCCGCCGACATCACCCACCCGGGCGCGTGCCACCTGTACATCCACGGGACGGAGGCGACCGAGGATCCGGGCAAGGCCGAGCCGTGCGCGGACTACCTGAGCAGCGGCATACCGGGCGCGAGCCACATCAACCACATGCCGTCGCACACGTACAACCGGATCGGCCGGTGGGACAAGGCTGTACGGTCGAACCTGGACGCGTGGCATTCCGACATGCGCGTCGAGTACGACGAGGGCGTCTCCTATGGAGGTACTCACAACCTGCACATGCTGTTCTTCGCGGCGGCGATGGACGGGCAGGGGGCGGTCGCCAACAGCGCGGCGAGGGAGTACGCGAAGCAGGTGAACGACGGGGCCTTCTATCACGCGCTGAGCCTGCTGCGCTTCGGCCACTTCGATGACATCCTCGCGCTGGAAGAGGTCCCCGAGCGGCCGCTGCAACGCGGGCTCTGGGAGTTCGCGCGCGGCTACGCACACCTGAGGAACGGCGAGCCGGATCTGGCGAGAGTCTATCTCGGACGGGTCGATGCGGCGGCCGATTCGCTGCCGGAGTCGGTTCAGATGCGCGGGCACACCGCGACGCAGCTCCTGGGCATCACCGGCGACATCCTGCGCGGGGAGATCCTGCGCTCCGAGGGCCGCCTCGAGGAGGCGATCGCCGCCTTCGAGGACGCCGTCGCGGTCCACGACGCGCTACGCTACGACGAGCCCGAGCCGCTGCAGTTCTCCGCCCGCCACTGGCTGGGCGACGCGCTGCTCGAGGCCGGCCGGCACGCCGAGGCGGAGGATGTATATCGCGTCAACCTCGTCCAGCACCCGAACAACGGCTGGGCCCTGTACGGGCTCGAGGAGGCGCTGCGGGCCCAGGGCAGGACGGCGGAGGCCGATCTGGTGCACGAGGAGTTCCGCAGCGCCTGGGCGCGGGCGGATACGATGATTCGGTCGTCGAGGTTCTAGGGTCAGGGGTCTGGGGTCGGGGGAACAGCGGGGCCAAATTCTGTCATTCCGAGCGGAGCGAGGGATCTGCACCTGGCTTCGGCATCGTGCCGAGCACGGAGGTGCGGATCCCTCGCGTTGCTCGGGATGACGCCGGGATGACGGCGGAAGGAGCGGGTTTCGGATGATGAAGGCGACATGGACGGGTCTGTTTGTGCTGGCGGCGGCCCAGGGGTGCGCGGGGACGTCGGGGGCGCCGGCGGTCGAACCGGCGCCGGCCGCCGCACGGTCTGCGGCGGAGGGGGTGTATACGGCGGAGCAGGCGGAGCGGGGGGAGCAGGTGTTCGATCGCATCTGCTCGGCTTGTCACAGCCGCAACGAGTTCAGCGGCCGGATGTTCGAGATCACCTGGATGGCGGAGCCGATCGGCGACCTCTTCCAGCACATCAGCGCGGCGATGCCGCAGGACGACCCGGGCAGTCTGGCGCCGGATGAGTACGCGGCGGTGATCGCGTATTTCCTGGCGCTGAACGAGAGGCCCGCCGGCGAGACGGAGTTGCCGGCCGACGCTGTCGTGCTGGAGGGCGTGCGCTGGTAGGAGATCAACGCGAAGACGCGAAGCAGAGCGCTGCGGGGGCGACGGGGGGCGGTGGCCGGACGACCTCGGCGGGCTCAGACGGTTGCGGCTTCGGGGGGACGGCGGAGCGTCTCCTCGGAGAGCTCCTGGAGCCGGGAGACGTCGCGGTGGGCACCGATGCTCCTGTACAACTCCATCGATTCGCGCAGCAGCACCCTGGCGGCGCCGGCGCGCTGCTGAGCGAGGCGAATCCGGGCCAACTCCTCGAGCGCCTCGCCCCGCTGGAGGGTCATCTCGTCTCCCGAGCAGACATCCAGGGAGCGGTCGAGGTAGCTCTCCGCGGTGGCGCAGTCGCCTTCGAGCCGCTCGATCATGGCGCGGAAGCGGTTGAGGTCGGCGGCGGCGCGTCCATAGCCGGAGTGACCCGCGAACTCCTCCGCCGCGTCCAGCGAGCGGCGGGCGGCGCCGAAGTCACCGATCCGGATGAGGGGCTCCGCGCGGTTGCTGTGCAGCTTGGCCAGCATCGTGAAGTCCCCGAGCTGCCGGGCGATCTCGATCCCCCGGGCGAAATAGACCTCCGCCTCCATCCATTCCTCGAGGTCGGTGCAGACCATCCCCAGGTTGTTGTACGCGGCCATCGCGGCCAGCCGGTTCCCGGAGCGGACGAAGGAGGCGATCGCCTCGAGATAGAGGAGGCGGGCGCCGCGGCAGTCGCCGCGGATGTTCGCGATGACCCCGAGGTTCTGGCAGACGGCTCCCACCGTCTCGGGATCGTCCGCCTCGCGCGCGGGTTCGAGCGCCGCCTCGTAGAGGGACTCGGCGATCTCCAGGCTGCCGCTCGAATGGCGGATCACCGCGAGAACGTTCCATGCCCGCGCCGCCGCCGCGGCGAGTCCGGAGCGGAGCGCGATCTCGGCGCTCAGCTCCGCGAGTTCGGCTGCCTCCTCCTCAGCCGCGTGCCGGAACCGGGCGTTCGCCATCTTCCGCAACGCCTCGACCACGGCGGGAACGTCGCCGCGACTGAGCGCAGCCGAGTAGACTTCGGCGTAGGCGCGGTCCGCGGCGACCCAGTCCCCCGCCCTCTCATAGGTGCTTCCCCGACTGATCTCTGTCATGTCACTCGGTGCGGTCAACGCCGGTCAGCCACCGCTCCGGGTGGTCACGAGGGCGTAATCGCTCAGCCGGTCGAGGCGGGAGGTGATCGCCGTGCTCCCCTGATCCGGCGGGCCGCCGACCTCGTCGTGCGCGCCGGTCGGGTTTACGCGAAAGACGCGCAGCGACCCGGCGGGCGGGAGCGATGCGCAGCGATTCAGGCTCAGCGTCAGCGACACCGGCTGCTGGAAGGTGACGTTCGGCGCGACGGTCGCGATGACGAGCAGCTGCGGCGCGGTGGGCTCGAAGATGGTGAAGGTGTGCTCGCGGGTCACCGCACCGGCCGGGATCACGAGGGTGTGACCCGAGGGATGCTGGAGAACGCCGCCCGCGGGACCGACCGTCCCCTGCGCCCTGGTCGACGGGTCTCCACCGGGACAGATCACCCAGTCGTGCCCGGCCGGAGCCGGCCGATCGATGTTCTGGACGGGTGGAAAGGCGCCGCCCGCGCAGGAGGCCAACACCAGCAGCGAAAGCAACACGGGTACGACGTGAAGGAGCTGAGCCGGAGAAGTCATGTCGGATCCAGGTGAAGGGAGAGGAGCGGAAATCAGGCGACGTGGGAGGCTTGCTCGGACGGCATCTCCTCGGCGACGACGTGGTCGACGACGAGTCTGAGGACGAAGGTCGAACCCTGACCGACGGTGCTCTCCGCCCAGAGGTCGCCGCCGAGAAGTCGCGCGAAGCGACGGGAGATCGGAAGACCCAGCCCGGTGCCGCCCGTGGTGCCCTCGACCTGCTCGAACTCCTCGAACACCCGGGTAAGATCGGCCTCGGCGATGCCGGGTCCATTGTCGGTGACGGCGAATTCGATCTCGCCCGCTCTCGCCGGCGCTTCGCCATCGTCCGAAGAGTCGGAACCGCCCTGGCGGACCTCGAGCCGCACCTCGCCGCCGTCGGAGAACTTCACGGCGTTCGAGAGGAGGTTGACGAGGATCTGCTGCACGCGCTGCGAATCGGTCACGATGCTCGGCAGGGTCTCGAGATCGGGTGCGGTGAGGGTGACGCCTTTCGAATCGGCGAGGGGGCGGATGGTGTCGAGCGCCTGACCGACGAAGTCCGCTACGGCGCACGGCTGGAGGTCCAGCGGCATCCGGCCCGCCGCGATCTTCGACAGGTCCAGGAGGTCGTTGATCAATGCACGCAGCGTGTTCGCGGATTGGTTCGCCTTCTTCAGGTAGCCGCGGGCCTTCTCGGGCAGGTCGGTGCCGACGGCGTCCTCGAGGAGCGTCTGGTAGCCGAGGATGGCGCTGAGCGGATTGCGGAGCTCGTGGTTGATGGAGGCGAAGAACCGCTCCTTAGCCGCCGAGACCCGGTTCAGCTCGTCGTACGCCTGCTCGAGCTCGTTCGAGCGCTGCTCGACCCGCTCGTGCAGCCGCGCGTTGCCGATCGCCACCGCCGCGTGGCCGGCCAGCGTCAGGGCGAGCCGCACGTCGCGCGAGCTGACCTCGGTGGCGTTTCGGTAGCCGACGATCAGCGCGCCGAAGGTGTCGCCGAAGAGGGAGAGCGGCAGGCCGACGCCGACCTTCATCCCCTCGCGCTCGTGGAAGGGGAAGCTCTCCACCTGGAACGCCTGGTCGCTCCCGATCATCAGCGGCTTCTCCGCCTCCACGACGCAGCGGGCGAGGTGGTGATCCTCCTCAGCCACCGTCGTCTGCCGCAGCCCGACGGAGGCCACGGTCTCGGGGTCCCCGCCGGTCGCGGTGCTCACCGTCACGTATTGCGCGCCCAGGAGGGTCCGGGTGAAGCGGGCGACGAGGTTCAGGACCTCCTCGAGATCGAGGGTACGGTTCGCCGCGAGCCCCAGCGTGTGCAGCGCCTCGCTCTCCTCGACCCGGCGACGCAGCTCCTCGCAGCTGTCCTCGGCCGTCTTCAGCCGCTCGTGCCGCCGCTCGACGGCTTCGAGCGTCTCCACGAGCTGCTCCCACGGCGCGAGGTCGCCGCCGAAGCTACCCGCGTCGCCGATCAGGACGCACGTCGCCCGCGGGCCGTCGCGCCGGTGTAGCGGCAGGAAGAGCATCTCGCACTCCGGGAAGGCCGACGCCTCGAAGGGAAACTCCGAGCCGAGCGGGAACGCCTCGGGCCGGATCACGTGGAGCGCGGTGTCCAGCAGGTCGTCCGTGTACTCCGTCTCCGGCGGCCAGATATCGCGCGGCCTGCGGTCGGTGCCGCGAACGTAGACCGCCGACTTGAGCCCGAGCGACCCGGCGAGCTCGTTCACCATCGAGTTGAACGCCTCCGTCGGGTCCGTCGCCTGGGAGATCCGGAGCAGGGTCGGCAACAGGTTCATCTGGAGAGGTGGTGCGGGAGGAGCTACTCTAGTCGATCACGGCCGGAAGAGAGCTGAACCAATATGCAAGATCGGTGACAGGGACGCTAGAATCGCGGGCCCGCAGCCAGGGCCCGGCCTGGGGCTCCCGGGCGACCCCGGGCTTCGTCCAGTCGCAGACGCCGCCGGGGAAGATCCGGGCGAGGCGGGCGAGCTGGTCGGCGCTCAGCTCCAGCGCGTAGTCGAACGGGTCGACCGGCCGGAGCTGGCACTTGATGACGTCGTCGGTGAGCGGACCGCCGGCGACCATCGAGGGGACGGCGAAGGACGGGTAGAGCTCGTTGCAGCGGCCGGGGCCGTCGTACGTCTGCGGCTCGACGATCTTCTCGCCCTCCAGCGACCAGCAGGCGTCGACGAGGTCCGCGGGCTTGAGGCGGACGACCTTTTCCGGGAGCGGCCGGGAGGAGGTGTCGAGCGAGATGGCGGTGAGCCACTCGTCCATCTGCGCGAGCGCCTCGAAGAGTGTCTCGTTGCCCTGGTCCGGGGTGTAGCCGCCGCCGAAGCCGCCGCGGAAGCGGCTGTCCCGGGTGAGGATCACGTGGTTGTCGGCGTGGCCGTTCGTGCGGATCAGGCGTTCGCGCAGTGAGAAGCTGTGGTACTTCATGTGGTTGTCGCCGTTCTCCTGCAGGTCCAGATACGAGCGATAGTCGATGATCGGCGTCGAGGCGAGGCCGAGTCCGCCGACGATGCGGCCCGTGCGGTACGCCGCGCGCGTCGCCTCGAGATCGGCCACGTGCCGCTCAGGCTGATGCTCGAAGTCGATGTCGACCCCGCCGATCCGCTCGTTCAGGTCGAGAAACTGCTCGACGTCGATGACCCCGTCGTTCAGCGCGCCGAGGCCGTACTGCACGCCCACGTTGTCGAGCGGGCGGCGGGCGAAGCCGGTCTGCGGGTCGCGGCCGTAGACGTTCACCGTGTGGTCGTAGATCGTCGCGCGGGCGCCGGTCGGGTTCGTCACGGCGTCGTAGCGGACCGACTCGGGGACGACGTCGGCGAAGTAGGCGTCGGGGTCGGCGCGGAGGGCGTATACGGCGAGGTGCGGGATGCTGGCGCGCACGCCGAAGCCGGTCACCGCCCGCTGCTGCTCCTCGGTGAACGTCCCCGGCGCGACGCTGTCGAAGTACTCCTGGAGCAGCACCGAGTCGACCGCCTTGTACGACGTGGTACCCGTCATGTCGGGGAAGTTCATGCCGACGACGACGCCGTCGAGGATGCCGGGGTAGTTGTCGGCGATGCCGTTCGACTGGTGCGCGCCGCCCGAGGCGCCCCACCCGATCGTGAAGAGCGGCGGCCCGTACGCCTCGACGAAGCGCTCCTTCACCATCATCGCGGTCTCGGCCGAGAGCAGCTCGCTGCAGTTGTTCGCGAAGACGCTCAGCGTCGAGGATGCGATCGCGTAACCGCGAGAGAGCTCGACGTCGTGGACCACGCCGGCCGTTCCCCCACCCTGCTGGTACCACCCGGGACGGCATCCCCCGCCGAACCGATAGATCAGCCGCCCGTTCCACCCCGCGCTGCGGTTCCAGGGGTCGGGCGCGGGGCCGGCGGGGTCGTGCAGCATCGCCAGCTCGTAGATCGCCCGGTTCGCCGTGCCGGTCTCCACCCGCACGATGAAGGGGACGCGCCGGCCGTCCATCGTCGTCGTGTAGGTGAGGTCGGCGGGCTTCGCGGCGAGGTCGGGGAGCGGCTCGATGGTGCCCGCGTCCGTGCGGTAGACGTAATCGACGCGCGGCTCGACCGAGCACGGGTCGGTGAGCTGCGGCCCGAGCGTCTCGCCGCCGACCGTCTGGAAGAGGTGCGTGGTGCAGTAGAAGGGCTGCTCCGAGGGGCCGGCGAAGACGGGGCCGGACCGCGGGTGGTTCGTGAGCGTCAGCGTCGCCCGCTCCCCACCGGCGCGGACGGTGAGCTCGTTCTCACCGAGGGCGAGGCCGGTGACGAGGCCCAGAAGCGCGTTCGCCTCGTCCGCTTCGTCGAACGCCGCGGTGATATCGCCGCCGTTGCTCTCGATGGCGACGCTGGCGGGGTCGAGCGCCGGGTCCAGCTCGATACGCACCAGGACGTCGCCGCCGCTGACCATGTCGTTGCGACTCGAGAGCGTCTCGATCCGGATCCTGGAGGTCCCGCTCTGCACGTGCTCGATGGCCGGGGCCCACTCCAGCTCGGTCGCCGCCCCGCCGTCGGCCGCCGCCTCCACCGGCAGCCGCCGGAGCACGAGGAAGGTCGCGACCATGGCGATGAC
>JBBDRR010000076.1:0-1370 GCA_040905395.1 Gemmatimonadota bacterium
GATCTCCCCCCGCCGAGCGCCTCCCCGCGCGAGCAGCAGTAGCGTGATGTTGGTGACTGTGACCAGAAGCACCACGGCGGCTGCCCCCAGCAGGCTCGTCAGGATCACCCCGAGATCCTCCCGCTGCTGCTCGGCAACCGCCGTCGGCCGTGACGCACGCGACGACAACGCGCCTCCCAGGACCGGACTATTCGCCACCCTCTCCGGGTCCTCGGTCTCGCTGACGAGCTCCACCTGCGTCGGGGGGATCGGCAGCCCTTCGGGCGACGCCACGGGCCCGGTGTGGAGCCGTCCGGAGAGAACGAAATCCACCGCGGCCGTGCTCGCGCCGATTCCGAGCGCCAGTGCCACCAGGACCGCGAGCCAGAAGCCGGGATTCCGTCGGGCGGTGCGGACGCCGTAGCGCAGATCCCGCCGCACCCCACGCGGCGTATCGCCAGCGCCGCCCGCTGAACCTGGATCGATCATCTGTCGGAAGCTGGTGAATGGGTGCTCGAAGGCGGCTGGCGGAATTCGCCCCCACGGCCCGAGAGCGCCTTCATACCGTCCGCCAGTACCTGATCGTAGAGGCGCTCGAGGGGTTCGCACGATCCGCGGCAGTGCTCCACCACCTGCGCCGTCCACTCCAGGTAGTCGAGCCGGCGCTCCAGCGGCCACTCGACGGGCGGAGTCCAGGTGATCGCGTGGACGTTCACGATCTTGTCGGCGAGTCGGATCAGCCGGGCCCGTTCCGAGAGACGCGGGGCGGTTTCGATCTGGTGCCGTTTACGTTCGGCGCGTGGGAGGTGCTTCTCGTCCGTGACCTCCTGGACGAGCGTTGCCACCTCCGTGCCGAATTCGCGGGCGAGATCGTCGAACGTCGTATCGGTGTCCTCGAGCGTGTCGTGGAGAACCGCGGCCTGGAGCGTGACCGGATCCTCTATGCCGGCCGCGCGGGCGAGAAGCTCCGCGACCTCGATGGAATGGTTGATGAAGGGCGGCGCCCCCGCGCCCTTGCGCCGCTGGTCGCGGTGCTTCGCTGCCGCGTAGGAGAGCGCCCGCAGCACCGCGCCGACTGCAGTTTCGGACATGCTCCGTCCCTCAGTCGGAGATGCCGCCCTGGTCCATCGGACTGCGCGGGTCGGACTGGTACGGCCGAACCTGCCCATCGGCGCCGGACCGGTCGGTCGAGCCGCCCTTCAGTCGATCGAAATGCAGCTTGCGGAGCTTCGCCAGCTTGGGCGCGATCACCGCCTGGCAGTATGGTTGCCCCGGATTGCGGCGGTAGTAGTCGCGATGTTCCTCCTCCGCCGGAAAGAATGCCGGCGCCTGCGTCACCTCGGTGACGATCGGCGAGTCCCAGACGTCGGACTCGTTCTGCTCGGCGATCA
>JBBDRR010000077.1:0-1365 GCA_040905395.1 Gemmatimonadota bacterium
CCAGGTGTCCCCGGTCGAGGTTCGGATAGAGGAACTCGAGCCGGTCCGCGCCCACGGTCTGCAGCTTCCAGAGCGGCATGACCTCGACGGTGCGGCGGACGGAGCGGAGCAGCCGGGTCCACTCCGGGCCGTCCCGCTGGAGCGCGGCCAGCGATCCGTCGTATCGCTCGTGCGCCCCCCCCTCGCGAACGACGGCCGCCTGGCGTCCCGTGTTCTGCCGGAGGATCTCTTCTTCCTCGTGCGTCACGAACGGGTTCACCTGGGGCCAGTAGAGGTGGCTGAACTGCTCGGCGATCTCGGTGGTGGACGTGCTGACCGGAGCTACGCTGGTCGCCTCCGGGCGTGCAGGATCTCCCCCGGCTCCATCCCACGCACTTCGGAGGGCTCGAGTGTGAGCACCGCCACCGCACGGGATTCCCCGGCGGCGAACTCCACCTCGAAGGATCATCCTGAGGCGTGTTGCGTCTCGGGTGCGATATTCCAAGCCGGCGAAAAATCGAGCCTTGGTTGCGCCGCTGGGGTGGTCCGCGGCCAGCAGCGCGTTAGCAATAGCGCGATCGGTCTCCCGCGTACCGGGTTCCCCACCCCCCGACAACACCGGCAGCTCCCGCGCCTCGGCCCAGAGCTGCCCCCCGCCAATTCCTCAGGCTTCTGTTCGCTTCGCGCCCTCCGGACGCTCGACGCCATGTAGTTCCGCCAGGAATCCCGCCACGTCGGGAAACCGATCGATGACGCGGAGCAGGGCGTCGGTCGCCGCGTTCTGGAATACGGTGCCGCGCTCCCACCGAACGACGGTCTTGGGGCCGACCCCGAGCAGCGCTTCGAAGGCAGCCTGGCTGAGCCCCAGGCGCTCGCGCAGCGTCAGGATCTCGTCGGGCTGAAGAAGTCCTTCCCGTGTGCGGATCGCTCGGGCGGCGCGCATCTGCGTCCGCTCCATCTGCCCCGGCAGATAGATCTCTTCGCCGCAGGCGCAGCAGCGCAGGAACTCGTCCCGCACACGAGCGGTGCGCCGTCCGATCGACACGTCGCGCTCTTCGGCGACGGGCGTCATCGTGGCGTCGCAGATGGGGCAGAGCTCCTCATGCGGGGCTGCGAGCTTGGGTTGGATCATGGATGGCCTCCGAGAACTGCGTCAAGGATGTCCGACTCGTCCAGATACAGGGCCGAGGCCCCTCTTCGCGCCGTGACCGTGATCCGGTACCGCCGGTCGCGCACAAGACTCTGGATCGCTGCGAGTGAGTAGCGAGGCGTCGGATCAGGCTGCGATGATCTAGAGGGCATATGGTAGCATTATGCTACTGGAGGGGCAAATCGCACGAGAGGACTCAGTCTCGAAGGCCTCCCAAGAGCTCTGATAGGGTCAGA
>JBBDRR010000078.1:0-8082 GCA_040905395.1 Gemmatimonadota bacterium
ATCGTCCCTACGTTCACGTGCGGCTTCGTCCGCTCAAACTTAGCCTTGGCCATTGATCGCTCTTCGGTCCCCGGTTCGGAGTGTAAGTATCAACTGGGATCGGACCGTATCGGTCCGATAGACAAAACCCCCTGCGCGGCGCATCGAGTGCCTCGCAGGAGAAAAATGGAGCGGGCGACGAGACTCGAACTCGCGACCCTCAGCTTGGAAGGCTGATGCTCTACCAACTGAGCTACACCCGCAACTCCAATGTATCCGTGCCGCGGATCGACCCCCCGCGGCGTGCGCATCCCGCCCATCTTCGAGGCTCTTCAGGAGCCCCCGTTCGTCCGCCTCAAGCTGGCGAAGGGACTTGAACCCCCAACCTGCCGCTTACAAGGCGGCTGCTCTACCAATTGAGCTACGCCAGCGACGGGCAAGACTCGAAGAATACCAGTGAAAATGGGACGTGTCAACCCCGGATCGACCAGCGCGCGCCGGTGGGAGTGTCCTCCACGAGGATGCCCCGTTCGGTGAGCTCGTCGCGGATCTGATCGGCTCTGGCGAAGTCGCGTGCGCTGCGCGCGTCGGCGCGATCGGCGAGCCGTTCCTCGACCCAAGCGGCGAGCTTTTCATCGACGGGCTCATCGTCCTCGCGGTCGGCGAGGGAGATGAGGCCGAGAACACGATCGATGCGGGCGAAGGCGGATAGCGCGGCCTCGGCCTCGGCCTCGGTGATGGCCATGGTGCCGAGGGCGTCGAGCCGGGCGTTGGTCGCGGTCACGAGGTCGTACAGGACGGCAAGGGCGACGCTGGTGTTGAGGTCGTCATCCATCGCGCGCGTGAACGCGGCGAGCGCGTTCGCGGCAGAGTCGTGGAGGCAGGGCGTATCGGACGCCCGGGCGTGAAGCGAGGCGGGATGCTCCTTCAGGCGCTGGTGCGTGGCGTGGAGACGGCGGACGGCCTCGGCCGAGGCATCGAGCGTCTGCCAGGTGAAGTTGAGCTTGCTGCGATAGTGAGCGGTCAGGAAGGTATGGCGAATCGCGGAGGCGCGGACGCCGCGCTCGAGCAGGTCGTCGAGGGTGAAGATGTTACCGGTCGACTTGGCCATCTTCTCGCCGTCGATCTGCAGGAACTCGCCGTGGAGCCAGTAGCGGGCGAAGGGCTTGCCGGTAGCGCCTTCGGACTGCGCGATCTCGTCCTCGTGATGCGGAAAGACGAGGTCGACGCCGCCGCAGTGGATATCGAACGACTCACCGAGCTCCGCGATGCTCATCGCGGAGCACTCGATATGCCATCCCGGCCGTCCAGGCCCCCATTGGGTCTCCCAGACGGCGTCCACCTTCGCGTCGTCGGGCTTGGCCGCCTTCCAGACGGCGAAGTCCCGAACGTCGCCCTTGTCGTACTCGTCGGCGACGACTCGCTCGCCGCGGCGGGCGTTGGAGAGGTCGACGCGTGACAGCTTGCCGTAGCCCGGGAACTCGGAGATGTCGAAGTAGACCGAGCCGTCCGGCGCCTTGTAGGCGAGGCCGCGCTCGACGAGGCGCTCGATGAGGGCGAGCATCTCGGGGACGAAGTTCGTCGCGCGGGGGTAGACGTCGGCGCCCTCGATGCCGAGCGCCTCAAAGTTGGTGAAGAGGTGCCGGGCGAAGGGCTCGGTGTAGTCGGTCAGGGAGACGCCCTGGCTCAGCGCGCCGTTGATCGTCTTGTCGTCGACGTCGGTGAGGTTCATGACGAACTTCACCGAAAACCCGCGGAACTCGAGGTAGCGATGCACGAGGTCGGCGAAGAAGAACGTCCGCATATTGCCGATGTGCGGAGCCGCATAGATCGTGGGTCCGCAGCAGTACATGCCGACCCTTCCCTCCTCGAGGGGAACGAATTCCTCGCGGCGGCGAGTCAGCGTGTTGTAGAAGTGGAGCGACATCGGGGAAGACAGGGAATAGGGAATAGGGAATAGGGAAGAGGGCGCAAAGACCTGGCCGTGGTCACTGATTTCCCGTGCTGCCGAATCGGGGATCTGTCACGCGCGATCTCGCCGGCCGCCGAAGTTCAAGAAAGTCATCTCTGTCGTTCCCTACTCCCTCTTCCCTATTCCCTCTTCTCTGCCGTTCCGGCCGGCTTCTGGCCGTCGCCCCAGAACATGGTGCGGTGGGGGAAGGGGATCTCGATGCCCTCG
The DNA here is from genome assembly GCA_040905395.1 of Gemmatimonadota bacterium. Taxonomy (GTDB): domain Bacteria; phylum Gemmatimonadota; class Gemmatimonadetes; order Longimicrobiales; family Longimicrobiaceae; genus WHSP01. The sequence goes on from JBBDRR010000078.1 coordinate 2,159, forward strand.
TCGTCGAAGCGGCGCTTGATCCGCCGTCGCAACTCCCTCGCCACGTCCCACTGCTTCAGGGGAATGGTGGTGGCGACCATGCGGATGTTGACGGCGGAATCCCCGAACGACTCGATCCCGGGGACGACCGGCTCTTCGGTGAGCAGGGGCTTCCAGTCCGGATCCTCGCTGAGCTCCCGGCCCACGTCGCGCATCACGTCGATGACGTGGTCGACGTCCTCCTTGTAGGCGACGCCGATCTCGAGGACGGCTCGCGAGAAGGAGCGGGTCAGGTTGCTGACCCGGGTGATCTCTCCGTTGGGCACGGTATGGACGACACCCTGGACATCTCGCATGACGACGATGCGGAGCGTCATCTTCTCGACCCTGCCAGCCACGTCGCTGACGCGGATGACGTCGCCGACACCGAACTGGTTTTCGAAGAGGATGAAGAGGCCGCTGATGATGTCGCGGACGAGCGACTGAGCGCCGAAGGAGATCGCGAGACCGACGACACCGGCGCCGGCGAGCAGCGGGCCGATCTGGAGGCCGACTGCCGTCAGCACCATGAAGAGCGCGATGATGACGATCACCACGATGCCGACGCTGCGCACGAGGCTGAGCAGCGTCGCGACGCGCTGCTCGTGCATCGAGACGGTGCTCGGGTCGGCGGTGGCGGCGGAGCGCTCGATCCGACGCAGGAGGATGCCGAGCGCGCGATAGGCGATCCAGGCGAGCAGAAGGACGATGAGGATCTGCAAGCCGGTGCCGAACACGTACAGGGCAGCCAGGTCCATGACCTCGTCCCACGTCGCGCCGAACTCGAGCTCAGGCATTGGCGGCAGCAGAAAACGTGTGGCAGTGAGACGCCCCGCCATCCCCGGACCGGCGGCGGGGCGACGGCAAAAGGTAGGGCTGAACCCCTACCGCGTCAAGCGACGGTCGCGCAGCGGGTCGAGGCCGCTCGCGACGGCGACACACGCGGCTCACGGCATGACGCGCAGTTCGGCGACGCGCCAGGCACCGTTTTCGTACAAGGCGGCGACGTACACGGAGCGGGACTGCTCGCCGGGGGCGCCGCGGGTTCTATAGGTCCAGAAGAGCTCGCCGAAGCCGCGGGCGGGAGTGGCGCTCGCCAACGTGACACGGACGGGGCGGGCATACATCGTCTCGACGCCGGAAAAGAGTGCGCGGAGGGCGGCCGCCGCGTGGCGGCTGTTTGCCGTCTCCGTGCCATTGCCGGTGTCGAGGATTAGCCGGTCGTCGGCGGGAACGAGACCGACCAGCGCGGAGACGTCGGCAGCCGCCCAGAGGCGCGCCACGCCCTCGACGAACTCCTCGAGGCGGACGTCGGCGGCCGGATCCTGGCCAGCGGCGGGGGCGGGGAGCGCTGTCTGTCCGATCAGCAGGAGCAGACAGAGGGAGAGAATGCGCCTCACGAGGCGGCCGTGGCCCCATGCGAGAGGCTTACGAGCAAACGGTCGAACGCATCGGCGGGACGTTCGGCCGCAGTGACCGAACGGCCCACGACGACATAATCGACCCCGAGCCGGGCGGCGTCCGCCGGAGTCGCGACCCGCGCCTGATCGCCGGCGGCGTCACCTGGTAGGCGAATTCCGGGAGTGAGCACCGGAAAGCCCGGAGAGGTCGCAGCCCTGATGGCGGCGACCTCGTGGACAGAGGTGACCACGCCGTCGAGCCCCGCATCCGCCGCCGTTCTGGCGAGCCTCGTCGCTTCGTCGGCGAGGGAGAGCGACGACGTGGAGCGTCCCCACGTTCGGGCGAGCTCCTCGGCGGAGTGGGAAGTGAGCACCGTCACCGCAAAGAGACGTGGCGAAGCGGCGCTGGCGGCAGTCGCGGCGGCTTCGAGCATCGCCCGCCCGCCCAGAGCGTGGACGGTGAGGATGTCGACGCCGAGCGCCGTCGCCGAGCGCACGGCGCCTGCGACGGTATTCGGGATGTCGTGCAGCTTCAGATCCAGGAAGACGCGCTTGCCGGAGTCCTTCAACCTGCCGACCACGCCGGGACCCTCGGCTGTGTAGAGCTGGAGCCCGACCTTGAAGAAGTCCGCGGAGGGTAGCGCATCGACGATCCTCATCGCCGCACCCGTGTCTGGCACATCCAACGCGACAATTGGGACGGTGGCGCCCAGGAGCAGCGGTTCGTCGGGCGCTCGAAGCGGAAGGCGGCTAGGCATGGCGGGGAAGCGGCGGAGGGCGTGGATCGCGGCCGCGGGCCGAAGAGAATCCACTCGCGCTCACGGATTGGCCCCGATCGAGGCGACGGACGGGCGGCGGAAGAAGTCATGTACGGCTGACTCCAGCTGCCGGGCGAGACGCGTCTGCTCTCCACGGGTGCGCAGCATCGCCTCGTCCTCGGGGTTGGTGATGAACCCCAGCTCGACGAGGACGGCCGGCATGAAGGCGCCGTCCAGGACCACGAAGCTCGCCTGCTTGACGCCGCGGTCCGGACCCGGGTGGACTCCGGACAGCCTCTTCTGGAACAGCTCGGCTCCAGCGCTCGACTCGTGCAGATAGAGGTTCTGCCGGAGATCGTTGAGGATGAAGCTGAGCGGATCTCCGCTCGGTCCAGAGTCCTCGAATCGCTGGGCGGAGTTCTCGAAGGTCGCGACGCGGCGAGCGTCCTCGGTATTGGCCTCGGAGAGGAAGTAGGTCTCGAAGCCGCGGACCGAGCGGGAATCGTGAGCGTTCGCGTGGATGGAGAGGAAGAGGGCGGGCCGACCCTCGCCGTGCGCCTGGCGCCACTGGTTCGCCATCGACGTCCGTTCGGTCAGCGGGACGAGGGTGTCCGAGTCGCGTGTGAGGCGGACCTCGACGTCACCGCTGGCGAGCAGCAGCGCTTCGAGCTCCCGCGCCACCTGCAGGGCGACGGTCTTCTCGAGCGTTCCCGACGGGCCGCGTGCACCCGGATCGACTCCGCCATGACCGGCGTCGATGACGACGAGCGGCATCCCCCCCTGCGCCAGCGCACCGAGCGGCAGGAGCAGGGCGACGAACAGCCCCACCAGTGCCGCATAGACGTCAGTGCTCCTTATAACCACGTGCGATCTCACGGTCGAGGTCCTTCTTCTTCAGATCCTCGCGCTTGTCATGGAGCTTCTTACCCCTTGCCAGCGCGATGTTCACCTTGGCGATCCCGCGGCGGAAATGAAGGTCGAGCGGTACGAGCGTGAGCCCCTTCTGCTCGACCTGGCCGACGAGCTTCCGCATCTCCCGCTTGTTCAGCAGCAGCTTCCGCGGCCGGAGCGGGTCGTGATTGAAACGATTTCCGGGCTCGTAGGGAGAGATGTGGAGGTTGAAGAGCCAGAGCTCGCCGCGGTCGAAGCGGGCGAACGCGTCGTGCAGGTTCGCCTTCCCCTCCCGCAACGCCTTCACCTCCGTACCCTGCAGGACGAGCCCGGCTTCCCAAGTTTCGAGAATCTGGAACTCGTACCGTGCCTTGCGATTCGAAACAATGAGCTTCGTGCCTGTCGATTCGGATATCAAAAGCAGCTATCGGCTATCGGCTATCGGCTATCGGCTATCGGCTATCGATCTCGGCCGCCCGGTCTCCCGTTCCGGGATCACGTTTCTGGAGCCGATAACTGATAGCTGATAGCTGATAGCTTCCGTTTAGTAGATGATGACGGGAGTGCCGATCTCGATTTCGTGGTAGAGACGGCGCACCGCTTCGTTGGTCATGCGGATGCAGCCGTGGGAGACGTTCTGCCCGAGGAGCTCGGGGTTGTTCGTCCCGTGAACCGCGATGTCCTCCTCGAGGTAGATCGCGGTCGTTCCCAGCATGCCCTCTTCGCGCCGGCGCGGATCGTCCAGGGGAGGGATCGGCTCGCCACGCTCGATGAAGGCCCAATCGGGGACGCGCCAGATCGGGTCCTTCTCCATGAGCTGGACCCGGAACATGCCTCGGGGCGTGGAGAAGTCCCACTTCTGCCCGGCGCCCTCGAGCCGTGTCCCGGTACCCGTACCGACGATGGCGGACCAGATGACACGCTCGTCCTCCATCAGGTGGAGCATGTGCTCGTCGAGCGAGATCACGACGTAACGCCCGTCCACGTTCACCGGGGGATCGCGATACCGAGCCGCGCCCTCGCGTGATACGCCGTGCGCGAGAGCGAGGGGCGAACCGGGCAGCGCCTGAGCGAAAGCGGGCCCGACGTCGATCAGGGCGCAAACGGTAAGGGCCAGGAAGAGCAGGAGCTTCATCGGGTGGTCTCCAGAGTCTCGTCGGTTCGGAATCACTGTTACTCGAGCAGCTCGCGCTGACGGCGGCGGAGGCGGTGCAACTCGTAGACCTGGCCCACGACGCCACCCAATACGAACACCACGGACGAGTAATAGATCCAGAAAACCAGCAGAATCGCCGTCGCCAGAGTACCGTAGGCACTGGTATAGTCGGCGATGTTGGCGACGTACCAGGCGAAGACACCCTTGAGGAGCTCGAACGCGATCGCGGTAAAGGTAGAGGCTGCGATCGCTATCCTCCAGGGCACCCGGCGGGCAGGCAGGTACCGGTAGATCAGAACGAACATGAGGAAGATGAAGGCGTAGGCGATCATCTGCGCGTAGAACGCCTGCAGCGCCCGCACCTCTCCGCTCTCCGTCAGCCCGAGCAGCTCTATGCCGTATGTCTGCCCCGCCTCGAGGGCGATCGTGATCCCGGTGTTGGCGATGAAGAGCGATCCAGCGACGATCACCATCTTCGCATCGAACAGCTTTCCGGCGACCATTCCGCGGTCCTCCCGGATGTCGAACACGGCGCGCAGCGCGCTGCGGAGCGAACCGATCAGTCGGGTCGAGACCCAGACGAGGAGAAGGATACCGATGGCGCCGAAGCCGGTCCTCTGCCCCACCACCTGCCCGACCGTCTCGCGAGCGAACTCGACGACGCGTGGGGATGTGGGCAGGATGCGCAGTACGTACGCGACGGCGGCGCTCTCGGGGTCCGAAACCGTCGCCTGAAGCACGTAGCCGAACCCCGCGATGAGCAGCAGGAGAAAGGGGATCGCGGCGAGGAGGAAGTTGAAGGAGATGCCGCCGGCGAGAAAGAAGATGTCGTCGTCACCCGCCTTGTGCCAGACGCGTGTGGCGAAATCGGCGGTGCCGCCGAGGGTTCGCCGGACGGCACCCTTCGCCGCCGCGATGAGAGCTGCGAAGCGGAGGCTACGGTCTAACCGACGTGCCATCTCGCGGGGCGGCCGGAGGCTCCTCGGTCCGGATGAACCGGGGAGAGAACGAGCGGCGACTCACCCGAGGTCGGACCGCCCCTCGGTCCGTTCCTCGGAGACGTCGGTGACCACGACGTCGACTCCGCCGGCGCGGGCGGAAGCAGGCCCGGCGCCTTCCAGGCCGGCGGCTCCACCGTCCGGATGGGTTTCGCGAGCATCGTGCACCCGTCGTTCGATCTCCTCCTTGGCGTCCCTGGCGGCGCGGCGGCCCTGGTCCATCGCCCCCCGAGCCCGCTCGGCGCCCTCATCGATCTGATCGCGGACGTCCTCGAAACGGCGGCGGACGGACCCGATCTGCTCTTCGAGTCGATCGCGGGTGCGGGTTACGGTGTCGCGGGCCGTGCCGTACCGGTCCTCGGCCGCGGTCCGGGCGCGGCGGACCCGGTCGCGGATCTCGTCCTGCGTCTCCATTCCGGAGCGAGGGGCGAGGAGGAGAGCGGCGCCGGCTCCGAGGAGGGCTCCCCAGACGAAGGGACCGATTCCCGCGCTCCGGCGCTCGATTACGATGTACGGCAGGTCGTCATGATCGCGCATGAGCCAGATCCTTTCACGTGATTGCATCTCAGGAAGCGGTCAGCTTCGGGCCAGTGGGGCCGAGGGCGCGGCTCAGGTCGGTCAGGTTGATCGGTTTTCCGAGGAACGCATCGGCCTCGCGGCGCAGGGCGCGCTCGTTGTCATCTCCGCTGAGACCGGCGGTGAC
>JBBDRR010000079.1:0-8070 GCA_040905395.1 Gemmatimonadota bacterium
CGGTGGAGGACGCCCCGCCGGTGGAGGACGCCCCGCCGGTGGAGGACGCCCCGCCCGCCGAGGACGCGCCGCCGGTGGAGGACATCCGGACGCCGATCAGCATCGCGGCTGGAAAGATCGCGCGTGCCGAGGAGCTGCTCGCCGCGGGCAACCCGGTCGAGGCCGCGGAACAGTACAAGGCTGCGCTCGCGGCCGACCCGTCGAACGTCTTCGCGATGCTCGGACTCGGAGTCACGTTTCTGGCTCAGGCGCAGTACGACTTCGCGGAGAAGGAGTTCCGGAAGGTACTGCGCGTGTCACCCAACAACATCGAGGGCAACTATCAACTCGGCCTGACGCTGTACCGTCGCGGAGTCTACACCGGCGCGGCGCAGCAGCTCAGGCGGGCGATCGAAATCGACCGCGAGCACCCGCTGGCACACGTCACCCTCGGCGAGGCGCTGAATCAGCTCGGGGACACGGACGCAGCGATCGAAGCGCTCGAAACCGCGATCGACCTTCATCCCGAGAGTGGCAAGGCGTTCTACGCCCTCGGCATCGCGTACGACCGAAAGGGACAGCACGATCGCGCCGCCGAGATGTACCGCCGTTCCCGTGAGGTCGGGGGACGCTGACGGTCGCCGACTCCTTGCTGGCGGCCGGCACGCTCCTCATCTTGGGTTCGCGGACAGTACCTTCCCACACCGATTCGTGCTTCGCTCGACGGTGGCCGCACCGCCGTCGCGTTCGGCACGCCTGTCCCCTTCGCATGCCAAGGAGCCGCCGATATGGCATCATCCCCGCCCGTCGTAGTTCCGCTCACCCGCCTCGGCGCCACCGGCCGGGTGGATCGCTGGTGGGTCGCCCCGCTCTCCGTCGCCCTCGGCCTCGGTCTCTGCGGAGCGTACGCGACCTGGGCGATCTTCCAGGGAACGAACTACTTCGCCGCGCCGTACCTCTCGCCCTTCTACTCGCCCTGCCTGGCCGCGCAATGTCCGGAGGAGATCCGGATCCTGGGCCTCGGCTGGTGGCCGTTCTCCCCCGCGATCCTCATCATGGGAGCGATCCTCGGGTTCAGAGGGACGTGCTACTACTACCGGAAGGCGTACTATCGGGCCTACTTTCTCGACCCGCCCGCGTGCGCCGTCGAGGAGCACCGGGGGGGAAGATACCGGGGGGAGACGTCCTTCCCCTGGGTCATTCAGAACCTGCACCGCTACTTCCTCTACCTCTCGCTCCCCATCCTCGCCTTCCTCTGGTACGATACGCTCCACGCGTTCCGATTCGACGGCCAGATCGGGATCGGCCTTGGTAGCATCGTGCTTCTCGTCAACGTGGTGCTTCTGACCGGTTACCTCTTCGGGTGCCACTCGCTGCGCCACCTGATCGGCGGCCGGACGGACTGTTATTCGTGCGTCCGCTTTCCCGCCGCACGTCATGGCGCCTGGCGATTCTCCTCGATCTTCAACCGGCATCACATGTTCTGGGCGTGGACGAGCCTCGTCTTCGTCTGCCTCACGGACCTCTATGTCCGTCTGGTCGCCATGGGTGTGTTCAGCGATCCGCGGCTGTTATGAGGGTCGCGCCTGAATGCCCGTCCCAGCAGTCCATCGACGAACCGTGGAGGCGGCACGTTCGCCTGCCCATCGACGCCCTGAACGACTGATATGGAAAAGCTCGAATACGACGTCCTCGTGATCGGTGCGGGGGGAGCCGGCCTGCGAGCCGCGGTGGAAGCGTCCGGTGCCGGCGTTCGGGTCGGCCTCATCTGCAAATCGTTGCTGGGAAAGGCGCACACGGTGATGGCGGAGGGCGGGGTGGCGGCCTCGCTGGCGAACGTGGACGAACGCGATGGCTGGAGGGTCCACTTCGCCGACACGATGCGCGGCGGTCAGTACCTGAACAGCTGGCGGATGGCCGAGCTGCACGCGAAGGAAGCGCCCGATCGGGTGCGCGAGCTGGAAGCATGGGGCGCGCTCTTCGATCGGACCAAGGAGGGCAAGATCCTCCAGCGGAACTTCGGAGGCCACAGGTATCCTCGGCTCGCCCACGTGGGGGACCGCACCGGGTTGGAGATGATCCGCGTCCTGCAGGATCACGGGGTGCACCAGGGGATCAAGGTCCACATGGAGTGCACCGTCATCCGGCTGCTGAAGGACGGCGACCGGATCTCGGGCGTGCTCGCCTACGAGCGGGAGCGTGGCCGTTTCATCCTCCTCTCGGCCCGTGCGGTCGTGCTGGCCACCGGCGGCATCGGCAGGGCGTTCAAGATCACCAGCAACAGCTGGGAGTACACGGGCGACGGACACTCGCTCGCGTACAACGCCGGAGCCGATCTGATCGACATGGAGTTCGTCCAGTTCCATCCGACCGGCATGGTCTGGCCGCCGAGCGTTCGGGGGATTCTCGTCACGGAAGGGGTACGGGGGGAGGGCGGGATACTCCTCAACAACGAGGGGCGCCGCTTCATGTTCGACGACATCCCGCCGCTCTACCGGGACCAGACGGCGGATACTCCCGACGAGGGGTGGCGATACACGCAGGGTGATCGGCAGGCGCGGCGGCCGCCCGAGCTGCTGACCCGCGACCACGTCGCCCGGTGCATCGTGGGCGAGGTGAAGGAGGGACGGGGAAGCCCCCACGGCGGGGTTTTCCTCGACATCGCCTGGATCGGCGAGCGAATGGCGAAGGCGGACGAGCACATCCGTCGGAAGCTCCCGAGCATGTACCACCAGTTCAAGCAGCTCGCCGACATCGACATCACGAAGACCCCGATGGAAGTCGGCCCGACGACCCACTATGCGATGGGCGGGGTGCGCGTGGAGCCGGATTCACAGATGTCGACCGTCCCTGGGCTCTTCGCTGCCGGCGAGTGTGCCGCCGGCCTCCACGGCGCCAACCGCCTCGGCGGCAACTCGCTCTCGGACCTGCTCGTCTTCGGGCAGCGCGCCGGCGAGTATGCGGCCCGCTTCGCCCGGGAGAACGGCGAAACCACCATCGACGAGTCACTCGTCGAGCAGGAATCCCGACATGCGCTCGAGCCGTTCTCCCGGACCGGCGGATCGGGACACGGAGCGTACCAGATCCAGTTCGAGCTCCAGGACGCGATGCAGGACCTCGCGGGGATCGTGCGCCGCGAGGAGGAGATGGAGCGCGCGCTGGAGGTGATCGCCAGCCTTCGCGAACGGGCGAGCATGGTCGCGGTGTCCGGCAACCGCGAATACAATCCAGGCTGGCACACCGCGCTGGACCTCGAGAACCTACTCGTCGTCTCCGAGGCCGTCGTCCGGGCGGGACAGGCCCGGCGCGAGAGCCGCGGAGCGCACTTCCGCGAGGACTATCCGGAAAAGGAGGACGAGTTCGCGCGCTTCAACTTCGTCATCCACCGGGGTGACGACGGCGAGATGGTGCTCGAGCGGGTGGAGAAGCCCGCGATCCCCCAGGAGCTCCAGGCGATCATCGACGAGCAGCAGACGTGACGCGGCCTTCAACACGGGAAATCGAATGAGCACTTCTGGCAACTCCGTCGAGACCACCAGTAAACCCGTCGAGGCGACACGCTCTCGTCCGGTTCGCACCCGCGTCTTCCAGATCTGGCGCGGCACCCCGGAGGGCGGGGAACTCGTCGAGTACGAGACTGAGGTCACCGAGGGCATGGTGGTGCTCGACGCCGTCCACCAGATCCAGGCCGAACAGGCAGGCGACCTCGCCGTCCGCTGGAACTGCAAGGCGGGCAAGTGCGGGTCGTGCTCCGCCGAGATCAACGGAAAACCGCGTCTCCTGTGCATGACGCGGCTCAGCGAGGTCCCTGAGGACAGGCCGGTCACGATCACGCCGATGCGCGCGTTTCCCGTGCTGCGTGATCTCGTCACCGACGTTTCGTGGAACTACGAGGTGAACCGGCGCCTCCCCAGGTTCGAGCCGCGCGAGCCCGACTTCCCCGACGGCTCCTGGCGCATGTACCAGTACGAGGTCGATCGGCCGCAGGAGATGCGCAAGTGCATCGAGTGCTTCCTCTGCCAGGACGTCTGTCACGTTCTCCGCTCGCATGCCAAGCACGACGAATTCGTCGGTCCCGCCTACCTGGTCCGCGCGGCCCTTTACGAGATGCACCCGCTCGACGTGAAAGACCGCGCGACCTTCCTGAAGGAGGAAGGTGGCATCGGCTACTGCAACATCACCAAGTGCTGCACCGAGGTGTGCCCGGAGAACATCACCATCACCGACAACGCGATCATTCCGCTCAAGGAACGAGTGGTGGACCGGCATTGGGATCCGATCGCGAAGCTGGTCCAGATCGTACGGCGCAAATAGGTCGGTCTCACCTCGCACCAAAGGAGACGCCATGATCCGAGTCGTCCACCTGTTCAACGTTCGGAAGAGCGTCGAGGAGTCGGCGTTCGTCGAGTGGCTCGAGGCGCAGCTCAGCTCTGCAACGCGGATGCACGGCTGCATCGAGCGGAAGACCTGGATCCTGCTGGACGGCTTCGAGGGTAGCTACCGGCGGCCGCGCGGGGTCAAGAATCGGCCGAAGTACGTGATCGAGGCGTACTGGAGCGACCAGCAGGCGGCCAACCGCTTTCGCGAATGGCTCACCGAGACTCCGGAGGGACGCGCGCTGCACGAGCGCTGGTTCAGCTCGGTGACCGACCACACGACGCTTCGCTACGTCGAGGGCTGGCTCCCCGTTCCCGCCGACGCATGAGGGTCGCGCCCGGCTGATCGCTGCGGCAGAATCGTAATCCCGAGCACCACCCGAACCCACGATCCATGCCCGACGCCGCTGTCGATCTCAGACTGGCCGTCTCCGCCGCTCGAGCGGCAGGTGACATCCTTCTGGAATCGTTTGGCAAGAGACTCGACGTCGACTACAAGCGCGCCGACCAGCCCGTCACGGAGGCCGACCGGGCGGCGGACCGCTTCCTGCGCCGAACGCTGCTCGGCGAGCGACCGGCGTACGGCTGGCTCGCGGAGGAGTCCGGGTCCGTCGAGGCGGGGGCATCCGCACCCGTCTGGGTCGTGGATCCGCTCGACGGAACGTCGAACTTCATCGAGGATAGACCCGAGTTCGCGGTCTGCGTCGGTCTGCTCGACAGGGGAACACCGATGCTGGGAGTGGTCTATAATCCGGTCTCGGGGGCGCTCTACAGCGCGATGCGCGGTGGCGAGGCCCTTTTCGGCGACGCGCCGATCGCCGTCGCGTCGCCCCCGGCAGTCCCGCCGCGGCTCGTCGCGTCCTGGACGGAGATGGACGATGGCCTTCTGGAGCGCTTCAGGCCGGCATGGCGCGTGGTGACGGTCGGGAGCACGGCGCTCAAGATGATGAGCGTGGCCGAGGGCGCCGCGGACGCATACGTATCGTTCGGCAGGAAGGAGATCTGGGACGTCTGTGCAGCGACCGTGATCGCCGAAGCGGCCGGAGCCGACGTGCTCGACCTGGACGGCCGTCCGTTGGTCTGGCACAATGACTTCGGTCCGCTGGACGGATTGATCGTCGTGAGCCGCTCCTTGGGAGCGGATATTCAGGAGATTGTGAGGCTCGCGAAGAGCCCCGGCACCACTCCGGAGCAAGGAGAGTAGGGAATGAGTTTCATCATTGCAGCGGTCGCGGTATTCGGCATCGGCCTCTGGATCGGCGTCGGCGCGCCCGGCTGGCCGCACAAGCCGCAGGAGGGTCGTCGCCACAGGGAGTTCCGTTCGATCAACCCGATCGCGTGGGGCCGGACGCCCGGCCGCGAGCGGCAGCGGCCGCGTTCGATGGGTGAGCGCCGAATCCGCCTTCGCTGATCCCATCCGTTCCCTCGGACCGCGTTGCTGCGGTCCGGGGTTTCCTGCTATCTTTTTCTCTCCATTCAGGTTTGGGGAATCGCCGCCCGGCCCGCGACGCTGGCGCCGCGTACCCCCTCGAACCTTCGTCGTCGTGAAACCAAGTCCCTCACCCGAGGTGTCTCGTGGCCGGCCATAGCAAGTGGTCTCAGATCAAGCGGAAGAAGGCTGTAACCGATCAGAAGCGTGCCGCTTCCTGGGGCAAGGTCATCCGTGAGATCACCGTCGCCGCCAAGCTGGGCGGCGGCGACCCGAACGCGAATCCCCGCCTCCGACTCGCGGTCGAGAAGGCCAAGTCGGAGAACATGCCGAACGACAACATCGATCGCGCGATCCGAAAGGGGATCGGCGATCTCGAGGGCGTCGATTACCACGAGAACACGTACGAGGCATACGGCCCTGGCGGTGTGGCCCTGTTCATCGAGGCTCTGACGGACAACGTGAACCGCACCGTGGCGGACATCCGCCACGCCCTGGGCAAGCACGGCGGCAATCTGGGCACCGACGGCTCCGTGGCGTGGATGTTCGACCACCGCGGCCAGATCGTATTCGACGCCTCGAAGTACGAAGAATCGACTCTCCTCGAGGCCGCGCTCGAGGCCGGCGCGCAGGACATGGAGGCGGAGGACGAGGAGCTGACGCTGTACACCGACGTCGGCGACTTCCATTCGGTGCAGGATAGCCTTCGAAAGCGCGGCCTCAGGTGGGAAGACGCCGAGCTGGCGATGGTGCCGAAGAGCTTCGTGCGGGTCGAAGGGAAGGATGCGGAGAAGCTCCTGAAGCTCCTCGACGCGCTCGAGGACTCCGACGACGTGCAGAAGGTCTACACGAACGCCGACATCGCCGAAGAAAGCCTGATAGAGGCTTGACCGAAAACCCCTCGCCACCGATCGACCGGCCTTGCTCGTCCTCGGAATAGACCCGGGCACCGCCGTCACCGGCTATGGACTCGTCGAGCGCCTCGGGGACGGGAGTCTGCGGCTCGTGGAGTGCGGCGTCATCCGTACCTCCCCGAAGACCCCGCTGGCGCTGCGTCTACGGGAGATCTTCGAAGGGGTAAGCGAGCTGATGCAGAGGCACGCTCCGCACGCCGTCGCGGTCGAGGGCGTGTTCTTCGGCAAGAACGCCCGGAGCGCGATGGTGCTGGGGCACGCCCGCGGCGCCGTACTGCTCGCCGCATCCCTTCAGGACCGCGATGTGGCCGAGTACCCGCCGGCCGAGGTCAAGAACGCGATCGTCGGCAGCGGTAACGCCACGAAGCACCAGATCGGCTTCATGACCCAGAAGCTCCTGCGCCTCCGCGAGCCCCCGCGGCCGGAAGACGCGGCCGACGGCGTCGCGGTCGCGCTCTGCCACTGCTTCCGCGGCGGCTTCGGCCGCAGCCTTGAGACCCCCCTCGTCCACACCCCCCGCGGCGCGGCGCGCTGATGATCAGCCGGATCACAGGCCGCCTGCTGGCCCGTGAGCTCGACCGTGTCGAGATCATGACGGCCGGCGGCCTCGCGTACGATGTCTCCATCCCCCGCACGATCTTCGAGAAGCTCCCGGCCGTCGGAAAGGAGATCGAGCTCAGGACGCACCAGGTCGTACGGGAGGACGGCGTCTTCCTCTTCGGCTTCCTGGACGACGCGGAGCGGATCGTCTTCACGAGGCTGCTCACCGCGTCCGGGGTCGGGCCGCGGCTCGCCCTGGGGCTCCTCTCGTCGCTGCCGGCTCCCCGGCTCATCCGGGCCATCCGCGAGCGTGACATCCCGACCCTCACCGGCATCTCCGGCGTCGGGAAGAAGACGGCCGAGCGGCTCGCCCTCGACCTCGCGAACAAGCTGGACGACATCCCCATCGTGGTCGGGGCCCGCCCGAGCGGCACGGGCGTCGACGAGGCCCTGCGCGCGCTCACCGTCCTCGGCTTCGCCCCCGCCGACGCCGAACGCGCGTTGCACGAGGTGCTGAAGGAGGATGGTGCGATGAATGCCCAGGATCTGATCAAGGCGGCGCTGGCGCGGCTGCGGTGAGGGGGAGACGGCGGAAAGCTCGCTCGTCGGCCCTCCGTCATCGGCGAAAGAGCCGGGACTCAGTGGATGGCGGCCCTCGCCTGGATCCCAGCTCCTATGAGGTCATATGTCAAGGCCCTCGTCGATGCTCGTGCGTTCGCTCAGTCTTTTTGGGCAAAGCTTCGCTTTGGGGGTGCGGTGGTCGCCTCCCCGTCCGATGGATCCGGATCTTTGGAGAAGCGGTTCGTTCTCGATCGCGCCTCCTGTTCCTGGT
>JBBDRR010000080.1:0-7987 GCA_040905395.1 Gemmatimonadota bacterium
CCGTGATATCCGCCAGCTCGTCGGGCCCGACGCCCGTCCCACCATCATCTTCGACCGGGGCGGCTGGTCCCCGAAACTGTTCGCCGAGCTCGATCGGGAAGGCTTCGACATCCTCACCTACCGCAAGAACCCGCCCGGCCCCGAACCGACCTCTGCGTTCACCGACCATGAGGTCATCGACGACCGCGGGGTCACCCACGCCTACCGGCTCGCCGACCGCAACATCCGCCTGTCCTACAACGCCGGCCGATCGACGAGAGCTACGCCTTCCTGTTCAACTCGTACTACGTGAACGCCGGCGAGCGGCACTGCCGTGCCCAGCGCGGCTATATCTCACGTCCGACGGTGGCGGAGGTATACGACTACCGCAGCCATGTGGACGCGGCGATGCGGAAGCTGCTGACGGGCGCCGACGCTGCCCTGTACCGGGAGCTGGAGCCGCTCGTCACCATCGGCCTCAACCATGAGCAGCAGCACCAGGAGCTGCTGCTCACGGATATCAAGCACGTCTTTTCGGTCAATCCGCTGAGGCCGATATACCGCGAGAGTGAGGCGCGGGCCGCGAGGGATCCCGGAGAATTGCGCTGGATCTCACAGGAGGGTGGGCTCCTCTGGATCGGAGACGAGGGAGAGGGGTTCTCGTACGACAACGAACAGCCCAGACACCAGCAGTTCGTGCAGCCTTTCGACCTCGCCGATCGGCTCGTCACCAATGGCGAATACCTGCGCTTCATGGAGGACGGCGGCTACGAGCGGCCGGATCTCTGGCTCTCCATGGGATGGGCGGCGGCGGAAGAGAACGACTGGAGCGAGCCGTTCTACTGGGAAGAGCGCGACGGCGAGTGGTGGGTCTTTACGCTGAACGGGATGCGTCGCGTGGACCCTCACGAGCCCGTCTGCCACCTGAGCTACTTCGAGGCGGACGCCTACGCACGGTGGTCGGGCGCGAGGCTGCCCACCGAGGCGGAGTGGGAGACAGCGGCCCGAACCGTTTCCGTCGGCGGCAACTTCGCCGACGACGGCAACTTCCACCCGACGACGCCGCCCTCCGATCAGCTCGGTCTGCGGCAGATGTACGGCGACGCATGGGAGTGGACGCGCAGCCAGTACTCCCCCTATCCGGGCTACCGGCCGCCGGCAGGCGCGCTCGGCGAGTACAACGGAAAGTTCATGTGCAACCAGTTCGTCCTCCGCGGCGGATCCTGTGCCACCTCGCTCTCCCATATCCGGCCGACCTACCGCAACTTTTTCCCGCCCGACGCGACATGGCAGTTCACCGGTGTCCGTCTGGCGAGGGACGCGTGAAGATCGTCCAGGCGGTTGCCGGTACCGGAGCAGTCACACTCTACGATTTCGAACCCACCCCGGACCGCATCTGCGACGATGTGGCCCGGGGCCTGGCCCGAGCGCCGAGGAAGCTCCCGCCGAAATATTTCTACGACGAACGGGGCGCGACGCTCTTCGAGCAGATCACGAGGATCGAGGCGTACTATCCGACCCGCACGGAGATCTCGATCCTCGAGGGCAACGCGGACGAGATCGCGGCGCGGATCGGGGCGGGGGTGCGGCTCGTCGAGTTCGGCAGCGGGAGCGGCGAAAAGACGTGGCTCATCCTGCGCTCTCTCGAATCTCCGACCGCATACGTCCCGGTGGACATTTCACGCACCCAGCTCGTCGAGTTCGCGATCCGGGTCGCCGAGGCCTTTCCCGAGCTGCGGGTCGACGCCGTCTGCGCCGATTACACCGCCGAGTACTCCCTCCCTCCCGATAGCGCGGGCACGAGGCGATCCGTAGCGTTGTTCCCCGGCTCCACGATCGGCAACTTCGAGCCGGGCGAGGCGGAGGCTTTCCTGCGCCGGGTGCGGCGGCTCGTCGGCGCCAGCGGTGGCCTCCTTCTCGGCGTCGATCTGCGGAAGGATCCCGCCATCGTCGAGCGTGCGTACAACGATCCCGAGGGGGTCACGGCGGAGTTCAACCTCAACCTGCTGCAGCGGATCAATCGCGAATGCGGCGCGGACTTCGATGTCACCGGCTTCCGCCACCACGCCTTCTTCGACGACGCGGCCGGCCGGGTCGAGATGCGTCTCGTCGCCGAATCGGAGCAGCTGGTGAACATCCCGACGGCCGGGGAGGATGCCTCCGCGCACCAGGTACACTTCGCGGCCGGTGACTACATCACAACGGAGTACTCCCACAAATACGATCGGATAGCGTTCGCCGACCTCGCGACCTGCGCAGGCTGGCGCATTTCCGCCGAATGGTCCGACGACCGCGACTGGTTCTCGGTGATGCTGCTGGAATAGAGGATGCCGCGCCCGCATCCCACGCGTTCCTCCCCTTGCCGGTCACCACGCCGAGCGGAATTCCCGCGCTCCGCAGTCCCGTGGAATGTATCGACCAGGGTGCCGTCCACGTCGAAGAGGATCGCGGACGGCGGGCTGTGTCTTCGGACCATGCGGGGTTTCCGTCCTTTCGAGTTCCAAGATCGTTCCAACGTACCGCTGCGGCGTTGCGGACCGAGGCGAAATGCACGCTTTCTGCATCGCGGCGTCACCGCCGACGTGGCATCACCCCGTTCGCACGGAACCGATGGCGGAGCACAGATTAGTGAATCGCGCCTTCGGAGAGGCCGAAGCCGCGTTCGACTGGGTGAAGCACCACCTCCGGAAGCGACGTGACCCGGGCATCTACCACGTCCAACCCTACCGCGGGCACGGGACCGCCGATTCCCTCTACGTGAGCGGCCGAGTCTTCGAGGGAGTCCCGATTCCGGCAGCCCGGGCGGACGACGCGTACCTCAGGAATCTCTGGCACACGATGCAGCGGCTCAGCCGGGACGACGTGCCCGCCGCACGGGTGTGCGCCACGGTGAACGGCGTCACGAAGACGGTGCTCGCCGACGACGAGGGATTCTTCGAAGCTCATCTTCCGGTCTCCACCACGCCGGGCGCGGGGGAGTTGTGGCGCGAGATCGAGATCGAGCTCGTCGACCCCGTTCCCGCCGACGGGCCCCTCGCCGTCCAGGGGTTCTCCATCGTGCCTCCCGCCGAGGCACGCTTCGGGATCATCAGCGACATCGACGATACGGTCGTCGAGACCGATGTCGCCAACCTGCTGCGGATGATGCGGCTGGTGCTCCTGACCAACGCCCACACCAGACTTCCCTTCGCGGGCGTCGCGGCCTTCTATCGCGCCTTGCACCGGGGCGCCGCCGGTGCCTTCACAAACCCGATATTCTACGTCTCGAGCAGCCCCTGGAACTTCTACGACCTGCTGACCGAAGTGTTCGAGGTCCATGACATCCCGCTCGGACCACTTTTCCTGAAGGACTATGGTCTGGCCCGCGATCTCCTGCTGTCGCGCGGGCATGTGGAGCACAAGCTCTCCGCCATCGATAGCATCTTCGATACGCACCCGCGGCTCCCCTTCGTCCTCGTCGGCGACAGCGGGCAGAAGGATCCGGAGGTCTACTGCGAGGCGGTCCGGCGTCACCCCGGACGCGTGTCCGCGATCTACATCCGGGACGTCAGCCGGACCGAGCGCGACGCCGAGGTAGAGGCGCTCGCGGCCGAGGTCGAGCGACTCGGTGCCGAGATGGTCTTCGTCACCGACACGGTTGCGGCGGCCGAACACGCGGCCACCCGCGGCTTCATCGATTTCTCCGAGCTCGCCGAGATCCGGGGCGAGAGCGAATCCGACCGTGCCGCCCCCGGTCCGATCGAAGCGATCCTCCGGAAGTAACTCCGCCCGCCGGCTCCCCCGTTCAGCGGATGCTCTACTCCCGGAGCAGCCTTTCTCCGTTGTTTCCTTCACGGATCTTCCGATCCAGTCGATACTCCTATCGGCGGAATACGAACGTGCTTACGATCGCGAGAAGGTGCCTTCCCGGTTCGCGGGAGGGCGCACGAATCTCCTCGGCTCCTCCACACCTTGAGCAAACGACTGCCGACGGCGGCGCTCGGCGCCGGGCTCGCATGGTTCGCCTGCGCATCGGATACCGAGGCGCAGGTAGCGGGCGCGCCGAACGGCCTCGGGTCGATCGCCAGCGTCGTCCGAGATGCCGACGGCGGCCTGGCGCCGGACTGGCTCGGCGACGCCGTCGAGGTCGTGGGAACCGTCTCCATCGGTCCCGTTTCGATACTTCCGGCGCTCGTCCCGTACCCCGAGATCATCGCGGGTGCATTGCTGCTGATGCTGGCCGGGCTGGCGCTTCATTTCGCACGCCAGCGCCGGGCCGCCGAACGGGTCGCGGGGGAGCAGTTCGCCCTCGCCAACCGCCTGCGCGCCTCCGACGCCGCGCTGCGGGCGGCGGAGCAGCGAATGCGACACCTGCTGGTGACGAGCCCATCGATCATCTACGCGGTCTCCGTCGACGGCGACCGCGCCCGGACTTCCTGGATCGGCGACAATGTCTCCTGGATCCTCGG
Organism: Gemmatimonadota bacterium; assembly: GCA_040905395.1. Lineage (GTDB taxonomy): Bacteria > Gemmatimonadota > Gemmatimonadetes > Longimicrobiales > Longimicrobiaceae > WHSP01. The sequence continues at coordinate 4,428 of JBBDRR010000080.1, forward strand.
CTATTCGCGGGAGCAGGCGATGGAACCGGCCTGGTTCGCCGACTGCCTTCACCCCGACGACCGGGACGTCGTGCTTCACTCCATCGGGGCGCTGGCGTTCGGTAACTGCTCCCAGGAGCACATCTCCCAGGAGTACCGCTTCCGACACGCCGACGGAGCCTACCGGTGGTTCCGCAACGATCTGCGGGTCGTCGAGCGGAAGGGGTCCCGATCCGAGCTGGTGGGAGCATCCGTCGACGTAACGGAGCAACGCGAGGTGACGATCGCCCTGGCGGCGGCCGAGGCGCATTACCGGCGCCTCGTGGCGACCTCTCCCTACGGCATCTTCGCGGTCGATGCGAGAGGTCTGTTTACCGAGGTCAACCCGGTCGCCGCCGAGGTGTTCGGCAGGCGCGTCGAGGATCTGCTGGGACAGTCGGTCTTCGAGATCTTGCCGAGTGAGAGTCTCGAGGTCGTTCAATCCGAATTCAAGCGGCAGCGCTTCGATCCCGCGTACAGATCCGACTTCGAGATGCTTCTGGTACGGGCGAACGGCGAACGGCGACTCGTGCACGTCCGATCGGCTCCGGTGTTGCACCGCGACACCGTCGTGGGAGCCCACGGCGTGCTTCGCGACATCACCGAGGAACGCAGCCGGGCGCAGCGCATCCAGATGCTCGGCGCCGCGCTCGAGAACCTGAACCACGGTGTCGCCATCAGCGACAGCTCGCAGCGCATCATCTTCGCCAACAGCGACTTCAGGAAGCTGTTCGGGGTCGACGCCGACGCCGACGACCTGCCGTCGCTCGAGGACCTCCTTCCCGACGCCGCCGCTCGGGAGCAGCGCACGGCGATCCGGGAGGTGCTGGCCGTCAGAGGTAGGTGGGCGGGCCGCGTCTGGCGCTGCCGGGTCGACGATGGGCGCGTCTTCCCGCTCGACGCGGTTCAGGACCTCGTGCCGGATCCGGACGGCGAGGAGCCGCTCACCGTGACGATCTGCAGCGACGCGACCGACACGATCGTGCAGGAGCAGCAGCTTCGCCGCGCCGAGCGCCTGTCGAGCCTGGGCACACTCGTCGGCGGCGTCGCCCACGAGCTCAACAACCCTCTGAACGCGGTGATCAACTACGCCGAGCTCCTGCTCCGGCAGGCGCGGTCGCCGGGGGAACGTGAGGACCTCGAGACCGTCGTGCGCGAGGGTCGGCGCGCGGCCGGTATCGTGGCGAATCTCCGCGCCATCGCCCGCCAGGCACAGAGCGCGGACGCCGTCAAGGAGCCCGTCGACCTGAACGAGCTGGTCTCCCGGGTGCTCGAGGCTCGCGGAGCCGACCTCGCGGCCGCCAACATCGTCACGGAGTTCACCCCGGGCGGCGATCTGCCGAGGCCGTGGATGGATGCAGCTCAGCTCGAGCAGGCGCTTTCGAACCTCGTCACCAACGCGCAGCAGGCGATGTCCGAGCACCGTGGCGAGGGCGTACTCCACATTCGGACCCGGGCAGCCGGCGCGGGCGTCCGGATCGTCGTGCAGGACGATGGTCCCGGTATCGCCTCCGACAACCTCGATCGGGTGTTTGATCCGTTCTGGACGACGAAGGATCCCGGCAAGGGAACCGGGCTCGGCCTCAGCCTCGTTCACAACGTCGTGGCCGAGCATGAGGGCCGGATCACCGTCCGGAGCAAGGAAGGGTTCGGCTCCACCTTCCAGATCGACATTCCCGTCATGACGATGAACACGCGCGCGCCTGTGGACGCTCCACCCCTCTCCGAAGCCACCGCCACCCCTCAGAAGCCCGAGGGGCTGCGGGTTCTCGTGGTCGACGACGAACCGGCCGTTCGCTCGCTTCTCATGCGATACCTTCGGCGGGTCGGTCACAGTCCCGAGGAGGCGCGCGAGGGCAACGAAGCGCTGCGGATGCTCGAGGCCGCGCGCTACGACGTGATCCTGACCGACCTGCGAATGCCGGGGATGGGCGGCGAGGAGCTCATCGCCCGGCTTCGCGCGGACGGGCGCGGCCTCGACCGGCGTGTCGTCGTCATGTCGGGTGATCCCACCGCTCTGGAGGGCTCGGCCGAGCTCGCCGGTCTTCCCAGCCTGCTCAAGCCCGTCGCTCTCACCGACGTGGCGCAGGCGATCGAGCAGCGGGTCGCGACGCTCCTGTAACACCCTCCGAATCACCACCGACGGTTCGTGGATCGACGCCTCCCTCTCTGTTATGTGGGGTCGCCGCGGATCCAGCCGCCGAGCCCTGCCCCTGCGTCCGCATTGACACCTCCGGCCCGGGCCGACTTATTGCAATTTGGGTCGTGCCCTTCTGCTCCATCCTTCCCCCTTCTGCCTCGGAGGTGCTCATGGGATCCACTCCCGCCTTCACAACCGATCGCATCCGCAACATCGTCCTTCTCGGTCACGGCGGCTCCGGAAAGACGACGCTTGCGGATGCATGCTGTCACGCCGCCGGCTCCACCCGCCGTCACGGCTCGGCCGACGAGGGCACGGCACTGACCATGTTCACGCCCGAGGAGATCGCCCACGGCGTCTCGGTGAACTGCGCGGTCGGCTATGCGGAATGGATGGATCACAAGATCAACTTCATCGACACGCCCGGCTACATGGACTTCATCGGCGAGACTCTCTCGGGAGCGCGAGTCGCCGATGGAGCGGTCGTCGTCATCTCGGGCCCCGGCGGAGTCGAGGTCGGCACCGAGCGCGTCTGGCAGATCGTCGAGGATCGCAACCTCCCGGCGATGATCTTCGTTTCGATGATGGACCGCCCGAACGTCGACTTCGAGCAGGTCTTCCACGAGGTGAAGGCTCATCTGACGCCCAAGGTCATTCCGGTCGAGATCCCGATCGGGAGCGGTGAGAGCTTCCGCGGGATCATCAATCTGTTCACGGAGAAAGCGCACCTCCACAAGCCGGGGACGCAGACGGGCGAGTACGACGAGGTCGACATCCCCGACGAGCTCCGGGAGATGGAGGCTCGCTACTACTCCGAGCTGATCGAGACCATCGCCGCGACGGACGATACCCTCCTGGAGCACTATCTCGAGGGTGAGACGATCACCCGGGACGAGGCGATCCACGCGTTGAAGCAGGCGATGATGCGAGGCGAGCTCGTCCCGCTCTTCTGCGGCGCCCCGACGATTACCTTCGGCGTCCGGGCCCTCCTCAGCGAGCTCGTCGAGCTGATGCCGTCTCCCCAGGAGCGCCCCGCCGAGCTGTGCCAGGGCAGGGGCGATTCCGTCGTACAGATCCGGAACCTGAACAGCGACCCCTTCTGCGCACTCGTCTTCAAGACGACGAGCGAGCCGCACGTCGGCGAACTGTCCTACTTCCGTGTATATGGCGGCTCGGTCACCAATGGGCAGGACGTGTACAATGCGCAGCGGGACCGGTCCGAGAAGCTGTCCCACCTCTCGATCGCGCAGGGTCGGGAGCGCCACGAGGTCGAGACGCTCCGCGCAGGGGACATCGGGGTCGTCGCGAAGCTGAAGGACACGCATACGAACGACACGCTATCGGCCGTGGGACACCCCCTGGTCATGGCGGGAATCGAGTTCCCTCCGCCGGACATCGCGGT
>JBBDRR010000081.1:0-1339 GCA_040905395.1 Gemmatimonadota bacterium
AGGTCACGGGCGCGCCGCCGCCGCCCTACGCGCGGTTGCGTCCGATCATCGAATCGCGGAACGAGCGTGATGCCTACGCCCTGCAGCAGGAGCGCCACATCGTCAGCGATAGTCGCGAGCTGACGCGGAGCGAAGTGTTCGAAGCGGTCACGCTCGCCGAGAGCGATCTGTTCCGTGCGCTTCAGCGGGTGCCGGGTGTCGGTACGCGTGACGATTATACCGCGACGATGTGGACGCGCGGCGCCTCGTGGGACCAGACCCGCGTCTACTTCGACGGGATGCCGCTGTACAATCCGACCCACGCCGGGTGGCTGTTCGCCGCGGTCAACCCGGAAGCCATCGGAGCGGCTTCGTTCCACCCGGGATATCGGTCCGCCGAATGGGGGGAGGGTACGGCGGCGGTGCTGGACCTCAGGTCGCGCAGAGGACGGAGCGGCGAGCCGTTCGGCGGCAATGCGGAAGTTTCCCTCGTCAGCGCCCGTCTCTCGGCGGACGGTGAGATCGGGGATGGAAAGGCGAACTGGCTGATCGCACTCCGAAGGAGCTACGTGGACCTGCTCGACGGCTTTCTGGCCGGTCTCGCGGACAGGGAGGAGCTGCAGATCGCGTACGACTTCTCGGACGTGGCCGCACGGCTGGATGGGGAGCTCGGCAACGGCTGGCGGTACGAAGCGAGCGGCATCCTTGAGCGCGATCATCTGCGCGGCGACATCCCGGGGCTGCTGCGCGGAAACCGCGGCCGGTGGGGCAATCAGGCGGGCCGTATCACGCTGGAGGCGCCGTTCGGACCGCTGCTAGCCCGTGCGACGGTGGGTGGGACGAACTTCTCGACCTTCATCGTCGAAGAGGACGCGGTGGAAGGCTGGCGGGGAGCCACACTCCCCACGCTCGAGAATGCGATCGCCCACCGGACGCTTGCGCTGGAGGTTCAACCGATGGCGCGGGAGGGAAGTGAGCGGCCGTGGGCGGCGGGATTACAGCTCATGCGGGATACTGTGACGTACGAGGGCACCTATTCGCTTCTCGGGGCTCTCGTTTCCGGCGGCACCAGAGATCCGCTCGTCCATCGCCCGTACGACTACGGGAACGCGCTCGCGCACTCTGCGTTGTGGGGCGAGCGTCGGTGGGAGCTCGCGCCTCGGGCCACGGCGCTGACGGGGATCCGGGCCGAGTTCGGCGATTCGGTCCACAATGGAGGAAGGCTGCGGCTGGCGCCGCGCCTGGCGGTTCGGCTCGGTCCGTTCACCGGTACGACGGTCTCGGGAAGCTGGTCGAGGAGCTACCAGTACATCCAGGACATCGCACCGGCCGCGGGGCCGATCGGTCCGCAGCTCCACCT
>JBBDRR010000082.1:0-1327 GCA_040905395.1 Gemmatimonadota bacterium
GGGGCTGATCCAGCAGGCGCGGGAATCCTCGGATGCGACCCAGGCCGAACTCAATCGCTTGCGCGATCTGCTCGACCGGATCGAAGAGCAGGTCCAGCCCTAGACAGCGCCGTAACGTAGCACTTCAGCGGACGCGTGCGGCGCGGAGCGCGACGCGCTGGACACCGGGCCTGACGTGAGCGTTGCCCGCTTCAAGCAGGAGCTACGACGAGGACGGCCAGGTCGCGTTCAAGGGCAAGGCGGAGAGGTTCCTGCGCGCGTACGCCTTTCTCTCGTCGTTGCCGTACACGAACGCCGAATGGGAGAAGCTCTCCGTCTTCCTCACCTTCCTGGTGTCTCCGCCTGCCGGCACGCGTCGGCGAGGGCCTCAGGGGGTCTCCTCTCCCGCCCTGGGTCCCGGCTTTCGCCGGTATGAACGGGGGGCCGGGCATCTGGAGGTGGGTCGGGGCGGCGCCGAGTATCAATCACCGCCCTTCCCGGATCTCGTAAGGCCGGTATGGGTCCTGGTTCTTCAGGGTTCGAGGCCCGGTTCATAGGAGAGCACGAACTGGAGGAGTCTGGACACAGCGATGATATCCTCGCAGCTAGCCCGAATCGTCCGCGCGGCGGGTCTCTCGAGGTTCGGCAGTAGCGCGAGCATCTCGGCCGGCCGGTAGTGCTTGAACGAGATCTCCATTTCGACCGGTGACTCGATCCGATACGGCTGGAACGCCTCGACGCGGCGGAGCGCGGCCTCTGCGCTTTCGCGAATCCGATCTCGCGCCGCGGATGGCGTCAGGCAGAGCGCGGAGTGGAAGCTGATGGCGTCCTTCACCACCGCTCCTTCAACCTTGCCCAGCAGCTCCCGTGTTTCGCGCACCGTCGCGTCGTCGCCGGTCACGAGCACGACGGGGACGCCGAAATGGCCGGCGATCGCGGCGTTGATCGATGCTTCGGAGGCTTCGGCTCCGTTGATCCGCACGCTCGTCAGTCGCGCGCTCGACATCGTGTGGGCACGCACCCCCGCGCGGTTGGTGCTCCCGGTGTGATAGCCGAGGAAGACGGCAGCGTCGAAGCTCTCGTCGATGCCTTCCATCATCATCAGCGGCCTCGGCCAGGAGCGGACGAGTCGGACATCGTCCGGGAAACGCTCGATCAGCAGGTTCTGGCCATTCCCGTGCGAGTCGCTGACGACGAACTCGCGAGCACCCGCGGTACGAAGACCTTCGATCGCCGCGAGGACCTCGTCGGTCGTGAATTACCGGAATCTCTGATACTCGAAGCCGCTGGGTCCGAGCTGCTCGCCGGTCACGACGCCAGCGACCCCTTCCATGTCGACGGAGAGGTA
>JBBDRR010000083.1:0-7871 GCA_040905395.1 Gemmatimonadota bacterium
AACCATCTACCAGCCCGACGCTGCTCGCCTCTGCATTTGTGTTCCTCCCTTAGACGAGCAACGCGCCATTGCCGACTTCCTCGACCGCGAGACGGCGAAGATCGACACGCTGGTCGCCAAAGTCGAGTCCGCCATCGAGCGCCTCCAGGAGTACCGCACGGCGCTGATCACGGCCGCAGTCACGGGGAAGATCGACGTGCGGGGGATGGCAGAAACGGGAGTGGCCGGAAGCGGTGGCTCCGTGCCAGGTGCCCTGAGGACCGCAGCCACCGGAGCCACCTCCAATGCGGCTGACCACATGGGAGGCCGTGCCTGATGGCATTGGAGGAACTGATCATCGCATGGACCCAGGATCGCCCCGCCTGGCAGCGAGAGATCATGCGGCGGGTCGCCACGGGCGAGGCGCTCGCGGACGATGACTACGACCGGCTCGTGGAAGACATCGTCGCCGGCAAGTCGCCTTCCGCAGGTCCCTTCGGCCTCGAGCAGCTCCCCCAAGCAGCCGCCGAGGACCCGCCCGTCCGGCTGGTGTCGATCGAGCAACCCGAGCACGTTAATGCTCTGGAATCGAAGGATCCGCTCACGTTCGAGCCGAACGGCCTGATCATCATCTACGGCGACAACGGCAGCGGGAAATCGGGCTACGCGCGACTGCTGAAGCGCATCGCCCGCGCTCGCCATCAGGAGGATGTCCTCACCGACGTGTTTCGCGACACCGCTATCGAGAAGCCGAAGGCGCTCCTGTCCCTTAGAGTCGGGGATGTCGAGGAAACGATCGAGTGGCCCGAAGCAGCGCGTCCCGAGTTGCAGCGCATGCGCTTCTACGACGGAGCATGCGGGAGCGCCTACATCGCCACTGAGTCCGACTTTCCCTATCGCCCTTCGGCGCTCTTCGTGATGGACGGGCTGATCGAAGCCTGTGTGGCGGTCCGAACCCGACTCGATGCGAAGCTGACGGAGAACGGCAGTGCGGCAAACGAACTGCCCGGCGTTTCCGAAGAAATCCAGGACACGGACACGGCAAGATTCCTGAAGACGCTCTCGGGCGGTACCTCGGTCGAGAGGCTCGACCTGCTGATCAAGCGCTTCGACGAGTCGCCCGAGCCCATCGAAGCACTCAAGGACCAGGAAGCGCGCCTGCGAAGCGCCGATACGAGCAGGGAACGGCAGAATCTCACGCGGCAGAGCCAGAAGCTCGACGCTCTGGCCAAGCATCTCGAGGCGGTGCACGCGATTCTTGGGGCCGATGCCCTATCTGCACTCCGGGGACACCGTGAGACGGTCAAGACTCTCGAGGCCGCAGGCGCGGTGCTCGCGCAAACCTTCGAATCGGAGCCGCTTCAGGGTGTCGGCAGCTCCCCCTGGAAGGCGTTGTGGGAGGCCGCCCGCCGGTTCTCGGAAGAGCATGCCTACCCCGGGCAGGCATTCCCGGTAGTGGACCCGGACTGCCGATGCGTTCTCTGTCAGCAGAAGCTGATCGACGACGCTCACGACAGGAACGAGCACGTTCGGGAGAGGCTGTCGCGATTCGAAAACTTCGTGAAGGACGACACCCAGGTCCGGCTGCAAGAGGCGCGCCGGATCTACGATGCCCAGGTCGAACGGCACAGCAGTTTCGCGGTTGTCTCCGAAGCGGTAGCGACGAATTTGGGTGATCTCAAAGCGACTCATGCCGACCTGGTATCGGCGACTCGGGAGCTTCTGGGACAGTACGAGGCGATACAGTGCAGTGCACGGGAGGCGCTGCGCAGCTCGGGTGAGATCCCTGGAACGGAACTCGACCCAGCCCCGATGGTCGCCCGCCTTGGCGAAGCCAGCAGGGCAGCGAAAGCCGTTGCCGAGGACCTCTCGAACCCCGAGGTCGTTCAGAGGCAGCTCGCGGAGGTCACGCGTCGTCGAATGGAGCTCGAGCTTCTCAAGCTGATCAAGCTCTCCCGCGTGGCGATCCTGAGGGAGATCGCTCGGTTGAAGGAGCGAGAGGCGTTGGAAGCGGCCAAAACAGCCGCGGCGACGGGACCGATCACGAAGAAGATCAACGAGCTCTCGGAGGAGAGCATCACCGAGGTGGTCCGTGACGCGTTCACTCGGGAGACGGAACGCCTCGGCCTCGAACGCGTCACAATCGCCAGGACTCGGGCGGACAAGGGGGTATTGTTTCATCAGCCAAAACTCGTCGGCGCACGTCAACGTGTGACCCTTCCGCGCGTGTTCAGCGAAGGAGAGCGGAACGCTCTCGGCCTTGCGGCGTTCTTCACCGAAGCCCACCTCGACGCATCGAACTCGGCCATCATTCTGGACGATCCGGTGACGTCCCTGGACCACATCCGGAGGGGTCTGGTCGCCGCGCGATTGGCGGCGCTTGCTGAAGCGCGGCAGGTCGTGGTCTTCACCCACGACGCATCCTTCGTTTTGGATCTCAAGAAGGCAGCCAAGACCGGCAGCGTCCTGGTTACCGAACGATCGGTGACGCGGAGTCGCGCGGACGAACAAAAACCGGGAGCATGTGGCACTGCGCATCCTTGGAAGGCTAAGGACGTGCCGGCACGTCTGGACGAGCTGCGAAGCGAGCTCGCGCGCATCAAAAGGGAACAGGGCACCTGGGACCAAGACTCCTACGAGAAGGAGGTAGGAAGTTGGGCTGGTGGTCTCTCCCAAACCTGGGAGCGCATCTTCAGCCAGGAGATCGTAGGGCAAGTCCTCGCAGAGGGAGGGCTCGAAGTTCGACCCATGATGGTCAAAGTCTTGGCGCGATTCTCCAGTGACGATCACAGCGAGTTCGAGGCCAGCTACAGCCGGGTATCGCAGTGGGCGAGGCGGCACGACCCGAGCGCGCTCGTCAACTACGTCGCGCCCGAGGTTGACCGTCTCCAGGCGGAACTTGATCTGGTCGATGCGTGGTTCAAGCGCGTGAAGGGGTACAAGAACGGATGAACCGCGTCGAAGTGAAACCCGAACTGCTGCGCTGGGCGCGTGAGCGCGCCGGACTCGGTGTCGATGCGCTGGCGCGCCGCTTCCCGAAGCTCCCCGCCTGGGAGTCCGGGGAGGTGCATCCGACGCTCAAGCAGCTCGAGGGCTTCGCGAAGGCGACCTTCACGCCGGTCGGCTTCCTGTTCCTCGACGAGCCGCCCGAGGAGCGGGTGCCGATCCCGGACTTCCGCAGGGTGGCCAACGTGCACGTGGGCCATCCGAGCCCGGACCTGCTGGACACGCTCTACCTTTGCCAGCAGCGGCAGGACTGGTACCGGGACTTCGTGCGCTCCATGGGCGAAGAGCCCCTCGCGCTGGTGGGCTCGGTGCGGGCGGACGCGGATGTCGTCGCCACTGCGGCAGCCATCCGACTCGCGCTCGGCTTCGACCTCGAGGAGCGGCGCCAGATCCCCACCTGGACCGAGGCGCTACGGCGCTTCATCGAGCAGGCCGATGCGCTCGGCATCCTCGTCATGGTGAGCGGCGTGGTCGGCAGCAACAACCGGCGCAAGCTCGACCCCCAGGAGTTTCGCGGCTTCGCGCTGGCGGACGATCTCGCCCCGCTGGTCTTCATCAACGGCGCCGACACCAAGGCCGCGCAGATGTTCACCCTCGCTCACGAGCTCTCCCACGTCTGGCTGGGCCAGTCGGCGGTCTCCGACGCGGAAGCACGGGTGCTCCCGGAGCACGCGGTCGAGCGCTGGTGCAACGCGGTGGCCGCGGAGCTGCTGGTGCCGCTCGAAGCCCTGCGCGAGGCGTACGATCCGAGCGCCGCGCTGCGGGAGGAGCCCGGGCGCCTGGCGCGACGCTTCAAGGTCAGCACGCTGGTCGTGCTGCGCCGGATTTTTGACGCGGGCGAGCTCACGCGCGAAGCGTACTGGCGGGCCTACGAGGAGGAGCTCGAGCGCCTGCGATCCCTGCCCAAGGGAAGCGGCGGTGATTTCTACCTGACCCTCGGCGCGCGTGCCGGCAAGACCTTCGCGCGGGCGCTCGTCGTCAGCACGCTCGAGGGGCGCACGCCGTTCACCGAGGCCTTCCGCCTGCTCGGGTTCAAGCAGATGGCCACCTTCAACGAGTTGGGCCACAGCCTTGGGGTACTCGACTGATGGCCTACCTCCTCGACGCCAACGTCTTCATCGCGGCCAAGAACCTCCACTACGGCCTCGACTTCTGCCCGGCATTCTGGGACTGGCTGGTTGCCGAGAACGCGGCGGGCTCGGTCTTCAGCATCGAGAAGGTGGGCGACGAGGTACAGGCGCTGGCGGACGAGCTTTCGGAGTGGGCCGACGCGCGGGGTGGGGGGTTCTTCCTCGCTCCCGACGCGGCGGCCTTCCCGGCGCTGGCGGCGGTGAGCAACTGGGCGAACGGGCAGGACTACGCGCCGGCCGCCGTGAGCACATTTTTGCAGGTCGCGGACTACTACCTCGTGGCCCAGGCACTGGCGGCGGGCCATACCGTCGTGACCCATGAAGTGCCCTCGGCCTCGACGCGCAGGATCAAGATCCCGGACGCGTGTATCGGGCTCGGGATCAAATCCACGACACCCTACGAAATGCTACGCCGGGAGCGGGCCCGGTTCGTCCTGGGAGCACGCCCATGAGCGACCAGACGAACGAGCGCGCCTTCGAGGTGCATGTCGAGGAGATGCTGCTCCGCCAGGGCGGGTGGAGCGCCGGCACCAACGCGGAGTGGGACGTCGAGCGCGCGCTCTTCCCGGCGCGGGTCGTCGCGTTCCTCCAGGCGACCCAGCCGAAGCTGTGGTCGGAGATGCGCGCACTGCACGGCGACGCGCTCGGCGACCTGGTCGTCAAGGCCCTGGCGAAGGAGCTGGACCTCAAGGGCATGCTCCACGTACTGCGCCACGGCTTCAAGTTCTACGGCAAGCTCTTCCGGATGGCCTGGTTCAAGCCCGCACACGGGCTCAACGAGGAGGTGCAGGCGCTCTATACGCAGAATGAACTCACGATCACCCGGCAGGTGCGCTGCCACCCGGGCAAGCACGATACGCTCGATGTACTCTTCGCCGTGAACGGCCTGCCGGTCGCCACCTGCGAGCTCAAGAACGCCGGCACGGGCCAGAGCTGGCGCCACGCCGTCCGCCAGTACCAGACCGACCGCGATCCGCGGGCGCCGCTCTTCGCCTTCAAGCGCCGCGCGGTCGTTCACTTTGCCGCCGACCCGGACGAGGTGCACATGGCGACCCGGCTCCAGAAGCAGGGCACCTCGTTCCTGCCCTTCAACCGCGGCAGCCACCCGGGCGAGCTGCAGTGCGGCGCCGGCAACCCGCAACACCCGTCGGGCTATCGCACGGGCTACTTCTGGGAGGACGTGCTGCAGCGCGACAGCTTCCTCGACATCCTGGGGCACTTCGTATTCGTCGAGACGAAGGAAGAGAAGATTGACGACGGAAAGGGCGGCCAGCGGCACGTCACCCGGGAGACGGTGATCTTCCCGCGCTACCACCAGCTCGATGCGGTGCGGGGGCTGATCGCGGCGGCGCGGGCCGAGGGCCCCGGTGCGAACTATTTGATCCAGCACTCGGCGGGCAGCGGCAAGACCAACAGCATCTCGTGGCTCTCGCATCGTCTGGCGAGCCTGCACGATTCCGAGGACCTGAAGGTCTTCGACTGCGTGGTCGTGATCACCGACCGGCGCGTCCTCGATCGCCAGCTCCAGGACGCGATCTACCAGATCGAGCACGCCCAGGGTGTGGTCAAAGCGATCGACCAGGACAGCAAGCAGCTCGCCGCCGCACTGATCGACGGCACCAAGATCGTCATCACCACATTGCAAAAGTTCCCGTTCGTGCTGCGCGGTTTACTGCACGCGGCCGGCGCCGAGACGCAGGACCGGGCGAGCGCCGAGGAGCAGGCGCAGGCGGCGGCCTGGGAGGCCGAGATCGCCAAGCGGCGCTACGCCGTCATCGTGGACGAGGCCCACTCGAGCCAGACCGGCGAGACGGCGCGGGAGCTGAAGGCGATCCTCGGCGCCGGGACCGAGGACGGCGAGGACGGCGAGGCCGACTGGGAGGACCGTCTGAACCAGGTCATGGCCTCGCGCGGCCGCCAGCCGAACCTGAGCTTCTTCGCGTTCACGGCAACGCCCAAGGGCAAGACCCTCGAGCTCTTCGGCCGCACCGGGGCGGGCGGCAAGCCGGAGCCCTTCCATCTCTACAGCATGCGCCAGGCGATCGAAGAGGAATTCATCCTCGACGTGCTGACGCACTACACGACCTACGCCAGCTATTACAGGCTCCTCAAGGCCGCCGAGGACGACCCGGATCTCCCGAAGAAGAAGGCCGCGCGGGCGCTCGCCAAGTTCATGAGCCTGCACCCGCACAACATCGAGCAGAAGACGGAGGTGATCGTCGAGCACTTCCGCCGCAGCGTGATGCACCGCATCGGCGGGCGCGCCAAGGCGATGGTGGTGACCTCCTCGCGCCTGCACGCGGTGCGCTACAAGCTGGCCTTCGAGCACTACCTCGCGGAGAACGGCTACACCGGCATCCGACCGCTCGTCGCCTTCAGCGGCACGGTGCGCGACCCCGAGACCGGCCTCGACTACACCGAGCCGGGGATGAACACCGACGTCGTGACCGGCAAGCCGGTCAGCGAGGCGCAGCTTCCGGACCGGTTCGCGTCGTCGGACTACCAGGTGCTGCTGGTGGCCAACAAGTACCAGACGGGCTTCGACCAGCCGCTCCTCTGCGCCATGTACGTCGACAAGCGGCTCGACGGTGTGCAGGCAGTGCAGACACTCTCACGCTTGAATCGCTCCTGGACGGGCAAGGACGAACCCTTCGTGCTGGACTTCGTGAACGACGCCGAAAACATCTTTCGCGCCTTCAAGCCATACTACGACAAGACGGAACTCGCGGAGCCCTCCGACCCGGCGATGCTGGAGGCTCTGAAGCACGAGCTCGCTCAGATGCAGGTCTACCACTGGAGCGAGGTCGAGGCCTTCGCGCAGGTCTTCTACAAGCCCGCCTCGCGCCAGGGCTCGGGTGACCACGCCCACATGCAGCGTCACCTCCAGCCGGCCGTGGATCGCTTCAAGGCGCTCGAGGACGACGAGCAGCGCGACGCCTTCCGCGACAAGCTCTCCGGGTACGTGAAGGTCTACGCATTCCTGAGCCAGATCATCCCCTACGCCGACCGCGAACTCGAAATGCTCTACAGCTTCGGCCGCTTCCTGCTGCCGCATCTGCCGCTGGACCGGGACGCCACGGTGGTCCAGGTCGGCGACGAGGTCGCGCTCCAGTACTACCGGCTGGAGCGGATCTTCTCCGGCGCCATCGAGGTCCGCGAGGGCGAGCCTGCCTACGTCAAGAGCCCGACCGAGGTCGGCACCGGCAAGGCCAAGGAAGAGAAGGCGCCGCTGTCGGAGATCATCGAGGTCCTGAACGAGCGCTTCGGCACGGCCTTCACGGAGGAAGACCGCCTCTTCTTCCAGCAGATCAAGGAGAAGGCCTGCAACAGTGAGCAGGTCGTGCGGACGGCCCTCGCCAACCCCCTCGACAAATTCCAACTTGGGGTGAGGAAGCTCATTGAGGAGCTGATGATCGAACGCATGAGCGCGAACGACGCCATCGTGACGCGCTACATGGCAGACAAGGAGTTCCAGGGATCGGCGTTTCCGATTCTCGCGCGGGAGATCTTCGAGGCCGTGCATGCCCAGGATTCTGTGGCGCCCACAGAAGTCGTGGCGAGCACGGACGCAACCAACGGCAGATAAAAGCAGTTATCTGAAAGCGGCTTCAGAGGGACTGTTATGAGCGAGATACCGACATACAGACTCGAGACGATCGAACAAGCCGTAGGGGTGGGCACGACTCTAACTCGAAGTTGGTTTAGGCAGCGTCAGGAAATAACATTTACGAATGCTGGTTAGGCTTGATCGCGTAA
>JBBDRR010000084.1:0-4479 GCA_040905395.1 Gemmatimonadota bacterium
GTCTCGGTTCGCTCGCTCGACAGCGGCGAAACGATCTACGAACGAAACGCGGAGAGGCTCTTCGTTCCGGCCTCGAACATCAAGCTTCTCACGGGTGCAGCGGCTCTCGAGACGCTCGGACCGGAGTTCCGGTACCGGACCACGGTCGCATCCGCTGCTCCGGCTCGCGATGGCGGCATTGCTGGCCCCCTCGTCGTGATCGGATCGGGCGATCCGACGTTCAGCGCTCGATTCTCCGAGGACGCGCGAGACACCTTCCGCGCCTGGGCCGACAGCCTCCGTTCGCTCGGCGTTTCGCGGGTCGCGGGCGGAATCATCGCCCTGGACACCGCGTTCGTCGATCCGACGCTCGGCGAGGGCTGGATGTGGGACGACCTCGCCTTCAGTTCCTCGGCTGAGTTCGGTCCCCTGCAGTTCAACGAGGGCGTCGTCGACATCGACATCTTCCCGAGCCAGACCGTTCTCGATCCGGCCGTCGTCGTCCTGAGCCCGGTGACCCAGTACGTGAGGGTGATCAACGATACGCGTACGATGCCGGCGGGGAGCGTCACCGCTCTTCGCGTCATCCGTGACGAGGCGGGCCCGGCGATCACGATCCGTGGCGAGATCGCCGCGGACGAACCGGGCGTCTCGCGGACCGTGGCGGTACGCAGCCCGGCTCTCTATCTCGTTTCCGTGCTGCGGGAAACGCTCCGCGAAGGCGGGATTTCAGTCGAGGGGCCGGCGGTCCACTACAGCGCGATCGGGATCAACGATCCGGACGTGCGAAACGCCATCCCCCTCTTCACGCACTCGTCGCCGTCTCTCGGTCAGGTGCTCGAGGGAATGATGAAACCCAGCCAGAACCAGATCGCGGAGACGCTGCTGAGGACGGTGGGGCGGGAGATTCGCGGCGAAGGCTCGGCCGACGGGGGCGCGGCGGTGGTGGACAGCCTCTTCCGTGCGTGGGAGCTGGAGCCCCTCCGGTTCCGCATGGCCGACGGATCCGGTCTGTCGCGGTACGACCTGCTCTCGCCGGCGCTCATCACCGATCTGCTGATCCGTATGGACGGGAGCGCTCACCGCGACGAGTGGTTCGCATCGCTTCCCATAGCGGGACGCGACGGTACGCTGGCCTCGCGGATGCGCGATCCGCCACTCCTGGATCAGGTCCGGGCGAAAACCGGTTCTCTGAGTGGCGTGCGGGCCCTTTCAGGTTATCTGACGACGCAGCGCGGCGAACGAATCGTGTTCTCGACGATCGTGAACAACTCCCTGAGCGGGTCCGCCGCGGCGGACCGCATCGTCGAAGCGGCCCTCGAGCGGATCGCCGTCGGCAGGTGAGGCACGCGGCCGATCGACCTCTCAGCCGGGGGTCTCCTCCCTTTCCTCACGCCGCCGCACTCCCAGCTTCGAGGGCTCGGTCCGGCCCGCCATGAGCGACGGATTGCCGGCGAGCAGCTCCAGCTCGTCCGCTTCGATGTCGGTGAGGCGCTGCATCTTTCCGTTCAGCCGGCCGAGTAGGATCCGCGCCGCCCGCAGGTCGTGGTTGCTCTCGATCAGCATCATGGCAATGTCGCCCGCACCCCACAACAGCGCCGCGAACACCACGAGCCGCGTCGCCTCGACGAGCAACGTCGGGATCGCCTCGTTGCCGACCTGCACGAGTCCGATCACCACCTCGCCGATCAGAAGGATGATGAGAAAGACGCTGAGCACCTTGAAGAGGCGCGCGATGTAGCGCAGCCCCTCGTGCGGCTCGAGGTCCTCCTCGCGCACGGTGGCGAAGGCCGGAGGTGATTCGCGTCGCTTACCGGCCCGGCGCTCCGCCTCGTCAGTCAGCACCGGAGCCGGTGCCTCGGACGTGGGTGGGTAATCCGCTCTGTCGGCCATCTGGGCTCCTTTGGTCAGTGCACTCCGTTGCGATCACCAGCGGGCACGGTTGCCGCGCGTGTCGATGTGCACCATCCCGCAGTGCGACCCCGGCACGGGCGAATACGTCCCGATCCCGCCGATGAGATGCGGGTAGTCCCTCTCGACCTGCTCGGCGGCCTCCACGATCACCCGCGCATCCGCCACGGTGGCCCGCCCGTCTCCGGTAAGGTCGTCCATGCACGAGTCACCGTCGTTGTCGATCGCGATGTCGGCCGCGTCGCCGTACATGTGACGCGAGAGCGCGCCGCGACCCTGGGTGTTCCCGCCCGACTGGTTGTAGAGCGGCGTCCGGAACCCGCTGATGACGAATACGTTCTCGACGGAGTGACCCCGGCGCTCCAGCTCCTGCAGCGTGAGCTCCAGCTTGTCGAGGAGGCGTGGCGACAGCGCCACATACTTCGGCCAGACGCCCTCCTGCCCCTTGGTCAGGAAGTCCTTGAGCTGGAAGTGGGTCGAGACGTAGGTGTCCATGTTTTCCGGCGTCACCTGGACGAAGCCGCCAGGCGGCGCGTAGGCGCCCTCGCCCGCCGGCCACTCGCCGATGCGGTAGCTACCGAGACGCCCGCCGCTGATCTGCCGCGCCGGCGTGAGCGTCACGATGTTCAGGCTCGGCGCCTGTCTCACGACGCTTCCCATCCGCAGGAGCAGGTTCCACATGCCCGAAGTCCCGGGCAGGCGCCGGCCGGCCGACGCAGTCGTATCCGCGAGGCCTTCGCCGACGGTGACGTAGTCTACATCGAGCTCCTCAGGGACAGCTCCCGGAAGGGCCACGGTGGCGCCAGGTTCCTGGAAGAGGACCTGAAGCTCGCCACTCTCCCCCCGGACCTCCTCCCAATCGACCATCTGGTCGATCAGAGCGTTCATCGCGAACGTCGCTTCCGTGCCCGCGACGGCGCCGACGGGTGAGCCTCCGGCAGCCAGTTGACGGGTCACGGAGGGACTCTCGCCGCGACTGATCGCTTCTGCCGCGGTGAAGATCCACCCGCCGGTCAGGAGCAGGAAGAGGGCACCCAGCGAAATGTCGAGCATGCGCCGCTGCTGCGGAGTCAGCCCCGTGCGCTCCCAGATGGAGCGGGGCTCTCGAGGAACCGGGAAGAGGTCGTCGTCAGAAACGTAAGCCATGATAGGCCGGAAGACTTCAATGTTCGTGCCGACCCCACGGCCTATCCTTCCCTCTACAACACATTGGTGAATAACGGTTTCTGTGGTGTCCTGAAGACGTGGGGCGCACAACTTGCCCCGTCCGCGCGAGGAACCCGCCCCGAGATACGATGAAGCTTCGCCCTGACCGATTGTTGAGCAGGCTGCTGGAGAGCCTCTGGTTCGTGCCGAGCGCCCTGACCCTCACCGCGGCCGTGCTCGCCTATGTAACCGTGGAGGTTGACCGGCGCATCGCCAGTCCGGAGGCGCTGCGTGAGATCTGGCTCGTATTCGACATTGGAGCGGACGGCGCCAGGTCCACGCTGAGCGCGATCGCGACGAGTGTGATCACGGTCACCGGCGTGGTCTTCTCGGTGACCATCGTGGCACTTCAGCTCGCGGCGACCCAGTTCACGCCGCGGGTCCTGCGAACCTTCCTCGCGGACCGCGGCAATCAGTGGGTCCTCGGCATCTTCATCGCCACCTTCACCTACACACTTCTCGTCCAGCAGACGGTGGGGACCACGCCGGAGGCGGAGAACGCCTTCGTACCGCGCCTTTCGGTAACGATTTCGATCGCGCTGGTGCTCGTCAGCATCGGTGGGCTCATTTTCTTCGTGAACCACATCGCCCAGTCGATCCGCGCGTCGGTGATCATCGAGCATGTGACCGCCGACGCTCGGAACCTGGTGGAGCACCTCTTCCCGGAGGAGATCGGTGAGGACGTGGAGAGTGCGGAGACGCGGGAAGAGCCGCCGCTGCCGCAGGGCGAGCCGTACGTCGTCAGGGCGCGGCGCGGTGGCTACCTCGACTCGATCGACGCCGACAAACTTCTGTCGACCGCGGAGGATGGACGGCTCGTGATCCGTATGGAGCCCGCCGTGGGTGAGTTCGTCTTGCCGGGCGAACCTCTTGCTTCGCTCTGGTTCGACGACGGGAACTGGGACGAGGAGAGGGTGGCGGGGGTCGAGCGAAAGGTGGCCGCGAGCTTCGTGCTGGCCGGCCAGTGGACGCTGCACCAGGATCTGGAGCGTGGGCTCGTCGAACTGACCGATATCGCGGTGCGCGCTCTCTCACCCAGTCTGAACGATCCCACGACTGCGGCGATGTGCGTCGACCGCCTCGGCGAGGTTCTCTCCATGCTGGGCCGCCGCCGCTTTCCGTCGCCCTATCGCACCGACTCGGCCGGACGAGTTCGCTTCATCGCGACTCAGATAACGTGGGAGAGAGCCGTCGAGGTGAGCTTCGAGAAGTTCAGGGTGCACGCCACGCGGTCGCCGGCCGTGCTGCTGCGCGCTGTCGAGATGCTCGGCCGGCTCAAGCGGCACGTGCCGCCCCACCGACTCCCGCCGCTCGACGTCCAGATCCGGGAGCTGCGCGAGGCGGGACGGCGCAGCTTCGAGGCCGAAACGGACCGGCGGCGGG
>JBBDRR010000084.1:4579-42145 GCA_040905395.1 Gemmatimonadota bacterium
TCCTCCGCCCAGTCTCCGGAGCTTTCCCGATCCGGCGCGGGCATTGCCACCTGCCGCGGCTTCCGTCGAGGCGCACCCTCCAATTCGTCCGGGTCCATTTCCGGGGCCTGCTGCTCTCCGCCCTTGTTGAGCACCTGCTGGATCAGCGGCAGAACGAAGAAGAGAATGAGGAGCGCAACGGTGAACCAATCCATGGCCTACTCCTGCCTGTGGCCGTCGCCGTTGTCCGGCTTGGCGATGGATTCGCGCATCTGCGTATCGCTCTGGATATTGCGATACCGGGCGTAGTCCATGATGCCGAGGTTGCCGCTGCGGAAGGCCTCGGCCATCGCGCGGGGCACTTCGGCCTCCGCCTCGACCACCTTCGCGCGCATCTCCTCGACCCGCGCGCGGTTCTCCTGTTCGACGGCGACAGCCATCGCGCGACGCTCCTCCGCCTTCGCCTGCGCAATCTGCTTGTCCGCTTCCGCCTGATCCGTCTGGAGGGCGGCGCCGATGTTCTTTCCGACGTCCACATCAGCGATGTCGATCGAAAGGATCTCGTACGCAGTGCCCGCATCCAGCCCCTTGTTGAGGACCGCCTTGGAGATCATATCGGGATTCTCCAGCACAGACTTGTGGCCCGGGCTCGAGCCGATCGTCGATACGATCCCCTCGCCGACGCGGGCGAGGATCGTCTCCTCCCCGGCGCCGCCGACGAGACGATTGATGTTCGCACGAACGGTGACGCGGGCGATCGCGATCAGCTGGATCCCGTCCTTCGCCATCGCCGCGACCCGCGGCGTGTTGATCACCTTCGGATTGACCGAGGTCTCCACCGCTTCCTTCACGTCGCGCCCCGCGAGGTCGATCGCCGCCGCCTGCTGGAACCCGAGATCGATGTTGGCCTTGTCCGCCGAGATCAGCGCGGCTACGACCCGGCTGACGTTTCCGCCCGCGAGGAAGTGACCCTCCAACTCGTTTACGTTCAGGTGCAGCCCCGCCTTGGTCGCGGCGATGAGCGGCAGCACGATCGAGCGTGGATCGACCCGCCGGAAGCGCATACCGAACAGGTTCAGGAACGACAGCCTCACCCCGGAGGCGAACGCCGTGATCCATAGGCCGATCGGAATGAAGCGCGCGACCACGATCAGCAGGAGCGCGGCGAGCGCGACGACCACCAGTGTGCTGCCGAGAACGATTTCGTCCATTGGATTAGCTATCGGCTATCGGCGATCAGCTATCTGCTGACGGCGTCAAGCAACGTGGGAGGAAGAGGGTGCGGAGCCGATCGGCCTCAGCCGATAGGCTCCACCACGTGCCTGTACCCCTCCGACCGGATGATCCGGACGGCGGTCCCGGCCGAAACCCAGGGACCGTCCGACACGACGTCGATCTTCTCCGGGCCCACTCGGGCGGTGCCGGCGGGCCGCAGGTCGGTGAGGGTGACGCCTTCGAGACCTACCAACTCGTCTCGCCGCTTCGCGGAAGCGTACCCGAGCGCCCGCGTCAGCTCGGATTGATGTAGCAGGTTCCGAGCACGTCGGTCCTCGGGAAGCCTCTTTACCAGCTGCCAGCCGCCGAAACCTACGATGACCAGCGACCCAGCGAGAACATTGACCGCGACGAAGAGGTCGCTCGTCGTGGGAAACCGACCGACGAGGCTGAGGAAAATGCTCGCGACCATGGCGAGGAGCCCGAGCACGCCTGCCACCCCGAAGCCGGGTATGACCAGGACCTCGACGAGCAGCAGGATGATGCCGAGTCCCAGGAGCAGGGCGACCTCCCAGCCCGCCAGGCCGATGATGAAGTGGCTTCCGAAGAAGAGGGCGAGAGACGAGATGCCAGCCAGCCCGGCGATGCCGAACGCCGGCGTCTTGATCTCGATCAGGAGGCCGAGAAAGCCGAGCGAGAGCAGGAACGGCGCGACGAGCGGATTGGTGAAGAACCGGACGACGCGCTCCGCCCAGTTCGGACTCGTTTCGACGACCTGTACCGCCGGCGAGCCGATCGCCGCGAGGAGGGACTCGAGGTTCTCGGTCTCGGCCGCATACCCGAGGCGCACGGCTTCAGCGGTGCTGAGGGTGAGCAGATCGCCGGCTGCGACTACGCCCGGGATCTCGATCGACTCGTCGACCATCGCCTCCGCGACGCGGGGGTCGAGGTCACGCGCCTCGGCCAGAGAGCGGAAGGCGGAGCGCATCGCGCTGACGACCTTCTCGCTAGCGGTGGCACCGTCGCCGGTGACGGGTGTCGCCGCGCCGAGAGTCGAACCCGGTCGCATGTACACCCCGTCGGCCGCGAGCGCGATCAGCGCGCCCGCCGAGAGCGCCCGGCGGTTGACGTACGCGTAGACGGGGATATCCGCGTCGCCGATGGCATCGACGATCTGCTCCGCGGCGTCCACCCGACCCCCCGGAGTGTCGATGTCCAGGATGAGCGCCGCGGCACCGGCGCTCTCCGCTTCGTCGATGGACCGGGCGATGAACGGCGCCAGACCCATCTCCACGACGCCGGTGAGCGGCACTCGGTAGACCGCCCCCTCGGAGATCACGGCGACGGCGGTCGTGCCGACGTCCTGCGCTCCGGCCGCAGCGGCCGGAACGAGCCCCGGAATCGCCAGCACGAGCGCGAGCCGGAGGAGATGCCTGTTCACGATGAGTCTGTTCATCATTTCTCTCTGGGACCACCGACTTCGAACGGACCCGTGTGCCGGCCGCCCAAGGAGGCGCGCCGGGCACCCCTACGGATGTCTCAACCGACGCGAAGCAATGCCTCGAGCTCTTCCGGTGTCAGCTCCGCACCGGCCCGCGACCCCATCTTAGGGCGCCCACCTCGAGCCCGCCTCCGTGGAGCGACGGGAGCCGACCCCTCGGGCGTAGCGAGACCGAAACCGTAACCCTCCAGCTCGATCTTAGGCAGATCGCGGCCGATGTGCAGCTCGATGGATCGGAGATCGCCGATCTCGCCGGGCGACATGAAGGTGATCGCCTCGCCCGTCTGGCCCGCGCGTGCCGTGCGGCCGACGCGGTGCACGTAGCTGTCGGGATCCTGCGGCACGTCGAAGTTCACCACGTGCGAGATCCCCTCCACGTCGAGCCCCCGCTGGGCCACGTCCGTCGCGACCAGGACTCGAACCTCGCCGTCACGGAATGCGTCGAGCGCCCGTACGCGATCCTTCATGGCCCGGTCGCCGTGCATGACGGCCGCCTTTACGCCGGCCTTCTGCAGCCGCGCGATGAGCTTGTCCGCCCCGAACTTCGTCCGGGTGAAAACGATGACCGAATCCATCCCGTCGCGCTCGAGCAGCTCCACGAGGAGATCAGCCTTACGCCGGCCGTCGACCGGGTAGACGAACTGCTCCACCCCTTCGGCGGTCGTCGCCTGCGGCGCCGCCTCGACCGTGATCGGATCGTTGAGGCTGTCGTAGGCGAGTGACTTCACATCGTTCGGAAGGGTCGCCGAAAAGAAGAGCGTCTGGCGCGTCTTGGGACAGTGGCGGAGGATCTGGTTGATCTGCGGCCTGAAGCCCATGTCGAGCATCCGGTCGGCCTCGTCGAGGATGAGCACCTCGAGATCCGAGAGGTCGACGTTGCCGCGCTCCAGGTGATCGATCAGCCGACCTGGCGTCGCGACGAGAACGTCGTAGCCGGCCTTCAGACCGCGGATGTCCTTCTGGACGGAGGTGCCGCCGTAGATGACCCCGACCCAGAGGTCGAGATGCTTTGCGTAGTCGGCGGCGGCTTCGGAGACCTGGATGGCCAGCTCCCGCGTCGGGCAGAGAACCAGCGCCCGCAAGCCTTCACCGCCGATGAGCCGCTGGAGGGTCGGCAGCATGAACGCCGCCGTCTTGCCCGTGCCGGTCTGAGCCCGGCCCAACACGTCCTTCCCCGCGAGTGCCTCGGGGATCGCCATCGCCTGAATGGGTGTGGCTTCTTCGAATCCCATATCCGATACCGCCCGCAGCAACTCCGGCGCGAGCGACAGTTCTTCGAACTTCATCAGTACCTTTCTCGTTTCGTCTGTGGCCCGGGCTCTCACTTCCGGGTCCGCTTACAGTGATAGCGGCGCTTATTGTGGCCGCTGATTTCCGCTGACATTCGTGTCAGCCGTTTCGCATACACCGGATTGTCGGATTTGTTACCCGGCGGCCGGCGACGAAGCCCCGACCCCTCGCGACGCCCTGTCCGCGGCCGGCGATTCCCCGCCGGCGAACGCGGTGAATGGCCGCCTCGCGAGACCGCTGTCGCACCCGCTCCAACCCCGCTCCGACGGTCGATTTAGCAAGCTTGCGTGGCCTCGAAGCGCCTGTTATTGTGGGCGCCAATCGTCAACAATCGACCTTTTCGATCGGCTGAACGGAGTCGGGTGCATTCCGAATTCTCACCTTCGGCGGGAAACTGATTTGAGCGCCGTCTTGCGTTGGACCCACATTCTCGCGCTCGGCGCCGTGCTGTTCGGGCTCTGGCTCGTTTTATCGGGGCATTACACCTCCTTCCTCTTGATGGTAGGGGCGGCGTCGACGTTCTTCGCGGTCTACATCGCGGTGCGGATGGATCTGGTCGATCACGAAGGCGTACCGGTGATCCACCTGACGGCTCGCCTCTGGACGTACATCCCGTGGCTCCTCAAGGAAATCGTTCTCTCCAACATTGCCGCGGTCCGGATCATCCTGAGCCCCGATCTGCCGATCAAGCCGATGATGCTCCGGGTTCGGAGCCGTCAGCGGACCGACCTCGGCCGGGTCATCTTCGCGAACTCGATCACGCTCACGCCGGGGACGGTCACGGTGGCCGTTGTCGGTGACACGTTGTTCGTGCATGCGCTCGACGGCGAGAGCGCGGGCAACATGGACGATTCGGAGATGAACCGGCGGGTGGCGGGTCTCGAGCGAGAACTGGTGGTGCGTTGATCTTCTTCATCTCTGCGGTTGCGATTCTTCTGACGATGGGGATGGCCATCACCCGTGGAATCCTCGGGCCCACGGTGTACGACCGGGCGCTCGCGGTCAACATGTTCGGCACTGCGACGGTGCTGCTCATCGCGGTGCTCGGCTTCCTGACCGGCCGCCCCGATTTCCTCGACCTCGCCATCGTCTACGCCCTACTCAGCTTCATCGGGACGATCGCCGTGCTGAAGTACGTTAGCTCGGGCGACCTGGCGGGTGTGGGCGAGCCGGAGGAGGAGGAAGAATGGAGCTGGTGATCGACGGGCTGAGCTGGTTCTTCCTCCTGACGGGCGCCTTCTTCATGCTCGTGAGCGGAATCGGCATCCTGCGTATGCCCGACGTGTTCACGCGGGCCCACGCGGCGGGCGTGAAGGATACGCTCGGAGCCGCGTTGACCCTCGTCGGCCTCATGCTCCAGGCAGGCTTCACGCTGGTAGCCGCGAAGCTACTCCTCATCTGGATCTTCCTCTGGTTCACGGCGCCGGTAGCCAGTCACGCCGTCGCCCGGGCCGCGCTGCTCGGTGGCGTCCGACCGATCCTGGTCAAGCACGGAGCTGCGGCTGGTGCCGAGAACGATCAGGCCGCTCGGGCCGCCGTGAAGGAAGGGGAGGACAAGGCTCGATGACGGAATTCATCGACATTGCCCTGCTCGCGCTCCTGGTGCTGACAGGCGTCGCGGTGATGCGGATCAGAAACCTGTTCGGCGTCGTGATCCTGTTCGGAATCTACAGCCTGCTCTCCGCCGGGCTGTTCGTCACGATGGACGCGCCGGACGTTGCTTTCACGGAATCGGCGGTCGGGGTCGGGGTGGCGACGGTGCTCTTGCTCGCGGCCCTCTCCCTCGTCGGCCACGAGGAGAAGCCGCAGACCCGCTCGCGTGTTCTGCCTCTGACCGTCGTGATCATGACCGGAGCCGTTCTGATGTACGGCATGCTCGACATCCCGCCCTTCGGCGAGCCGACGAACCCCGCCCAGATGCACGTCGCCCCCCGGTACCTCGTGGAGCAGCGCGAGGAGGTGGACGTCGACAATGCCGTCGGCGCCGTCCTCGCGAGCTACCGCGGATACGACACGATGGGGGAGACCGCGGTGATCTTTACCGCCGGCGTCGGCGTGCTCCTCCTCCTGGCCGGGCGCCGGCTCCGGGCCGACCAGACCGAACGGAAGGCGGATGACGAATAACGTTATCCTCCGCATCGTGACGAAGGTGCTGGTCCCGAACATCATCATCTTCGCACTCTACGTCCAGTTCCACGCCGACTACGGTCCCGGCGGGGGCTTCCAGGCAGGCGTCATCCTGGCGGCTGCCTTCGTCCTCTACTCGCTCGTGTACGGACTGGAGAACACGCGCCGCGTCCTGCCCCCCTGGGCGGTCCACCTCTGTATGGGTCTCGGCGTGCTGATCTTCTCTGGAACCGGGGTCGTCTCGCTTCTGCTGGGTGGAGCGTACCTCGATTACGACGTGCTGTCCTACGATCCGATCCACGGGCAGCACCGCGGGATCCTCTGGGTCGAGATCGGAGTGATCACGACCGTCTTCGGAACGATGGTTTCCATCTTCTACGCGTTCGCCGGCCGGAAGGGGCTGGAGTGATGGACTTCATCGTAGGCCACTACAACTACTGGGTGGTCGTCGTTCTCATGATGCTCGGGTTCTACATCGTGATATCCCGGGGGAACATGGTGAAGGTCCTGGTGGGCCTGAGCATCTTCCAGACGTCTGTCTTCATCTTCTACATCTCGCTTGGCAAGGTGGAGGGGGGCACCGCCGCGATCCTGCTGGATGACCCGGACGTGGTGTACAGCAACCCTCTCACCTCTGTCCTCATCCTGACGGCGATCGTCGTCGGCATCGCCACGACGGCGCTCGGCCTCGCCATCGTCGTCCGCATCAAGGAGGCGTACGGCACGATCGAGGAGGAAGAGATCGACGACATCGAACGCGCCGACGTCGATACACCGGGGCTCCGCCCGTCATGACGGAACACCTTCCAGTCTTACAAGTCGTCATCCCCCTGATGGCCGCGCCGATCTGCGCGCTGTTGTGGCGCGCTCGGCTGGCCTGGGGGTTCGCTGTCCTCGTTTCGTGGGCGACCTTCGCGATTTCGATCCTGCTGCTTCGCAGGGTGATGGCGGAGGAACTGATCAGCTACGCGATCGGGGGCTGGGAGCCGCCCTGGGGAATCGAGTACCGGCTCGACCTCGTCAACGCGTTCGTACTGCTCATCGTGGCGGGGGTCGGCGCCGTGGTGTCGACGTATGCGCTGCTAAGCGTCGAAGACGAGGTGCCGCGGCGCCAGATACCGCTCTTCTATGCCGCGTTCCTGCTCTGTCTCGCCGGCCTTCTCGGGATCACGATCACCGGCGACCTCTTCAACGTCTTCGTCTTTCTCGAGATCTCTTCGCTCTCCGCCTATTCGTTGGTGGCGATGGGGCGGGACCGGCGGGCGCTCACGGCCGCGTTCCGTTACCTCGTCATGGGGAGCATCGGCGCCACCTTCATCGTCATCGGGATCGGTTTCCTGTACGCGATGACCGGGACGCTGAACATGGCCGATCTCGCCGTCCGCCTCCCGGCGGTCGAGACGGCGCGGACGGTTCCGGTGGCGTTCGGCTTCCTCGCGGTCGGAATCAGCCTGAAGATCGCTCTCTTTCCGCTGCACCTCTGGCTGCCGAACGCGTATGCGTATGCGCCGTCCGCGGTGACGGCGTTTTTGGCGGCGACGGCGACGAAGGTCGCGGTCTACGTGCTCCTGCGCGTGTTCTTCACCGTCTTCGGTGCGTCCTACTCGTTCGACACGGTGCAGCTCGACTACGTCCTGATGCCGCTGGCGCTGATCGCGATCCTCACCATGTCGCTCGTCGCGATCTTCCAGGACAACATCAAGCGGATGCTGGCTTATTCCAGTCTGGCGCAGGTCGGGTACATGACGCTCGGGATCAGCCTCGGAACGGCCACGGGGGTCACCGCGGGCATCCTTCACCTGTTCAATCACGCGCTGATGAAGAGCGCGCTCTTCCTCGCGCTCGGGTGCGTCGTGTATCGGATCGGCACCGTCCATCTCCGTCAGATGGCCGGACTCGGCAGGGAGATGCCGTGGACGATTGCGGCGTTCACCCTCGGCGGGCTGAGCCTGATCGGCGTGCCGCTCACCGTCGGGTTCATCAGCAAGTGGTACCTGATCGTCGCGGTGCTGGAAATCGGATGGTGGCCGGTCGCCCTCCTCATCGTGATCTCTTCGCTGATGGCGGTGATCTACATCTGGCGAGTGGTGGAGGCAGCGTACTTTCTGCCGTCTCCTGAAGGCCGCGGTGCCATCCGTGAGGCGCCGCTCTCGCTGCTCATCCCGACCTGGGCTCTCGTCCTGGCGAACATCTACTTCGGCGTGGATGCGACGCTCACCGCAGGCGTGGCCGGACGCGCTGCCGCCGTTCTGTTGGGGATGGGATCATGACGGGTGAGCTGCTCATCAACCTGGCCCTGCTGATTCCGATCGTCGGTGCGGTTCTCATCGTTGCGACCGGGCGGCACCCCAACGTTCGCGAAGGCGTCACGCTGCTGACGAGCGGAGCGCTTCTGGTGACGGTCCTCGCGTTGACCCGGCTCGTTATCGGCGGCGCTCGACCGGAGTCGACTCTCGTGGAGCTCGTTCCCGGTCTGGATCTTCAGCTGACGCTCGAGCCGCTGGGGATGCTCTTCGCGCTCGTTGCGGCCCTCCTCTGGCCGCTCAACTCGATGTACTCGATCGGGTACATGCGGGGCAATGACGAGGGCCACCAGACACGCTTCTACGTCTGCTTCGCGGTCGCCATCGCGAGCGTGATGGGCATCGCGTTCTCGGGGAACCTGCTCACACTGTTCGTTTTCTACGAAGCGCTGACGATCTCGACGTACCCGCTGGTGACCCACCACGGGGGCGAGAAGTCGATGAAGGCGGGACGGGTCTACCTCGGCATCCTGATCTCGACGTCGATCGGGTTGCTCCTGCTGGCGATCGGCTGGACGTGGGTGGCGGCCGGGACGCTCGATTTCGTTCCCGGTGGGATCCTCGCTGGCCGGGTGGAGGGCCCGGCCCTCGCGCTCCTGCTGGCATTGTACGTATTCGGCATCGGTAAAGCCGCGGTGATGCCCGTCCACAGGTGGCTGCCGGCGGCGATGGTTGCGCCGACACCCGTGAGCGCACTGCTTCACGCGGTCGCCGTGGTGAAGGCCGGCGTCTTCACGGTCGTGAAGGTCGTGGTCTACATCTTCGGCCTGGATCTGCTCGTCGCCGAAACGGCGACCCACTGGCTTCTGTATGCGGCGGGGTTCACCGTGATCGCCGCGTCGGTGGCGGCGCTCCGCATCGGTACGCAGCGCGGGAACCTGAAGCGGCTGCTCGCATACTCGACCATCGGACAGCTCTCGTACGTCGTGCTCGCCGCCGCCATCCTCGCGCCGCTGTCGGCGGTCGGCGCGGCCTTCCACATCATCGCCCACGCGTTCGGCAAGATCACGCTGTTCTTCGCGGCAGGTTCCATCTACACCGCGGCGCACAAGACCGAGATCAATCAGCTCGACGGGATCGGCCGGTCGATGCCGTGGACGATGGGAGCCTTCGCGGTCGGCACCCTGTCGATGATCGGCCTCCCGCCCAGCGGGGGTTTCGTGAGCAAATGGTTCATGATGATGGGTGCGTTCCAGACCGGGCAGATGGTCGCCGTCGGAATTCTGATCGTGAGCACGCTGCTGAACGCCGCTTACTTCGTCCCGATCGTCTACATCGCGTTCTTTCGCGAGCCGGCGGAGCACGGTGGACACGACGACCACGGTCATCATGAACCCGCGCATGGTGAAGCGCCGTTACCCATCGTGATCGCCACGGTGGTGACCGCCACGCTGTCCGTGCTTCTCTTCTTCTTCCCGGACGTTCCGTTCACCCTCGCCGAGCAGATGCTCGATGGTGTGACCGGAGGTGCGCCATGAGCGACGAACGAACTCTACCGCCGGATCATGATCACTGGCTCGTACGGCCGCGTACGATCCGGCTGCTCTGGATCGTCTTCATCGCCATTCTGGTCCTCACGATCATCCCCGATCTCTTCATCGACCAGTACGATCATTTCGGGATCGAGGCGACCTTCGGCTTCTTCGCCTGGTTCGGCTTCCTGACGTGCGTCGTGATGGTCGTCGCGGCAAAGTTGTTGGGCTACCTGGTGAAGCGTAAGGACTCTTACTATGACGCTTAGCACGCTATCGCCGGGGCTGATCCTCGTGCTCGGTGGCCTGCTCCTGCCGCTGCTGCGCGGCCGAGGCCGGGACCTGGCCGTTCTCGCCCTCCCACTGGTTACCCTCGCCGCGGTCTGGGCCGTTCCCGAGGGTACGGCCGGAATTGTCGACTTTCTCGGACTGGCCATCGAGCCGGTCCGTGGATCCACCCTGGGCCGACTCTTCGCGACCGTCTTCTCCATCATGGCGTTTGCGGGGGGGCTCTACGCCGTACGCCATGCGAGGACGCTCGAGCTCGCCGCCGCGCTGGTCTACGCCGGGAGCGCGATCGGCGTGACCTTCGCGGGCGACCTCTTCACGCTCTTCATCTTCTGGGAGATCATGGCAGTCGGTTCGACGGTGGTCATATGGGCCGCCGACACCGATCGCGCCTACCGCGCCAGCATCCGATATCTGCTCGTGCACCTGTTCGGCGGCGTCGTCCTGATGTTCGGGATCGCCGCGTACGTCGCCGAGACAGGTTCGGTGACGTTCGAGCTGATGCAGCTCGAGGGGATCGGAACCTGGCTGATCCTCGCCGGATTCCTGGTGAATGCCGGCGCGCCACCTCTGTCGGCGTGGATCGCCGATGCGTATCCAGAGGCCAGTCCCAGCGGAACGGTCTTCCTCTCGGCTTTCACCACGAAGACGGCCGTTTACGCTCTCCTGGTCGGCTTCGCCGGCAGCGCCATCCTGATCCCCATCGGGCTGTATATGATCTTCTACGGGATCGTCTACGCGCTGCTCGAAAACGACATGCGGAGGATCCTGGCCTACAGCATCGTGAACCAGGTGGGATTCATGGTCACGGGAATCGGCGTCGGAACGACGATGGCGATGAATGGCGTGGCGGCCCACGCCTTTGCGCACATCATCTACAAAGGGCTCCTCTTCATGGCAGCGGGCGGGGTGCTCCTCCGCACGGGCCGTCGGCTCTGCACGGACCTCGGCGGGCTGTTCCGGACCATGCCCCTCACGACGCTATTCGGAACGATCGGCGCCATCTCCATCTCGTCCTTTCCCTTCACCTCGGGCTTCGTTTCGAAGTCGATGATCAGCCAGGCCGCGGCCGATGAGCACCTCGCAATCGCCTGGTTCCTGCTCACAGCCGCGTCCGCCGGCGTCTTCCTGCACGCCGGGATCAAGTTTCCCTGGTTCGTCTTCTTCCAGAAGGACTCCGGCCTGAGGCCGCCCGAGTCGCCCGGCAACATGAAGGTGGCAATGGCACTCTTCTCGTTCCTCTGCATCTTCCTGGGCGTCTTCCCGGCACCGCTCTACGCGATCCTGCCCTTCCCCGTAGAGTATGTACCGTACACCGTGGCGCACCTCGTTTCACAGTTCCAGCTTCTCCTGTTCGCCGGCCTCGCGTTCTTCGTGATGCTTCCGATGATGAAGCGCACGACGACCCTGACACTGGACTGGGACTGGGGATACCGGCATCTCGCACCGCGCGTCGTTCACTGGATCGGCCATGTCGGCAGCGCCGCCTGGAGCAGCTTCGCCGCGGGACCCCGCCAGCGCTACGATGCCGTCGTCGGCGGGCTCTTCCGCGCCCACGGGCCGCACGGTCCGCTCGCGAGGAGCTGGCCGATCGGCAGTATGGTCTTCTGGGTGGCGATCATGCTCCTCGCCTACCTCCTGCTCGCATTGCTCTAGCGTCGGCTCCGCGGTCCGCTCGACGAAGTCGTTTTTGCTCCGCGGGGAGGACAGCTCCGGTTCGTTTCCGCTAAGCCGCTGCACGCGCCGCACTTCGGGAGACTGCGCTCGACTTGCCGCTAAGCGCCCGCTCCGAAACGGTCATCGTCAGGCTTGTGTCGTCCGAAAAGTCGGGGTATTTTTATCCTGCCCGTGATCGCCCCTGGACCGGTGCCATCCGCTCGACCGTGGCTCCCTCCGCAGGATCTCAGATGGCTCCTCGACCCGTGGTACCTGCATGGCAGCCGCCACCGTACTCCTCATCGACAGCGACGCCGACAGCATCGCGATCTATTCGATGATCCTGCAGCATCACGGCTTTGCCGTTATCCATGCGCACGATCCCGAGACAGGACTGCGGGTCGCGCTCGAAACGCGCCCGGACCTGGTCGTCTCCGAGCTCTTTCTACCGGCGGTGAGGGGTCTGAGCCTCTTCAACCGTCTCCGAGCGGATCAGCGCGTAGCCGAGACGCCGGTGATCGTGCTCGATTCGATTCTCTCGACCGACTCGGAGTTCACGGAGGCTCTGGGATCTCTGAATCGGCTCAAGAAACCGTGCGAGCCGAGCCGCCTGCTGCTCGAAGTTCAGCGGTTGTTGGCGAGGCCCGTCACGCTGGCCCAGTAGGGTGTAGCGCCGCGGTATGAGGCCGCGCGCGAAGCGCCGACGCTTCTCTCGGAGGCGTCGGCGCTTCTTTCTGGAACAAGTTCGCCGATGCGAACGCTAGGTCAGGCGACTGTCAGCGTTCCCCGCAGCACGGTTACGGCCTGTCCTCCGAGGGTCACCCGCCCGTTGGAGCCCACCCCCACCCGCACCGTTCCACCGCGCTGCGAGACCTGGTAGCCCAGCATTCTCGTGACTCCCAGCCGTTCGGACCAGAACGGCCCGAGCGTACAATGAGCCGAGCCGGTCACCGGATCCTCGTTGATGCCGACACGCGGACAGAATACGCGCGAGACGAAGTCGAAGCGCTCCGATATCGCGGGGCTGGTGACGATGATGGCGCGCGCATCGATCGTCGCGAGCACGGAGAAGTCGGGGTGCAGTGTGCGAATCGTCTTCTCGTCAGCCACCTCCACCAGCAGATCCGTCTCGCCTCGCCCGACCCAGAGCGGCTCCGTTCCGAGACCCCGAGCGAGAGCCTCGGACGCCTCCTCCCGTACGACGGGATCGGCCGGAAAATCGAGATCGATCCAGTCGTCCTGCCTGGTCGCCGTAAGGATGCCGCTGCGGGTGTGGAAGCGAGCGGGCTCGTCGGGGGCGAGGTGGCCGTCTTCCCAGAGCACATGGGCACTCGCGAGGGTCGCGTGACCGCACAGCTCGACCTCGACGGCGGGCGTGAACCAGCGGAGGTCGTACCCGTCGTCATGTGCGGCGAGGAACGCAGTCTCCGAGAGGTTCATCTCGCGGGCGACATCCTGGAGCCAGTAGTCGGCGGGCGGCTCGTCGCCGACCAGGATGCAAACGGCCGCCGGATTGCCCGTGAAGGGGCGCGTCGTGAAAGCGTCTACCTGAACGATGTCGAGGGGCATGGCGGATGCGCGGTTGTGGCTAGGAAGCGGCGATGCGCCCGGAAGCGGAAGTCTGCCCGGCCTCGACGGTGAGGTCCAGATCACGGAGCATTCTATCCCGTTCCGCCTGGATGAGCGTGCGGACCCGGTCCCGGACCTCCGGCACGTCGGCGATCGTCATCCCCTCGGTGGGGATCGGCTCGAGGACCCTGACCTGGGCCCGCGCCTTGCCGAAGAGCAGAGATCCTTTCTTCATGGCGGTTCTCGTCCCCGCAACGGCCATGGGCAGGATCGGT
Source organism: Gemmatimonadota bacterium (assembly GCA_040905395.1). Taxonomy (GTDB): domain Bacteria; phylum Gemmatimonadota; class Gemmatimonadetes; order Longimicrobiales; family Longimicrobiaceae; genus WHSP01. The sequence continues at coordinate 18,255 of JBBDRR010000084.1, forward strand.
ACGCCGAGCTCGATCGCGAGACGGAAGGCGCCGTCCTTGAACGGCAACAACTCGGGCGTCTTCGAGCGGGTGCCCTCCGGAAAGATCATCACGGAGACGTTCTTCCGCAGGCGGTCGCGACATTGCTCGATCGCCTCGGCCCGGCTGGACCTCTTGTTCCGCTCGACGGAGATGTCCCCGGCCATACGCATCAGCCAGCCCATGACGGGGAGCTTGAAGATGGTGTCCTTCGACAGCCACTTCATCTCCCAGGGCAGATGGCTGATCAGAAAGATATCTGCGAGCGACTCGTGATTCGAGACAGCCACGTAGGGGCGCCGCGGATCCGCGGGAACATAGCCGGAGGTGCTGAAGTGCCAGAGCGGATTGAGCTTCACGCACGCCATCGCGCCCCTCCTGAACCATCGCCCGAGCGTGTACCGCCCCGGATCCCTGGACGCCGTGAAGAGATAGACGAGCCCCATAAGCGGAAGGAGGAGCACGGCCACCACCACGGTCGCCAGCCAGCTCCAGACAGTAAGGATTCTCTGTAGCACGTCTCAACGCTTTCCTGGTTCGTAGCCGGCGCCTGTCAGCCGGAACCCGGACAGGCAGAGCAGGTGCGGGCTTCCGGGAAGACCAGCAACCGCTCGAACTGGATAGGCGAGCGGCAGCCGGCGCAGAGGCCGAAGCTGCCGTCCACGATGCGGCTGAGGGCCTGCGTGACTTCGTCCCGCTGTGTCCGTTCGCGCTCGCGGAGGTTGTCGGTCATCCCCTGGTTCTGAAGCGCCTCGATCCTGGAGAGCCTGCCGACTGCCGACTGGTCGATCTCACGTGACGTGCCGTTCCCGTTCGAGTCGAAGCTCCGCTCCATCCGGCGGAGCCTGCGTTCGAGCTCTTCGCGGATCGCGTGGAGCTGCTCGTCGGTGAGAGGCTGGGACGGGAGGGTCATGACGTCGTCCTCATGCAAGCTTGACGGGGATGGAGTGCCGCAATGCGGCGTGAAGACGGGCGATCTGGCGGACGGGTAGCTCTGGGGCCATAGGAGGCGTGAAGGCGCTCCGTGGGTCAGACGCGCTCAATCAGAACGTCGAAGATGCCCCCGCAGACGGCGGGGCTCCAGGAAAAGAGGTCCTCGGTGAGGTCGACGCGCACGATCTGAGGGCGCCCCGTCTCGAACACCGTGGTGGCCGCTTCGATCACCTGACCCTCACCACATCCGCCACCGACCGTGCCGGTGAGGCCGCGCTCGAGGTCGACGAGCATTCGGCTGCCGACGCCTCGGGGTGTCGAGCCCTTGGCGCTAACGATGGTGGCGAGCACCGCCCGCCGGCCTTCGCGAGCGGCATCGAGCGCGGCGCTGAATACCGTATGCGTCTCAGTCATCGCTTCCGTGGTTCGGGTCGTTAGTGCTGTGCGTCGGTGCGCTCCTGACCGGAGTCCGCGGGGCGGGCGGGGAGCCACCGCTCCATCACCCGTGCCTGGTCGCGAAGCGAGGTGCCGGTGCCACCGCGTCTGATGCGGATGAGCTCGCCGACGATCGAGATGGCGATCTCCTCGGGCGTCTCGGCGCCGATATCGAGGCCGATCGGGGCGTAGACGCTCTCGAGCCTCTCCCGCGGAATCCCCTCCTCCTTCACCAGCTGCTCGAGGGCCGCTCTGACCCGCCGCTGGCTGCCGACCATGCCGATGTACGCGAGGTCGACTCCGCGCAGCAAGACGTCGAGCAGTGCGTCGTAGTCGTACTTGTGCCCGCGCGTCACCAGGATGAGGTGCGTTCCCCTGCCGAGCGGCACGTCGCGGAACGGATCGCTGAAGTTGGCCTTGATCACACGCTCGGCGTCGGGGAAACGCTCCCGTGTCGCGAAGCCGGGCCGGTCGTCGAGCACGGTGACCTCGTACCCGAGCATCGCGCCGACGCGGCAGAGCGGGCGCGCGATGTGTCCGGCTCCGACGATCACCAGCTCGTCCGGCGGATAATGCGGCTCCAGGAATACCGACACGCGCGCATCGCGGACCTCGAACGGTGCGGTGCCGGCCTTCCGTGTGCGCAGAGCGTCCCGCGCGGCGGCGACCATCCGGTCGTCCAGCGAGCCGTCCCCGAGCGATCCCTCCGATCGGTCGGCCCAGACCACGGCGCGCTCACCGACGCGGACGTCCGAAATTTCGCTGGCAACCACGACGACTTCCACGACCGGTTCTCCGCCGGCGAGGGCGTCGACGACGTGTTGCGCGGCCTCACCCGGGCTCATGTACGCCGCTCCCGGAGGGCCTGGTAGTCGGCCGGGGTATCGACATCGAGCAGGACTTCCGGCCCGGCTGCGACTTCCACCAGCGAGCCCTCGTAGCGTTGAATCAACGACCTCGCTCCCCGTGGCAGGTCTCCGGCGGCCAGCTCCTGCAGCGCAGTACGGCCGATGAGAACCGGATGACCGCGCCGGCCACGGAAGCTGGGCAGCACCACCGGCGCTCCGAGCGCGGCGGCATCGATGAGGCTTCTGACCAGATCCGCCGTCACCGCCGGCGCGTCCACCGGTGAGATCAGCACGCCCTCGACGTTCTCCGGCAGGACGGCGAGTCCGGCGCGGACGGAGTCGAGCTGCGGCGTATCCCGATCCGGGTTCGTGGCCACCGCGGCGCCGGCTTCCCGGGCCGCGCACGCGATGAGCGCGGCGTCTTCATCCTCTTCAGGACCGGTGACGACCACCGTCGGATCGCAACCGCCCGCCCGGAACGCTCCCACGACGCATGCGAGGAAGGTCTGCCCCTCCAGCGTCAGAAGGGCCTTGGGCGAGCCCATCCGGCTCGACCTGCCCGCAGCCAGCACGACGCCAGCGAACACCGCGATCTCTAGGAGCAAACGGTCGGGAAAATACGGATGGCGCGGGGTTGATCCCCGCGCCGTTGCCGGAAACGTCCTCGGTTGGTCGAAAACTGCCGCTCAACCAGTATGTCATCGTTCGGCGGGCAGGTCAACGGGCTGCCCGACCGCGGGCCGCCGCCAGACGGACGCGAGATCGGGCCTCAGCGACCACCGGTCCTCCTGCGCAGCTCCCGAAAGGCGAGCGGAAACCAGACGGTGAAGCTGGACGGCTCGCGCTCGAGCTCGGCCTCGACTTCGTCGACGCTCGTCCAGCGCCACTCGCCCACTTCCGACGCGTCCGGCGAAGGGATTTCCGTGGACGTGCCGACGAAGACGTGATCCAGCTCGTGTTCCCAGAGGCCACTCTCCAGCTCGGCCTTGTAGACGAAGCTGAAGGCGTAATCCAGGGGCGCTGCTATTCCCATCTCCTCCTGAAGGCGACGAATCGCCGCCGCATGCGGCTGCTCACCGGGCCTGGGGTGGCTGCAGCAGGCGTTCGACCAGAGACCGGCCGAATGATACTTTCCGCCCGCCCGCCTCTGCAGCAGCATCTCTCCGGCAGGATTGAACAGGAAGACGGATATGGCGCGGTGGAGTCTCCCCTCCCGGTGTGCCTGCAGCTTCGGCGCGGTACCGAGTTGATTGTCCCGGACGTCCACGAGCACGACTTCTTCTTCCATGCGCGAATCGGGGTGACGATCGGTTCGAGGTGGGACAATACGGCGCGACAGGGCCGCTGGCCACCACGGCCGGAGCCGGCCTGCTGGCCGGAATCGTGCAGCGGTGTCGGCCCGATATGATGACAGAAAAGCTCGGACGCAGGCAAGCGATACGCCGGCTCGGCTGGTACGCCGCTGGGGCGGTCATCACCGGGCCCCTCCTGGGCTGTCGGGATGAGATCCCGGGCGCGGACGGCCCTGCGGAAACCGGCGCGGCCGCGGAACGGTCGATGCCGGCGACGGAGAGCGAGCTTCGCCTGCAGAACTGGGTCGAGACGCTGCGAGCGGAGGGGTACGATTCGGCGGACGTGGTGCTCGGCCTCGCCGCCGTCCGGGTGGGTGAGCTGGCCATCGGAACGCCGTACGTGGCTTTCACCCTCGAGGAGTACATCCGTGCGGGCGGCAGCCCGATGCGTACAGAGCCGCTGACCCTCGATCTGGAGCGCTTCGACTGTGTCAGCCTCGTGGAATCGTGCCTCGCTGTCGCCCGGATCGCGCGGTCGAAGGGGCCGGCAACCTGGGAAGCCTTCGCGGCCGAGATGGAACGGATGCGCTACCGCGGGGGCGAGCGCGCCGGCTACACGTCGCGGCTCCACTACTTCAGCGATTGGCTCCACGACAACGAGCGTCGCGGCCTCGTGCGGGTCATCGGTGAGGAGCTCGGCGGCACTCCGGACGACCGGCCGCTCCGCTTCATGTCCAGGAATCCCGACGCATATCCCGCGATGGCGTATCCGGAGGTACGCGAGGAGATCGCCGAGATCGAGCGGCAGCTCGACGACCTCACGCGCTCGGTGGTTCCGACGCAGCGCATCGCCGGCATCACCGACCGGCTGCAGTCGGGAGACATCCTGGCATTTGCCACATCCATCGAGGGGCTCGACGTGACGCACGCGGCATTCGCCTACGACGACGACGGGGTGATGCGGGTGCTGCACGCGCCCCTGTCGGGCGGCGTGGTGGAGATCACGAGCGCAACGGTGCCCGAGTACGTCGCCGCCATCGGGCAGTCGACGGGCATTCTCGTGGCGCGCCCGCTCGACGGCTAGGCGCTCCCTCACCCCCCCAGACGCCCTCTTCGTCAGTCTTGCTTCTCGATCTCGTCTATTTCGTCATCGGCCTGGCCGGGCTCGTCTATGGAGCCGAGTGGCTCGTTGGCGGGTCGGCCCGAATCGCCGCGAAGCTCGGCGTGAGCTCCTTCGTCGTGGGGCTGACGCTGGTGTCATTCGGCACGTCGGCGCCGGAGCTCGTCGTGAGCGGCATCGCTTCGTACGGCGGCAACGGCGAGCTGGCGGTGGGGAACGTTCTGGGCTCGAACATCGCCAACATCGGGCTGATCCTCGGCCTCGCCGCCCTGATCCGCCCGATGTACGTGAAACGCGAGCTCGTGCTGCGCGACGTGCCGATCATGATCGGAGCGGCCGCGATCATCCCGGTGCTCGCCTGGTCCGGCACCATCTCGCGTGCCGAGGGCGCACTGCTCCTCGTTCTCTTCGCGGCGTATATCGGTTTCATCGCCGTGGACGCGAGGCGGCAGTCCTCGGACCTCGACGCCGTGCTCGAGCGCGAGGGCGTCGACGTCTCAGAGCGGAATTCGGTGAAGCGGGATGCGGCGATCGCGATCGTCGGCCTCGTCGTACTGGCCGTCGGCGCGAACCTGATGGTGGACTCCGCCATCGCCATCGCGACCGAGCTGGGGGTCTCGCAGGTCGTCATTGGCCTGACGCTGGTCGCGCTGGGCACCTCCCTGCCCGAGCTGGCCGCGTCCGTCAGCGCGGCGCGGCGGGACGAGGGGGAGATCGTGATCGGCAACATCGTCGGATCGAACATCTTCAACGTCGCGCTGATCCTCGGCGTTTCGGCCTTGATCCGGCCCCTGCCGATCAGTGCCACGGTGCTCCGTATAGACGCGCCCGTCGTGATCGCCCTGAGCCTGCTCTTCGTCCCGCTGATGTTCACGAGCCTCCGGATCCACCGCTGGGAGGGCGGCTTCCTGGTCGCGTGTTACCTGAGCTTCATCGCCTTCACGGCCCTCTGATCGCCCGATGAGGGCCGGAAAAAGAGCCCGCCGGAGCGGGCTCTCGAACTACGGCCGTGAGAGTGGTTCCCGGCTCAGGGCTCCCGCGCCTCGATGTCGACGTCGGGTGTGACGACGGTCTGCGTGTCGGTGGTGATTTCGACGTCGGCAGGCTCGACATCCACGTTCGGCATCTCGCCGCCGCTCACGTCCACGTCGGGCAAGGAGCCCTCGTCTTCGACATCGGCCGTACAGCCCGCGACGAACGCGGCCACGACGAGGGGGAGCCAGATCCTGGATATTCTGCGCATATTTCCTCCGCTGAGTTCGCAATCTCGTCAAAAAACGGGTCGATCGGGGCGGCAGAAGGGCAACTCCCGTGCCTTCGACGGCTCGAGTTCCGGCAATGGCGGGGCACCCGCCGCGTCCTCCCCTCCGATACGCGCGGCCTGGGACCGCTCAGCAAAGCGAGCGGTGGGACGACCGGCCCGAGCGGTCGCTGCGCGAATCGGGGGCCGCGGGCGTCTGCCTTCGGAACGATGCGGCGACGGACGCCGTGCTCGGGCGGAGCGCGTGACGTGGCTCGGGGCTTGCCACCGGCGCCGCAGCACGCGAACTCTCCCCGCGGCCAACGCCTCCGCCCCGGTCCACCGCCGGCGCCTGCGTCATGAACAGAGGAAACGATGATCCAGCTCGCCCTCGCGGCTGCCTTACTGCTTCAGGTCCCTGACACGGTTCGGGTATTCGACTCGCCGCAGACGGAGGCCTTGGTGCTGAGAGCGATCCAGGCGCTGGGCCAGGTCCCCGCCGACCTGGCGGACTATCGGGCCGAGGTCCAGACGACGATGCAGATCTCGATCGCCGCCGACACCACGGGTGTCGCGGACCTCCCCGCGACAGTCGACGAGCTGGTCTCCAATGTCCGGTGGGAGCGTAGAGGTTACCTGCACCAGGAGGTGATCGGCCACCGCACCCGGATGGTCGTGCCCCTGCCTTACACTCTCGCCTCGATCTACGAGACGGTGTGGGTCATCCCCCACCTGTACGGGATCCGCATCTACACACCGCTCGGCGGCCGTTCCGCGATCAATCCATTCGGCGCGAGCGGCCCGCGCTTCTACCGGTACGAAGCGCAGGATACGGTGCGGATTCGGCTGCCGGACGAGACGCTGACCCTGGTGCCGATCGCCGTCCGGCCGCGCACGGCCTCCACGGAGGAGAACCAGCTCCTGGTCGGCACCTTCTATCTCGACGAGTCGCGGGCCGCGGTCGCCCGGGCAAGGCTGGCCTTCTCCGGTGGAGAGCGCCTCTTCCCGGCATCGTTCGGACAGGTGCAGACGTTCCTGGAGCTAGAGAACGCCTTGTGGGAGGGCCGCTACTGGCTGCCGTACCGGCAGCGGCGCGACATCCTGTTCGAATCGCGGCTGCTGGGCGGCGCGGTAACGGCGCGGGTGGTGAACCGCTTCACCGATCTGGAGACGAACACCGGCTGGATGCCGGGTGGGGACCTCGTTCGGCTCGAGTGGAACCTCGGCGATCGGGCCGCCGCTTTCGCCGGCTGGGAGGCGCCGCTCGGCGACGAGGAGTCGGAGCTGGCGATCGCGGATTTCGCCGACCTGCGTCTCGCCGCGAGCGCCGAGGCGGCAGCGCGGTCGGGATTACAGGCTCAGCTCCACTTCGAGCGTGGAAGCCATCTCTTCCGGTACAACCGCGTCGAGGGTCCCTTCGTCGGGCTCGGCGGTCGCATCGTGCCGCCCAACCCGACGCAGAACCGCTGGGAGCTGTACGGTACGGCTGGCTGGGCTTTCGCCGAGCAGACGCCGAGGGGCGAGATCTCCCTCCGTACCGGTGTCGCGGTGACGCCGCGCCCCGATGCGGTGACCGACTGGGGATTCGAGGCCACCGGATACCGGCAGCTACGCGACATCCAGCCGTTCCGCCCCACCTTCGTCTGGGACTGGCTGTATACACTCCCCGCCGTCCTCTGGGGGTCCGATCCCCGCGACTACTACGACGCGATGGGCGGCGCCGTCTCCGCGCTGGCGGAGCGGGGCCGGTGGAGCGGTCGCGGAACGGTTCGCTACGAGCGTCACGACTCGGTCAGCGTGAACACCCAGCGCTTCCTCTTCGGCACCGCCGACGAATTCGATCTCCTCGCCGGCACCGACCCCGGCGGCATACTCTCGCTCGAGGGTGGCGCCCAGTATTCGCTTGGTCCGGGTGCCTTCGGGATCGGCAACAGCCTGTTGACCCGCCTGGAGGGGGAGACGGGGTTCGGCGACTTTCGCTACAATCGGGCGGTCGCCCTGCTAAGCCTGCGATATTCTCTCGGCCCGGTCACCCTCGCCGCCCGCGGCGACGGCGGCCACGCGTGGGGAGAGGTGCCCGCCCAGCTCCTCTTCCGCTTCGGCTCGATCGAGGGACTGCGCGGGTACGAGGAGAACGAGTTCGGCGGCTCGACCGCCCTTCTCGGACGGGGTAGATTTCTCATCGGCCTCCCCCCCCGCTCCGCCCAGCCGCTCGCCCGCGCCGGGCTCTTCCTCATTCCGCCCCTCCGACCGAGCCTCGTCCTACTCGGCGAGACCGGCTGGACCGCGATCGAGGGCGAGCTCTCGCCGGCCCTTCTGCGCCTCGGCGCCCGGCCCACCGACGGCTTCCGCAGTTCGGTCGGCCTCGGCCTCAGCATCTTCGACGACGCCGTCACCCTCGAACGACTGTTCCCCCTCGACGACGACGACGGCGAGCCCAGGTGGTATGTGGGGTTGACGTACTGGTACTAGAACGGGCTATCAGCTATCGGCTATCGGCTATCAGCTGAAAACGGCCCACGACGGGGGCTCGTGGCCTATAGCCGATAGCTGATAGCCGATAGCTGATAGCTTCCCAGGGCCCCCTCCTTGCATCGCACCGGCAACCGTCTGTCCAGATCAACCAGTCACGGAGGCTTTCATGTCGTCGATCAATCGGCCGCTCTCGGGGCCAATGTTGACCTTCAACCTGCGGGAGACGATCGAGGAGCTGCGGCAGGACGACGAGCACCACCACGGCGGACGAGCGGCGAGGACGTTGACGAAGTCCGGACGGATGCGGCTCGTGCTCGTCGCCATGGACGCCGGGAACGTCATCGCGACGCACCAGGCAGACAGTCCGCTGACCATCCAGGTCATCGAAGGCGACATCAACTTCCGCACGGACGAGGGTGAGCACCCGCTCCGCGAGGGCGAGGTTCTCTTCTTCGGACCGGGCCACGCCCACGACATCCGCGCCAACCGAGCGAGCGCGCTCCTCATCACCATCTCCGCGATCGGCGACGATGACGAGCCCGAGCTCATCGCCTGACGCTCCGCGGCTCACTCCGACGGGCTTGCCCTCCGTGCATGACGCTGCCTAAGATCTCGGGCACCAGATAGACGTGCCCGATCGTCCTCTTGCCCGATCCTCCCCACGGTGCACAAGCCCCAGCGGCATTCCGAGATCCTCGACATCGTCAGGCACAACCGCGTTCATTCGCAGGAGGTCCTGCGCGAGCTTCTCGCGAAGCGCGGCGTCGATGTCGCACAGGCCACGCTCTCCCGCGACATACGGGAGCTGGGACTCGTCAAGGTACCGGACGACGAAGGCGGTTCGGCTTATGTCGTGCCTGCGCACGTCACCGACCCCACTCCAACGCTCGCCCGCCTCCTCCCCGCCCTCTACCTCGGCGCGGATGGCATCGGCAACCTCCTCGTCGTGAAGACCCTCACCGGCGGCGCACAGCCGATCGCCGTGGCGCTCGACTGGGAGGAGTGGCCGGAGATCGTCGGAACGGTCGCGGGCGACGACACGATCCTGGTCATTCTGCGAAGCCCGGATGGGCTCGGCGCCGTCAGCCAGCGACTTCAGGAGCTCGCCGGCCTCTAGCGGCTTCGTTCTTCCTGGCTGTCGTCCCGCTAACTGCTACGGCGCGGCGACGGTGAAAGTCACCGTGTCGGTGCGAACCTCGGGAATCGCCACGTGATCGCCGTAGGCGAACTGCGCGATGATCCGGTGCTCGCCAGGAGCCACGTCGGTAAAGGTGTACTGCTCGGACGCGTCACCCATGTGAACGATCCCTCCGCCGGTCGGCGGGATCGGGGCACCCGCCGGCGACAGATCCTGGTCCAGGAAGAGGTGATGATGGCCGCGGCCCGGCGTCTGCCGGTTGTCGGCGGGAACGACCTGCGCTCCCTCGGTCCGGAGCACTACCGTCACCTCGCTCCCGCTGATCGCGCTACCCTCGGCCGGCTCCACGATCTCGACGCGTGGACCCTCCATCGCGGGCATCGCCTCGGCCTCCACCTCGACTCCCGTATCGAGCTCGGCTCCGGCATCCGGACCGTCACCGCCGGCGCAACCCGCCAGCACGAACAACGATCCCGATATGGAACAGACGAACCACTTCTGCGCGTTTCTTGTCATGTGACCTCTCGGCGAAGGCGTATCTGAGATTCGGCACCTGCGGAACGCCCAAATTACCCGCTCGGGGCGCGGCAATGCAACACTCGCGACGCAACGGCGACTCCCGACAGGTTCGCGTACGGCCGATCGCCCCTCGGGCCAAACGCCAAATCGGCCCTCCACACGGACCTCCGTCCCGTGCTGCCCCCGCCCGTTGCTCTGCCGATCGGAGGTCGCCGTGCACACCCGGATCCGTGAACGTAACTTCCTGCACCGGCAACTTGACGATAACGGCAACATGAATACATTCCACTCATGATGCATGATTCCTCACCGCTCCCCGTGGGGGTGCTCGGGGCGACGGGATATACGGGCCGGGAGATGATCAAGCTCCTCGCGCACCATCCGCGAGTGCGGATCGTCTTCGGGACGTCCGAGAGCGAGGCGGGGCAGCCGCTGCGAAGGATCGCGCGGGCCGCGCCCGAGATCGAGCTCGTGCGGTCCGAGGATGCGCCGCTGGGGGAGGTCGAGGTGGTCTTCTGCTGCCTGCCGCACGGCACCTCGATCCAGTGGGTGGAGCGAGTGCGGGCGGCGGGGGCGCGAGCGATCGACCTCTCGTCCGACCTGCGGGTGCCGGGCGAATCGACGCCGGAGTGGGCGAAGGATGTCGTCTACGGGTTACCCGAGCTGCACCGGGAGAGGATCGCTGCGACGGAGCTGGTGGCGAACCCCGGCTGTTACCCGACGGCGGCGATCCTCTCGATCGTACCGCTGGCGCGCAGGGGGCTCATCGGCGAAGGGGCGGTGGTGATCAATGCCGCATCGGGGATCACGGGGGCGGGTCGTTCGCCGCGCCGCGACCTGCTGTTCGCCGAAGCGGCCGAGGACTTCAGAGCGTACCAGGTCGGGAACGTCCATCGCCACCTGGACGAGATGCGTGACCAGGTTGGGAGGGCCACCGCCGGAGCCGCGCCCGAGCTGGTCTTCACACCGCACCTGCTGCCGGTCAAGCGGGGCATTCTGGAGACGATCTACGTTCCCTTGAAGGAGCCGCTCGACGCGACGGACGCGATGGCGGTTTACGAGGAGGACTACGGCGACGAGCCGTTCGTGGAGCTGCTGACGGACGGCACCCCGTCGCTGGCCGGCGTAGTGGGGACGAATCTCGTGTCCATCGCGGCGGTGCCGATCGCCGGCGTCACGCAGCCGCTCCTGATGGTGCTCGCCGCGGAGGACAACCTGGTGAAGGGCGCGGCGGGGCAGGCGTTGCAGAACCTGAACGTCATGCTGGCGTGGCCCGAGACCGAGGGGCTGATCTGACGTCATGCAAGGGATAAGCGTCGTCAAGGTCGGGGGGAACGAGGTTGATGATACGGAATGGACCGCACGGCTTGCCGCGGCGGTCTCGGCGTCTTCGGGAGGTATGGTCCTGGTCCACGGCGGTGGAAAAGAGGTCAGTGACCTCCAGCGTGCGCTGGGCGCGGAGCCGGAGTGGCGAGAGGGTCTGCGGATCACGACGCCCGAGGCGTTGAGAGCGGTCTCGATGGTGCTCTCGGGAGTGGTGAACAAGCGGCTGGTGGCGGCGCTGATCGGTGCCGGCGCCGCGGCTGCGGGAATCTCCGGCGAGGACGGGCCGACGCTGATGGCTGCTCCGGCTCGCGGAGGACAGCTCGGCCGCACCGGAGAGATCGTGGAGGTACGGACCCGGTTGCTGAATGCGCTGCTGGAGAGCGGCCTCACACCTGTCGTATCTCCCGTCTCCCGCGGCCCGGACGGCGGAGCGCTGAACGTGAACGCCGACGATGCGGCCGCGGCCGTGGCCGCCGGTCTCGCAGCGGATCGATTCCTCCTCGTCTCCAATGTCCCCGGGGTCCTCGCCGACGGTGAGGCACTCTCTCGGGTCACGACGGCGGAGCTCGAGGGGCTGATCGCGGACGGCACGGCGAGCGGGGGGATGATCCCGAAGCTGCGGGCCGCGATGAGGGCTGCCGGGGCGGGGGTGAAGGAGGTCCGGATCGGAGACCTGACGCTGCTGTCGGAGAGCGAAGTCGGAACGCGGATCGTACCGTGAGGGACCGCCGGCGCGGCGCCGGGCCGGGCAGGCGGGCGGCATTGGCAGAGGATCTAATCGGCACAACGGATCAGCGAAGATGAGCACATCGACGACGGATACGAGCGCCCTGCTGGGCGTATACAGACGCTCGGGGCCGACCTTCGTCGCGGGCGAGGGCTCGGAGCTGATCGCCGAGAACGGAGCTCGGTTCCTCGACTTCACCAGCGGCATCGCCGTCAGCGCTCTGGGCTACGGCGATCCCGACTTCGAGGCCGCGGTGCGCGATGCCCTTGCGACCGGCCTGGTCCATACCTCGAACCTCTACCGCACGCGCCCCGGCGCGGAGCTGGCGGGCTGGCTGGTGGAGCACTCCTTCGCCGACCGGGTCTTCTTCTGCAACAGCGGCGCGGAGGCGAACGAGGGCGCGTTCAAGTTCGCTCGGCGATGGGCCCGGACGAACGGTTCGGACGAGAAGTCCGGGATCGTGGCCTTCCGGGGCAGCTTTCACGGTCGCACCTTCGGCGCGCTCGCCGCGACGGACCGGGCATCGTTCCAGGAGCCGTTCAGGCCCCTCATGCCGGGGGTCGACTTCGTCGACGTCGGCAACCTCGCGGGGCTCGAAGCGGTCTCCCGGGAGCGGACGGCGGCGGTGATCATCGAGCCGATCCAGGCGGAGGGCGGCATTCTCCCCGTTCCGGCCGAATTTCTCCGGGCGCTTCGGGCGACGTGCGACCGCGTCGGCGCCCTGCTGATCTACGACGAGGTGCAGGTCGGGCTGGGGCGCACCGGGACCCTGTGGGCGCACGAGGCATCGGGCGTGACACCGGACATCATGACGCTGGCCAAGCCACTCGCGGGGGGGCTGCCGATGGGCGCGGTGCTGCTGTCCGAGCGGGTCGCCGACGCCGTACAGCCGGGTGACCACGCCACGACGTTCGGCGGCGGACCGCTCGTTGCCTCGGCGGCGCTCGCCGTCTGCCGGAAGGTTGGCGCCGACGGTTTCCTGGCCGAGGTTCGCCGCAAGGGCGGCATCGTTTCGGAGCGGCTGGAGGCGCTGGCGCTCGCGCGGGAGGTGGCGGCGGTGCGGGGGACGGGTCTGATCTGGGGAATCGAGCTGTCCGGACCGGCCACCGAGGTAGTGGCCAGGGCGCTCGACGCCGGATTGCTGCTGGTCGGTGCGGGCCCCAACGTGGTTCGCCTCGTGCCGCCGCTCTCCATTTCGGACGACGACCTCGACCGGGGGCTCTCCATGCTGGAAGGAGCGCTCTGACGATGCTTATACGGATCTCGGAGGGCTGGGGATCGCCGGCGGCGGTGCTGAAGCCGACGCTCGATTCGCCGGGCAACGACGCGTCGGTGGGACGCGGAAACGCGGCCGATCGGGAGAGAGTCGTCGCGTGCGGCGCCCTGCGCGTCTACACCGAGGAACTGGCGGAGGTCTGCTCCCTCGCGGTCGACCCGCCGCTCCAACGCGCCGGAGTCGGACGCGCCGTCGTCGAGCAGCTGGTGGCGGACGCACGCGGGCTCGGCGTCCATACGGTATTCGCGCTGACGCTGCGCCCCGACTTCTTCGGCCGACTCGGCTTTCGAGTCGTCGCGAAGAAGGACTTTCCGCTGAAAGTATGGGCCGACTGCCGCAACTGTCCCAAGCTGCACGCGTGTGACGAGATCGCTGTCGCCATCGACCTCGGCGGACGACGCTGCTGAGGCGGCCGACTCGACCGACCGCGGCACGAACGGCAGGGTGGCGCCGGATTCGGCGACGGGCCCGGTAGACGTCACCGCCCGCCCCCTTCGCTCCGATTCGACTTCGATGACCGACAAAGGAGACGGCATGGCCTCGCAGCAACCCGGTGCAACCCCTCCCCGGCTGTGGGGCGGCCGATTCGCGGCGGAGCCCTCGGCGGAGATGGACCGCCTCAATCGGTCCCTCCCGGTCGACCAGCGCCTCTGGCGGGAGGATGTCGAGGGAAGCCGCGCCTGGGCGGCGGCGCTGGGCCGCGCGGGCGTCGTGAGCACCCAGGAGGCGGCGCATCTGGACGAAGGCCTGGAGAGAGTCGCGCTGCGGCTGGCCGGGTTCGCTTCGCAGGACTGGCAAGCGGCGCCGGACGAAGACATCCATTCGCTCGTGGAGCGGCTGCTGCGCGAGGAAGTGGGAGCGGTGGCGGGAATGCTCCACACGGGCCGCTCCCGCAACGATCAGGTGGCGACGGATACTCGCCTCTGGGCGCTGCGGGCTCTCGACCTCGTCGAGTCGCTCCTCGTCGAGCTTCAGCGCTCGCTGCTCGAGCAGGCGGAGTGGAACGCGGATACGGTGATGCCCTCGTACACCCACCTGCAGCGCGCTCAGCCCATCTCCGCGGCGCACTGGCTCCTCTCCCACGCGTGGGCACTCGATCGCGACCGCGACCGGCTCCGGGACGCGCGGAAGCGGGTCAGCGTCCTGCCCCTCGGATCCGGCGCCATTGCCGGCTGCCCCTTTCCGGTGGATCGCGAATATCTCCGCGAGACACTCGGCTTCGACTCCATCAGCCGGAACAGCATCGACGCCGTTGGCGATCGTGACTGGATCGCAGAGATCCTCTTCGTCGCCGCGACGCTCGGAGTCCACCTGTCCCGCCTCGCCGAGGACCTGATCCTCTTCACCTCCGCCGAATTCGGCTTCGTCAGGCTCTCCGACACCTACTCGACCGGTAGCTCGCTGATGCCACAGAAACGAAACCCCGACGCGATGGAGCTCGCGCGGGGGAAGGCGGGTCGGTTGATCGGCGGGCTGATGGGAACGCTCACGCTCCTGAAGGGGCTTCCGACGGGCTACAACAAGGACCTGCAGGAGGACAAGGAAGCGCTCTTCGACGCCGTCGACACACTCGCGGCGCTACTCCCCGCAGTCTCGGGAAGCGTGGAGACGATGAGCTTCGACGTCCAGCGCTGCGCCGCCGCGGTGGACGCCGCGATGCTCGCGACGGACCTGGCCGACTTCCTCGTCCGACGCGGCGTTCCCTTCCGGGAGGGGCACGAGATGGTCGGCCGCCTCGTGCGTGCGGCGGAGGAGCTGCGCTGCTCGCTCGCCGAGCTACCCCTCGAGCGTTTCGCCGGAGTGTCGGAGCACTTCGTGGACGCCGACCTGGCGACGCTCTTCGATCCGAGAAAGTCGCTCGAATCGCGCGACAGCGTCGGCGGGACCGGCAGCGAATCGGTGCGGAACCAGCTGGCGGAACTTCGCGGGCGGCCGGGATAGCAAGGTCGGGCATCGACTTCGTCATCCGGCGAACGCCGGTATCCTGTGGAGGTTCGAACGCCGCCTGGGTCCCGGCGTTCGCCGGGATGACGAAGGGGGGGTGCGCTCAGAGCCTCTCCACGAGTAACCTCAGGATCGCCTCCGGGTTGTCGACGTTGAGCCAGTGCCCGCCCTCGACCGTGTGGAGGAAGACGCGGCCGGTGCGCTCGCCGGCGGCCTGGACCCGGGCCGCGGATTCGTCGTCGATGGCGTTCGACTTCGACGCTTTCACGATGTGGACCTCGATGTCGTCGGGCGGGCTCTCGACGGTCGACCAGACATCGGTCGCGAAGTAGTCGCGCAACATCTCCTCGACGCCATCCCAATCCAGCTTCCAGCGGAACTCCGCCCCTTCGCGCTCCAGATTCATCGCCAGCCACTGCCCGACGCCACGGGCGTAGCCGTGCTCCGTGAGGGCGTCGGCCAACTCGTCGCGCGAAGCGAAGCTGTCGGGGAGGCCGCGGACGATGCCGATGATATCCCACGCCGTGCCGGACGGCTCGCGAGGCGGCAGTGTGGAGTCCGCCACCCAGACCTGGCGCAGCCCCTCCTCGGGGTCGGCGGATCGCAGGAGCGCGACCTTACCCCCGAACGAGTGGCCCAGGATCGCGGTCGCCGGCCGGCCGAGCGACACTTCCAGACGAGCGACGTCGGCGGCGGACGCCCGGACCGTGTGCGGTGGCGGCAGCTCGGTGGAACCGCCGTGCAGCCGGAGATCCACGAGAATCACCCCCCACTCGGGCCGCTCCTCCACCAGCCGCCGCGTCACGCTCCCCCAGTTCCGGCCGCTTCCGTATATCCCGTGCAGCACGTAGAGCCATGACTCGGGCGCGGCGCCCTCGTCGACGATGGGAGTGTGGTCGAGAATCGCACTATCCTGGTCGGTCATGCCGGTGCTCGGTTCCTGGCCGCGGTCGGCGGCGCGATCGTGCGGCCGCTCGTCGCACGCATGCGGCGCATCGAGCGACGAACAACCGTCGATCCCGTTGGGCGCTCCTTCATCGGACCCCGTCCCCCGGGGGGTTGCGCGGCCGTCCATCGGACCCGATGAGCTGGATCTGCTGGCGCGGGAAGACCGGGATGATCCTCGCCTCGTGCTCGACGCGGTTGAACTCCGTGACGACGGCGCTGGTGAGCTCGCTCTTCCACTTCCTTCGCTCGCGCGCGCCGACGAGATATCGCCCGGAGAGGTTGATCCAGGAGTCCGCCAGCGCGACGAAGACCTGCGGCTCCCTCGCCACCTGCGACTCGAGGCCGGCCCTCGCCAGGATCGCCTCGTACTCCTCGGCCGGTCGATCCATGTAACCCGCGACCAGCTCCGCCATCACGCGGCGGAGCACCTCAGCCGCGTATGGGATATCGGAGCGGTCGGCGATAGGAATCGTCAGCTCGTCCCAGACGTACGGGAAGTCTCTCGTGAGGTTGACGATGGAGCCCGCCAGCACCTCGCTGTTCGGGAAGGTGATGAGCCGCCCCGTGGGCTGTTCCGCCTGTACGAAGCCGGGGCGCTCGAGGCTTCCGATCTCCCATACCGTCGTGGTGAGGAAGTCGATCTGGTACACGTCGCCGAACACCTCCCCCACGGCGATGCGGTCGCCCACACGAAAATAACCCTGGAAGGAATTCAACAGCCACCCGGTGAAGCTCTCGATCGGTGTCTGAAGCGCCCACGAGAGAGCCAGGCCGACGAGACCGAGGGAGCCGACGAGCGCCCGGATGTCACCCGCGAGGACGCTCACGGCGACGCCGATCGCAAAGAGCCAGATGGCGATGCCGACGAGGGCGATCGTGGCGTTCGCCCGCTCCCACTGCTTCAGCGCGCGGCGAAGGACGGGTCGGACGAGCCGGACCGCGACCCCGGCGAGCAGGAATATGCCGAGCGTGACCGCGAACTTCGGCAGGTTGCCGAGAAGGCCGAACCAGAGCCCTCGCGCCGTCCGCACCGCCTCCTCACGAGCGGCGCGCAGCAGGGTGTCGGCCCTGACTTCTTCCGGCTCCGTATCCGCCGCGTCGGGGACCTGCAGGTCCTCGACCGGGAGCTCCTCGATGATCGATACGGTGTCGGGAAGATCGGCGACGGTATCGGTGGGCTGCTGCACTGCCGCGGGCTCCTGCGCGTCGGCGGGAGCGCCGTCGGGCGCGAGCAGGAGGATGAGGAACGCGGTGATGGCGACTGCCAGGATGGTCGCCTGCCGGAAGTGCCGCAGTGTGGAGCGGGCTCCCTGTGTGGCGCCGCGCCTGCCACCCCTGCCGACGCGTCGGCGCAGCCTCGCACGGCCGCCCCTGCGATGCACGCCTCCGGCTCGACGGGGCGTTCGGCGGGGAAGTCGGCGTGTCGGGACGGCCAACGCGCTACGCCTCGGTCCGGACGCCGGCGGAAAGCCCCGTCGAATCGGCGCCCTCCGACTCCTGGAGCACCCCACGGTCCAGGTCGCGCTCCTCGGACTCCACCTGCGGACGTCGTTCGCGGAAGTAGCGGATCGCCTCGATGCCGAGGGCACAGATGGTCGCCCACGCGAAGCCCAGCAGGAATCCGCCGATCACGTCCGACGGGTAGTGCACCCCGAGATAGACCCGAGAAAGCCCGACGAGCGCGATGATCGCGATGAAGACCGCGATCGTCACCCGCTTCAGCGTTCTGGTCGACTCCAACCGGACCACGAAGTACGCGAGGGTCGCATAGACGACCATCGCGGACATCGAATGGCCGGACGGGTACGAACCCTCTCCGGCGTACGGCACTCGCCATTCGAACAGATCGGGGCGGGGCCGCTCGAACGAGGCTTTCAGGATACGGTTCAGGATCCAGCCGCCGACGAGCGCCACCCAGATGAGCGCCGCCGAGTAGCGATGACGGGTTTCCCAGAAGAAGACGGACGCCACGATCGCGACGGTCGCGGTCACGTATGCGGAGCCGAGCGCGGTGAATTCGAGTGCGGCGCCGTCGAGCCGCGAGGTCGCATTCTCGTTGAACCAGAGGAGCACGGCACGGTCGAACCGGAGTGTCAGCCCCTCCTCGACGAGCGCGGCCGTGGCGGCGAACAGGAGGATCGTAACGGCCGCGAGCGCCAGACCGAGGGTGAGGAAAACCCCTACGGCGGCATGAAAGCCGCGCACGTGCTCGCCGATCCACCCCAGAACGGCGGAGAGCGAACGGCGTCCGGCGACGCCGCGCGGAGCAGGAGAGCGACCGGCTGCGTCGGGACGGGCGGACGGATCTGGCGGCGTCATGAGACCGTGCGGGTGCAGAAAACATACCCGCTACCCACTCTGGCCGGGCCGGACGCCGGCTGTACGCTCGGCCCGCAGAGCTGTACCTTTCTCGCCATGATCGAGCTCAGCGAGGTGACGAAATCCTACGGGTGGGGGATCCCGGGGCGGCGGCAGGTGCAGGCGCTCCGGGGCGTGACGTTCAGCGTCGAGCCGGGAAGCTCGCTCGGGATCGTCGGCCTCAATGGCGCAGGGAAGAGTACCCTTCTCCGCATACTCCTGGGATACGTCCGCCCCTCCTCCGGCGAAGCCACGCTGGCTGGACTCCCGCCCCGCGCGTACGCTGAGAAGTTCGGCGTCGCATACGTGCCGGAGCGCGTGTCGATCCAGCGCGGCTGGACGGTGCGGGGCGCTCTGCGCGCCTACGCGATGCTCGGCGAGATCGGCGAGGATGCGTGGCAGCGAGTCGAGGGCGCCATCGACCGTCTGGGGCTTCGGGAGCTCGCCGACCGGAAGATCGGCAGCCTCTCGAAGGGAAACGTTCAGCGGGTAGGGATCGCGCAGGCGCTTCTCGGTGAGCGCAAGCTGATGGTGCTCGACGAGCCGACCGACGGGCTCGACCCGGTCTGGATCGCCGAGCTCCGGGAGGTGGTCCGCAACTGGCTCTCGGCGGATCCCGAGCGCACGCTCGTCCTCGCGTCGCACAACCTCGCGGAAGTGGAGCGCCTCACCAGCCGGGTCCTGCTCCTGCACGGGGGCGTTCTGGAAGGGGAGCTGGAGTCGGAGAACGGCGACGAACCGCTGGAGAGGCGCTTCCTCTCCCGGCTATCGCAGCTGCGGGGAGCACGCGGATGATTCTCGTCATCCTCCGCGACATGAGATGGCGGCTCGCGTTTCTGATCCCGCTTTCCGCACTGCTCTATTCCCAGGAGCCGGCGTTTCACCAGCACGATGGCTTCGACCCGACGGCGATCAGCCTCGGTCCACTCGGCGTCTCCTCGACGCTCGCCTACTTCGCGGCCCTCTCCATGATCATCCTGCTCGGGGGCTTCGTCTCCACCGACCGTCGGGAAGGGTACACCCGTCTGATGTTCTCCCATCCCACCTCGCCGCTCGCCTATTACGGGGTGCGGTGGGGGCTCGCGTACCTCGTCTCGTTCGTCGGCGCCGCGATCTTCCTGGTGGTCGGCCAGCTCATCGCGTGGGGCGAATTCCGCGGCGGCTCGGCCGGCCTGATCCTGCCGGCCCTCACCGGCCTCGTCTACGGCGGCATCGTCGCATTCTTCTCCGTCGTCGTACGCCGCGGCGACGGATGGATCGCCTTCCTCTTCTTCCTTCCGACGCTGATTCCTCAGATCGTCACGCTGGCGTTGAGCACCGCCAGCACCGGCGTGCGGCAGGCGATCCTCCTGCTGCTCCCGCCACTGGGTGCCTTTCAGGAGATCTGGGACAACCTGCTGTTCGAGACGTTCGCCTGGGGCCCTGTCGGCTTCGCGGCGGCGTACGGAGCCGTCTTCCTCGTTTCCGCCGTGGCTCTCCTCACGATGCTGGAGTGGCCGTAGAGCCCGGCTGGACCAGGACCCTGTGTGGGAACGGGATTCTCACGCGTCGGCTGAGGGCTGGTCGGCCTCCGATTGCACGGCCCGCATGGCGCGGAACTTGACCCTCTGCCTGACCTACGGATCCGCGGCGGGCTGAAAGGCAGCGATCGCTCGGATTTCCCGGAGGCGTCCTGTTCCGGCGCCGGGACCAATGATGAACACGGATAACGGCATATGGACGACGGTGCAGATCGGTCGAAGGCACGCCGTATCGGCGTGATCGTAGCAGCGCTCCTGCTGATGTTCCTGCTCGGATTCGTTCCGCAGTGGTTGAGGCTCAGGAACGTGGAAGCGACGCTTGTGGAGGCCCGGTTCGACGTGACGATGCTCGATCTCGGCGGCAGGCTGGGAGCCGCGCTGGCCGAGTCGCAGCGGGGGAATTACGAGCGGGCGCGTCAGCTGATGGCGGGCTTCTTCGCCGAGTTGCAGGACCAGGCACCCACGATCGCCGACCCGGCAGCCAGAGGTGAGATTCGCGCCCTTCTGGAGCAGCGCGACGAGGTGATCACCCTACTCTCGCGCGCAGAGCCCGAATCGGTGTCCCGGCTCAACATGATGTATACACGCTACTTCGCCGCAGTCCACCCGGCGGGTCAGACGAGCTCCACCACGGTTACCCCATCTCCTCCGCCATGAGGTTTTCCAGCGCCTAAGCCGCCTCGGCCGCGGCGAGAGCCTCTCGGGCCGCCCGATAGCCCTCCTCCATGAAGTACTGGTTCCGATCGAAGTCGAAGGTGTGCAGATGGCCGACCTTCGGCCGGATGTAGAGAAGCGGCCGATCCCGATGCCGCTGGAGGCAGCGCTGGCGCTGCCCCACCAGGATCATGTTCAACACCCGGTCGTGGATCGCGAGCAGGCCCTGGTCGAAGTAGCCCTCGTGCGGAGGCACCAGGTCCGACCCGATATCCACTCCGATGATCCGATCCGCACCCCACGCGCTCGCCTCCGAGAGCGCAAACGCGTTCAGCACTCCACCGTCCACGAGCACGTCCTCCTCCAACTTCAGCGGAGGGAAGTACAGGGGCAGGGCACACGAAGCGTACACCGCGTCGAGCAATGAGATATCGCGCCGATGCCCGTCGCCGAACCACACCTCCTCCCCCGTGACCAGCGAGGTCGCGTTGACGCGAAGTGGCGTTATCATCTCGTCGAAGTGCAATGCCGGCAGGATCCGCTCGAGCCAATCACGGAACGGTCCGTCATCGAAGACGGAGCTCTGCCGAACCCCGCCGAACCAGAGCGCCCGCCGGTTGACCGAGACGATGTCCTCACGCTTCAGCCGCCGCACTACCTCGGCCAGCTCCCTCCATCCGAGTCCACCCGCGAGGAGCGCCCCCGTCAGCGCCCCGATGCTCGTTCCCACGATCGCGTCGGGCCGGATTCCGGCTTCCTCCAACGCCTTGACCACGCCCACATGCGCGACCGCCTTCATCCCGCCGCCGCCAAGCACAAGGATCGTTCCGGACCCTCCCGGCGTCCGCTCCGCCGACTGGGCTCCCCCGTCGCGAATTGCATCCCCGGCTTGCTGCGTCATCGAATCTCTCCTTGGACGATCGTTCGCGCACGAGATCTGCAGCGCCAATACACATGGGGGCCATCGCAAGATCCGGGACAACTCGGGTCTCGCCCCGCACCTGCCGAACACCTGCTCGGCACTGGCTTTTCGGGTTGACACACCCCGACTGGAACCGTAGCTTCCGATGATAAGAAGAATCATTCTTGACAACGCCTCGCCGGGTACCGGTTCGGGCGGTGCCGTTGTCCAGGGCGGACCGGCCGGAGCCTCGAGGGAGCAGGGGCCGAACCGGCCGCATAGAGCACGAGAAACCATCAGCCACCACGCCGTGGGCGTTCGGGGGAGGAAATAATGGCGGAGCCGCTTCTAAAGATCGTCGACCTGCACGCCGAGGTGGCGGACGACGGCACGGAGATACTCAGGGGTGTGGACCTCGAGATCAAGGCGGGCGAGATCCACGCGATCATGGGCCCGAACGGCTCGGGGAAGAGCACGCTGGCGAAGGTGATCTCAGGTCATCCGGCGTACGAGGTGACGGATGGCGACATCCTCTTCAAGGGCGAAAGCATTCTCGACGTGGAGCCGGACGACCGTGCGAAGTCCGGAATCTTCCTGGCGTTCCAGTACCCGGTGGAGATCCCGGGCGTGTCGATCGCGAACTTCCTGCGGACGGCGCTGAACTCGCACCGCGGCGAGGACATCGACATCTTCGACTTCCAGGACATCCTGGTGTCGCGGATGGAGATGCTCGGGATGGACCCGGTCTTCGCGGAGCGGTCGGTGAACGACGGCTTCTCAGGCGGTGAGAAGAAGCGCAACGAGATCCTGCAGCTGGCGATGCTCGAGCCAACGCTCGCGATAATGGACGAGACCGACTCGGGCCTCGACATCGACGCGCTGAAGATCGTTTCGGCCGGGATCAATACGGTGAAGGAGCAGCACAAGGAGGACATGGCGGTCCTGCTGATCACCCACTACCAGCGGATGCTGAACTACATCACCCCGGACTACGTCCACGTGATGCTGGCCGGCCGAGTAATCCGCTCCGGCGGCGCCGAGTTGGCGCTGGAGCTGGAGGAGCGGGGGTACGAGTGGGCGAGGGAATTGAGCGTCGCGTGAACGCGACGCTGCTATCAGCTTGTTCGGAGCGAGATCCGGCGTCGCAGAGACGCACGCGGAGCTTGGCGGAAAAGCTGACGTCCCGGCTGGTGACGCCTGTGCCGATAGCTGATAGCCGATAGCCGACAGCTCACAATCGAAGGAGCAAAGATGCCTAAGAATGAATCCGTTGCCCAGCTGGGGCTCGACGAATACAAGTACGGCTTTTCGGACGAGATCGACTATATGAAGAAGTCCCGGAAGGGACTGGATGAGTCGGTCGTGCGGGAGATCTCGGAGCAGAAGGGCGAGCCCGAGTGGATGTTGAAGACGCGGCTGAAGGCGCTGAAGCACGCGCAGGCGCGGCCGTGGCCGGAGTGGGGCGGAGATCTCTCCGGACTGAACTTCGACGACATCTACTTCTATATCCGACCGTCCGAGCGTGGCGTCGGCCGCACGTGGGACGAAGTGCCGGACACGATCAAGAACACCTTCGAGCGTCTCGGCATTCCCGACCAGGAGCGTCGGATCCTCGCGGGGGTGGGTGCCCAGTACGAATCCGAGGTCGTGTACCACTCGCTGAAGGAGGAGTGGGAGAAGCAGGGCGTCATCTTCAAGGGGATGGACGACGGCCTGCGCGAGCACGAGGATATCGTCCGGGAGTACTTCGGAACGGTGGTCCCGTATCGCGACAACCTCTTCGCGGCCGTGAACACGGCGGTGTGGTCGGGTGGATCGTTCGTCTACATCCCGAAGGGTGTGAAGCTCGACATGCCGCTCCAGGCGTACTTCCGCATCAACGCGGAGTCGATGGGGCAGTTCGAGCGGACGCTGATCATCGTCGAGGAGGGCGCGGAGGTCCAGTACATCGAGGGGTGCACCGCACCCACGTACGCGAAGGACTCGTTCCACTCGGGCGTGATCGAGATCATCGTGAAGGACGGCGCCCGATCGCGCTACACGACGATCCAGAACTGGTCGCACAACGTCTACAACCTGGTGACGCAGCGCGCGACGGTCGCACGGGACGCGTCGCACGAGTGGATCGACGGCAACCTCGGCTCGAAGCTGACGATGAAGTATCCGTCGGTCTACCTGATGGGCGAGGGCGCGCGCGGCGAGATCCTGAGCATCGCGTA